>CAKQRB010000059.1 GCA_934271195.1 uncultured Alphaproteobacteria bacterium | reverse complement strand
AGCAACCTGCGACTCGCAGTGTAAAAACGTGGGCGACAAGGCCTGTACGAAAAATGGCACGGCTTATTACGAGGCCTGCGGCAGCAGCAAGTGCTTGATCGTGCAGAAGTGTTATGATGGTGCATGTTATAATCCTGCGCCAACGAACGGTTTGTGCTGTGATGATATCGCTGGAACAACGTACTATGGATGTAAGGATTATTGGAAAGACCTTGATTGTAGTGATATGCACGCTAGTTGTCGAGCCTCCGGCGGTACCCCGCGCTTCTCTGGTTACAAAATAAACAACTCCAACAAGATCATAACTCAGCATTTAAGCTGCGAGTAGTTGTCCTTTCGGCTTTTATTAGCAATTTACAAATTTGAAGGTTGTATATGAGTGATAAAAAATGGGATTGATGTCTTACATACTCCCTCCCTTCCTTCCTTCTAGGGGTATAGTTCAGTCTTGGCGGGGTTTTTTATGGTTCGGCCATAATGCTGCCTGTGCGAGCAGGTAGATAATGCTTCAAAGCACGTTCTCCCGTCACATCTCCGTCAGAGTACCGCTGGCCTCAGAATAGCGCGCAAACTGACACAGTCGAGGTTCGGCAAAATTAGCGTTGTGAAAGTTTTGTCTGCACACTTTTGGATTCGTTTTCAGCAAACATCTTGGAATAAGATTGTTTGATGTCGGCAACAATCCGTTTGAACTTTTGCAAATTCTTCCCGCCGAGATTTTCTCCCGTTGCCGCTTTAATCGTTGTCGGATTAACGCGCCGACCTTTGTGAATCACTTCATAATGCAGGTGTGGGCCGGTAGATCTTCCGGTACTGCCGACATACCCGATTAATTGTCCTTGTTTTACGCGCACACCGGGTTTAATGCCTTTGGCAAACTTGTTCAGATGTCCGTAAGCCGTAGAATATTCGGAATTGTGTCTGATTTTGATGTAATTGCCATACCCGCCGTTGTACTTTGCAACGGTAACAACACCGTCTCCGCCGGCATAAATTAAAGAATTTTTCGGGGCGGCGTAGTCAACCCCCCAGTGAATGCGTATATCTTTGTGAATAGGGTGTCTGCGCTTACCGAAAGGCGAAGAAATTCTGGCCTGCTGATAAGACATCGGCTTGCGATGCAGAAACTTTTTCATAGCCTGGCCTTTTTCATTATAATAGCCGACGGTGCCGTTTGCATCAGTATAGCGATAAAGTTCCAGCTTTGTTTTGCGCAGTTTAAGTGCTGCATACAAGATATCTCCGGATTTTACGACTTTTCCGTCGGGAGTGATATTGTTTTCAAAAACAATTTCAAACCTGTCGCCTTTACGGACTTCTCTGCGGAAATCAACTGAATAAGCAAAAATTTTAATAAAATTGTTTACAATTTTGGAAGGTACGCCCTGAGCGCGAAGCGCGGTCGAAACCGTTCCGTTGATAACACCGGCGGCGCTGTTGACTTCTTCTACCAGCTCATCTTTGATCTCTAAAGCCACATATTGGGCTTTATCATTTTTCTTTAAGATATAACGCAGGCCAATTTTGGGTTCGATTGTAATATTTTCAATACTCAAAAGCTCATGCTTGTGAGAATCAATTTTTGTTGTAACTGAAATTTTCTGTCCAACTTTTAAACTTGTGGGGTTGTAAACTTTTTTAAGAACTTGATAAATTCTGTGAGATTCGGTGTAACACAGTCCGAGGTCATTAAGAATAGAGATGAAGGAATCGCCTTTTTGCACAATAATTTCTTTTTCAATGGTCTTTTCAACAGATTCGCTGATAACTTTTTCAAACAGGCTGCGTATGTTGCCGACGGCATTGTCAGAATAGACCGGCGAGGTCTCGGGATTTTCTTCCGTGGTTTCGGCGGCCAGAGTAACTTCTTCGGCAAGATCCCTGCTCAGGTCGTCTCTGGAAACTGAAGCGCTGACATTATTATTGTTTGACAAAGACACCACAAATGCAAAAATAATGGCAACTGCATAGGCAACAGTCATTATTTTATGGTTTTTCTGGGTGTTAAAATCAAAGTTAAAATACTTTTTTAATGGCTTCATCCAATTAATCTTTTCAGATACAAGTTAAACCAAAACAAAAAAACTATATATTTCTTTGTCGGAAAACACAAACAAAATTATTTTACACCGTGCATAAATAGAATTCTATGTAAAAGAAATGAAAAATTTTTTAACAAAATTAAAAAAAGTGCTTGCATTTAATTTTTTTTCCCTATATAAGAAACTCATCTTACGGGGGCGTAGTTCAGCTGGTTAGAATACATGCCTGTCACGCATGGGGTCGCGAGTTCGAGCCTCGTCGCTCCCGCCATTATAAAACAGCCGCCTTTATGGCGGCTTTTTTATAATCTTGGATACTGCTTTGGCCTCCAACTTTGACGTAGAACCAATTTTTGCCGCCAGACTGTTGAAACACCCTGAAGGAGATATGAAATGAGTGAAGAACAGACAGAAAAAAAACGTTGGAAAAAATTTGTTCTCTTTTTTCTGCGCAATATTGTAAATATCACGTTCTTTCTTTTTGCTACTTATTACGCTTTGCTGGCTTATGTTTTTCAGATTTCTCCCACAACCGATAAAATGATGCTGATCGGGATCTGCTGCCTGTGGCTGATATGGATATTTGCCAAAGCCGTCATCAAAATCGTGTTGGTGTTGCTGTTGGTCGTATTTGTTATTGTCAGTTGGTATCATGTCAGCCATTATGATGAAATTCAGTGCAAAAACAACGATGGTGTCTGGAATGCCGAAAACCAAAGCTGTGAAGAAAAACTCGGCTTGTGGCAGCGTGTGCAAAAATTATGGCAGTCCCGCACAGAAGTCAAAGTCGAAAAGAAGACTGAAAAATAAAAGCTTACTGTTAATTACTCGGCAACTCTCTTTACTTTTATTTATAAGCCGCTAAGGTGTTTGAGATTTTATAAAATTTGAGGACGGTAAAAGTTTACTGATGAAAAGATATTATTTTAAAATAAGTTCGCTCAGGTTTATCTTGCTTTCGGCGTTGATTTCCGTAGGCTATAATTATACATTTCTGAGCAAAATATATGTCGCTGCCGGAGTGCTTTTTTGTCTGCTGACCGGAATTATCTTGTTTTGTATATTTTGCGGTGCTTATTCCGTGTTGTTTGTAAAAAAGCTGGAAAAATGGCTGGCGGCATTTTTTATTGTCGGCAACCTGGCTGCATTATATTTTATGCAAACTTATAATGTGGCGGTTGACAAGGTCATGATGCTTAACGTGTTTCAAACCGATACGGCGGAGGTTGAAGGCCTGCTGAGTGCGGAGATGATTGCATTTACAGTCTTTTTTTGCATCTTGCCGTTGTTTTTGTTATCAAAAACCCAAGTAGAATATGCAACATTCCGGCGTGAAGGAAAAATCAGACTGGCAGTAATTGCCGCTGCCGGCATCTTGTCAGGCCTGATTATCCTGCCTTTTGCCTCCCGTTTGGATACTTTTGTGCAGGAGCACAAACGGCTTCTTTATACATTAATGCCGAGCAATTATATCGATTCGACTGTTTCGGCGCTCAAAATCATGCACAAACATCATGATTTCAGGCCGCTGGATAAAAAAGCGGAATTAAATGCTTACTGGAAAGATAACGGCCGTAAGAACTTGTTTATCGTGATTGTTGGAGAAAGTGCCCGTGCCGCAAATTTTTCTCTGAATGGTTATGGGCGTGATACCAATAAGGCGCTGAGGCCTTTTGCCAAAGAGATGATGATCTTCAAAAAAGCCCAAGCCTGTGGCACATCGACGGCCATATCCGTACCTTGCCTGTTTTCTCCGTATGAAAGAACAAACTTTGTTGCCGGTTCGTCTTCCTATACCGAAAATGTTTTGGATGTGCTGGCTTATAATGGATATCAGCTTTTGTGGCGTGAGAACAATTCCAGCTGCAAAGGCAACTGCAACCGCATTCCGACGGAAATTTTCTGTCAGAACGGCAAATGTTATGATGAACTGATGAACAATGATATTGCCGAAAAGGTGCAGACAATGGGAGACAAGGCCGTAATTGTCCTGCATCAGCACGGCAGCCACGGACCGGATTATTTTCTGCGTTATCCGGAAGAATTTGAAATTTATAAACCTGTTTGCAAGGATGAAGTCTTAAAAAACTGCGCTCTCCGGCAGATTCGCAACACCTATGACAACAGCATTGCCTATACCAGCCACGTGGTAGCGGATTTGCTCAGAAAATTGCAGCCTCTGGAAGATAAATACAACCTTGTCGTTATCTATACGTCGGATCACGGCGAGTCTTTGGGAGAAGACGATATGTATCTTCATTCGGCCGTGTACGATTATGCGCCGGATTATCAAAAGGAAGTTCCCTTTTGGGTATGGATGCCGGATTCTGCTGTCAAAAACATGAACTACAGCCGTTCTTGCCTGCGCCGTCAAAGCCAAAAACAAATATCGCATGATAATCTCTTCCATTCTCTGCTGGGTCTGGCCGGCGTAGAAATCAAACACTATCGTTCGGATCTGGATATTTTTGCGCCTTGCAGGCAATCAAAACGATAATGCTGGATTTTTGTGGCAAAAGCATTTATATTAAAATAAAATATTTTGGAGAAGGGGTAATGCCATGCCTAAAAATGCCAGCCAGTTTGCGCTGATTGAAAAAATAAAATCTTTTGTAAAAAATACCGGCCGTTTTCTCGGAGCGGATAATAAGTCAAAAATCACTGAGAACATGGCGCGCAAAATTCAGCAGGCTGCCTATGAGAAAAGTCTGACAAAGATAAAAGATGTCTATACCCCGCCGTATCTTGCCTTGGCCAAACAACTTGAGGTCGACAATTATCAGATTTTTTGTGCCGCTGTTTTTAACATGACCGAGATTGCCAAAAACAGCAGTAAATATCGTCGGGAGATTATTGAAATATTTGAAAAAGTACGGGACGAAGACCACTGTTCGCCAGAGATGGCCGAATATGTTGACGGGGCGTTAAAAGAACTGAAAAAATTAAAATAATCCGCTGTTCATAAATAAAAAATCCGATTCCTTTGCAGAAATCGGATTTTTTTGCAACTACCTTACAAATTATTTCAGCTCGGCGGCTTTCATGGCCTTGCCATCAAGATCATATCTTTCGACTTTTGTATTTTTGTTAATCTGCTCAAAAGTCTCGGCAATGGCATTCTGTGTCAGACGAGCCTTGATCTGCGGTTCGACTTTGTTCAGCGGCAGCGGCTTTGTATCGCGAATGTCCTCGACTTTGATGATATGATAACCAAATTGGGTCTTCACCGGTTTCTGAGAATATGTGCCTTTTTTCATTGCATTGGCGGCATCCCAGAATTCGGGAACCATAACGCCTTTATTAAAGTAGCCCAGCTCGGCTTGTTTGTCTAAAGAATATTTGTCAGCCAGAGTATTAAATTTCTCGCCTTTTTTCAACTTGGCAATAATTTCTTTGGCCGTAGCTTCGTCTTTTACCAAAATGTGAGAAGCTTTGATTTCTTTTTCGGGCTTGAAGTTAGCTTTGTAACCCTTGTAAAATTCTTCAATGGCTTTGGGCGTAACCTTTTTTTCTACCTTTTTTTCCAAATAAATTTTACGAGCCAGTTCTTCCTGAGCCAGCTTCAACTGTTGTTTATATTCGGCAGTGGAGGTAACTTTGTCTTTTTGAGCAGCCTGATAAAGCACGGCTCCGTTAACATAAACTTCAACCGCTTTCGGATAAAACTCGTCAAACGGGACTTTTTTCTTCAAATCAGGATTGGCGTTATAAGCTTCTCTGATTTCGGCAACGGTAATTTTCTGCCCGTTAACCACGGCTGCGATGCCGTTTTTTCCCTCTGCCGCGGCATTGAGCGGATTCAGGAGCATAACGGAAACGGCGGCCAGAGCCAGATATTTCTTTTGCATATTATAAATTCCTCCAAATAGAATATTAGAACTGAATTAAATATAATACAACCAGAGCTATTTCCAAGTATTTTTTTCATGAACGTTCATAACTTTTCAAAGACAAGTTGACAATCCAGCCAATAAACACTATTTCTAAACTAAAGTTATGTTTTAAAAGAATAAGGTATAAAAAAATAATGTTAGGTAGTATTGCTCGTAAAGTTTTTGGCAGCGCCAATGACCGCTTTGTAAAAAAACAGTACAAACTCGTCCAGAAAATCAATTCTTATGAACCGGAAATCTCCAAATTAAACGATGAAGAATTAAAAAATAAAACGCTTGAATTCAAAAAACGCCTGAAAGATGGCGAAACGCTGGATGATTTGTTGCCTGAAGCCTTTGCCGTTGTCCGTGAAGCCGCAAAAAGAACGCTCGGACAAAGACATTATGATGTTCAGCTGATCGGGGGTATCGTTCTGCATAAGGGTATGATTGCCGAAATGAAAACCGGTGAAGGCAAAACCCTTGTCGCTACATTGGCGGCATACCTGAACGCCCTTGAAGGCAAAGGCGTTCATATTGTGACCGTCAATGATTATCTGGCCAAACGCGATGCCGAATGGATGGGGCAGGTTTATCGTTTTCTCGGTTTGAGCGTTGATTATATTATTCATGAAAAAAATGATATGCAGCGCAAAATTGCCTATAACAGCGATATTATTTATGCCACCAATAACGAACTCGGCTTTGACTATCTGCGTGACAATATGAAATTCAGCCTCGATGAACTGGTACAGCGCCCGTTCAATTTTGCCATTGTCGATGAGGTTGACTCTATTCTGATTGACGAGGCCAGAACTCCGTTGATTATTTCCGGTGCCGCCGAAGACAGTTCTGAAAAATATATTCTGGTCAATCAGATTATCCCGGAGCTGGTAGACAGCGATTATGAAAAAGACGAAAAAGCCAAATCCGTAACTTTAACGGAAAGTGGTATGGAACACGTTGAACAGTTGCTCAAAAAAGTCGGTCTGATTAAAGAGGGCGGCTTGTATGATATCGGCAACGTCACGCTGGTGCATCACGTCAATCAGGCGTTGCGCGCACATAAAATGCATATCCGTGACGTTGATTATATTGTCAAAGATAATAAAGTGGTTATTATTGACGAGTTTACCGGTCGTATGATGGAAGGTCGCCGCTACAGTGACGGACTGCATCAGGCGATTGAAGCCAAAGAAGGCGTCAAAATCCAGTCGGAAAACCAAACGCTGGCATCTATTACGTTCCAAAACTATTTCCGCCTTTATCCCAAACTGTCCGGCATGACCGGTACGGCCATGACCGAAGAAGCCGAATTTGGCGATATTTACAATCTGTCCTGCGTTGAGATACCGACTAACCGTCCAGTTGCCCGCAAAGACGAGCATGACGAGATTTATCGGACGGCTCGTGAAAAATATAATGCGATTATTGACACGATTATCGATTGTCAAAAACGCGGTCAGCCAATTCTGGTCGGAACGACCTCAATTGAAAAATCAGAACTTCTGGCAGATATGCTGAAGGCCAAATCCAAAATCAAATTTGAAGTTTTGAATGCCCGCCATCATGAGCGTGAAGCCGCAATTGTTGCTCAGGCCGGTGTTCCTGGAGCCGTTACCATTGCAACCAATATGGCCGGCCGCGGTACCGATATTCAGCTTGGCGGTAACTTGGAAATGCGCCTGAAAGAAATATTGAAAGGCGGTGAAACCGAAGAGCAAATTGCCGACATTAAGGAAAAACTGAAAAAACAAATTGCCGAAGACAAAGAAAAAGCCATGGCAGCCGGCGGTTTGTATGTCTTGGGAACGGAACGCCACGAGAGCCGACGTATTGATAACCAGTTACGTGGCCGTTCAGGTCGTCAAGGTGACCCCGGAACCTCTAAGTTTTTCCTGTCATTAGAAGATGACTTGATGCGGATTTTCGGGTCGGAAAGAATGAGTAATATGTTGCAAAAATTAGGCTTGCCGGAAGGCGAGGCGCTGATTCACCCGTGGATTAACAAGGCCTTGGAAAAAGCCCAGCAGAAAGTGGAAGAACGCAACTTTGATATTCGTAAAAACCTGCTGAAATATGACAATGTTATGAATGATCAGCGTAAGGTCATCTATGAACAGCGCCATGAACTGATGGAAGCCGAAGATGTGGCTGAAACAGTTGCCGAAATGCGGGAAGATTATCTTGCCGATGTTATCCATAATTATATTCCGTATGGTGTTTCTCCGAGTGAGTGGCGTCCGGAAGAATTAAAGCAGGAAATTACACGTATTACCGGATTTGTACTTCCAATTGGCGAATGGGCGGCACAGCCGGAAGCCGAAGCCGCTCAGATTGAAGAATATATTCAGGATGCTGTCCGTAAAGGTCTGGCAGAAAAGAACCGTTTTGTTCCGGCGGAATTAATGCATTTGGTAGAAAAAAGCATTTTGCTTCAGGTGCTTGATCAGCTTTGGAAGGAGCATATTGCCACTTTGGACATGATGCGTCATACCATTGTTCTGAGGGCTTACGGACAGAAAGATCCATTGAATGAGTATAAAAAGGAAGCGTTCAAAATGTTCTCTCTGATGCTGGATCAGCTGCGCGAAAAAACGACTTTCCTGTTGTGTCGGGCTCAAATTCAAAATGACGCGATTGATGCTTTGCGCGCGCAAGAACAAAAAGCGCAGAATGTTCAGGAAATCCATGAACAGCCGGAAGCTTTGGTTGGCGGTGATACCCGCCCGCAAAATCAGACAGCGGAAAAAGCCGAACCTTTCCGTTACAGTAACGAACCTTTTGACCCGAACCGCCCGGAAACCTGGGGTAGAATTTCCCGCAATGATCCATGTCCTTGCGGCAGTGGCAAAAAGTTCAAACATTGCCACGGCAAATTATAACAAAAATCCTCCCGTTTCAGAAAGAAACGGGAGGATTTTTTACTAACTGCATTGAGGTAAACTATTCGCATTTGGCAGAAGCAGTGCACTAATCAAGACTATGGCCGACTTCAAGAAATGCGCAATAAGGAACAACACATTGTTTTCAAACGCCGCTATATTATAATACAACCATTCGGACACTCGCCGCAGGAGGACTTGCAACATTTTCTGGTGGATTTCTTTTCGCGCCCTCATATTATTGTTGTTTTAAAATTAAATACTAAAAAGTGCCAAGAGTACATTCTTGGAATAATATAAATACTAATAAGAAAGGAAGACCGCAGATTGGGAAGACAAAAAATAAGTCAAGAATTTTTATAAATTCTTTTCATAATCGTCAATTCTTGCCAACAAATCATTAAGCCTGAGACAGAGTTTTTTGTTTTTCTCAGCCAACTTCAGAGCATTTTCGGCCTGCCGTCTGGCGACTTTAAATTCTCCGATGCTAAGGCTGAATTCAGCGGCGGCATATTCTGCATATTCCCTTTGACCCAAACCTTCGTAAGCGCGGGAAAGCAACATATAAATCAGGCTTCCCGGCCTTTGAATCGCCGCCTGATTCAATTGGTTAACAATCTTTTGCAGTTTGCTTCTTGCCGGAGAGTTTTCCAGAGCGGCCTGAGCCCAATTGACTTTGAACAGAGCCGAATTAGGCATAAGGGATAATGCTTTTTCATATTCCGTTTCTGCTTGTCTGACCTTGCCGTTCTCAATATAAATCTGTCCTTTTAATTCATGAAAATACGGATTATTCTGCTCTCTGGCAATCAATTCATCAGCGTTGCGCAAAGCCTGCTGAAGCTTCATTTGCTTAAAATAAGCAATCGTACGGGCGTATAATGCCGGAGTTGACGTATCCGACACCGGATATTTACGGAGCGTTTGCGCCGGAGGTTCCAGAAAACCGGCAAGTTTGGCTTTAATCCTGTCAAACTTGTCGTCTTTGGCGGTTAAAGTCGCAATTCCGGCTTCTTTGACGGCTTGTTCCAAGAACGAAATTCTTTCCTTTGTCATCGGGTGCGTTCGGAAATAGGGCGTTTCTTCGCGACCGCTCATAATATTGCGCTGTTCGATTTTCTTCATAAAATCAAGCATTCCTGCCGGAGATTTGTGATTAGCCTTTAATAATTTAACGGCAGCTTCGTCTGCGCTTCTTTCTTCGCTGGTCCGGTAATTCAAAAACTGGTTGAGTGTAGCCCCTTGACTGCCGACCGCCATAGCCATCGCGACATCGCCGCGTCCGCCTACAACTGCGGCAGCGCCGGCAAGAACGGCAGAGGCAAGCCCGATTTTTTGCAAAGACTGCGCCTGAATTTTTCCGCGCAGGATATGTCCGCCTTCAATATGTCCGATTTCGTGGGCAATCACGCCTTCAAGCTCGTTGCGGCTGTCAGCGACGGTAATGGTTCCGGTATGCACAAACAGATTGTTGCCATCACCGACAAAAGCATTCAGGCTGTTGTCCTGCACGATATAAAGCTTGTTGCGGTTAAAAGGAATACCGGCAGATTTAAAAAACGGTCTGGCTGTATCGGCAAGAAACTGCTCTGTTTCTTCGTCAGAAATAATGATAATCGCTTGAGCTTCTCTACATTCAAAAGCCAAAAAGGCTAACAACAGAAAAATTCCGCTGTTGAGCCTTTTAAGCCAATGACTAAAAGAAGTTAACCTTTTATCAGTTTTTTCCACCAAGTTGTTTTTTCCTTTGTATCTTCCGTGCCGACAGCATCAGAATTGGCGGTTGTCTTGTTCTCTGTCAGAGACGTAGTATCGCCGCGGCTGTTATACAAGATGATGGCTTCTTGTCTTTCTTTAACAACCGGTGTCGATTTGCCGCCGGAATCGCGTGGTGTTCGGTCTTTACGGTCACGATTGCCGTTTCTGTCGCGACGTCCTCTGCGATTGCGGTCACGACGGTCTCTGCGGCAGCCGTTGTTTTCTCTGGCGTTTTCTTCAACCTGAGCATTTTCTTCGGCAGACGTGTCTAAGCTCTCGTTGTCGTTTGAAAACTCTTCCTGCTTTTCTTCCGTTTTTTCGCCGCGCGAATTTTTTTTGCTTTCGATACGCTCATTGCGATTATCTTCGCGTTTTTCTTTTTCCGCTGACTTTTTGTCTTCTTCTTCGGATTTTGTGCTCTTAACTCGCTCAATTCTGTAGTCGGAAACGTTTTTAATGTTGCTGTCTGCGCTGATGATAATGCTCATGCCGTAACGTTTTTCCAGATCAATCAGTTTTTCGCGTTTGTGATTCAGCAGATAAACGGCAATATCGCCGGGCACAAAAACATTGACCGAAACCGAACGATTGCGGATTCCTTCTTCTTCAATCCCGCGCAAAATCAGGACAGCTGCGGAATCCGTAGTCCTGACAAGACCTTTTCCGCCGCAGTAAGGGCAGGTTGTATAATTGCTTTCAAAGAAAGAAGAGTGCATTCTCTGGCGGGAAAGCTCCAGCAGTCCGAAGCAACTCATCTTGCCGACCTGAACACGGGAGCGATCCTTTTTCAAAGCCTCTTTCATCCGGCGTTCGATGGCATGGTTGTTTGCCTGTTCGTCCATATCAATAAAGTCAATCACGACCAACCCGGCCAGATTGCGCATTCTGAGCTGGCGGGCAATTTCGTCGCAAGCCTCCAAATTGGTTTTGAGAGCGGTCTCTTCCAAATCTTTTTCTTTGGTCGCGCGGCCGGAGTTAACGTCAATCGAAACTAGAGCCTCAGTCGGATTAATCACCAGATAGCCGCCGGACTCCAATTGCGCATTGGCATCATGCAGTTTGTCAAGCTGGGTCTCGACCTGAAAACGCTGAAACAACGGCATTTCATTATTGCGATAGTTTTTGATTTTTTTCAGGCTGTGCGGAGAAAGGATTCTGAAAAAGTCTTTGGCCATTTTGTAAGCGTTGTCACCAGAAACCAAAATCTCCGAAACTTCTTTGGTATAAATGTCGCGCAATGCCCGCTTAATCAGATTGCCTTCTTCATGAATCATGACCGGAGCCTTGCTGCTCAAAGACGCGATACGGATCTGATTCCAACTTCTGATAAGATAATTGTAATCACGCACAATGTCTGCTTTTGTCTTTTCCTCGCCGGCCGTGCGGACGATAATTGACATATCACTTGTCAATGGGAGCTCTTTAACGATATTTTTGAGTCTCTTGCGGTCAGCCACAT
This sequence comes from uncultured Alphaproteobacteria bacterium, assembly GCA_934271195.1. Lineage (GTDB taxonomy): Bacteria > Pseudomonadota > Alphaproteobacteria > RF32 > CAG-239 > MGBC133411. Next base: position 9,587 of record CAKQRB010000059.1, on the reverse strand, counting down.
TGGTAATTTTACGGGAAACCCCGCCGCTCTTAATTCTGTTGGGCATCAAAACGCAGTATCTGCCGGCCAGAGACAGGTAGGTTGTTAAAGCGGCACCCTTGTTACCGCGTTCTTCTTTAACAATCTGAACCATTAAAATCTGGCCTTCTTTAATCACTTCCTGAATGCTGTGTCGGTGATAAAGCTTGCGAGATTTCAAAAGTCTTTTCTGCAGGTCAAAATCATATTCCTGCTCTTCGTCATCATCTTCGTCAAAAGCCTCGTTGCCGCAAACCTCTTCATCTTCTTCGTCATCGGCTGCGGAGGAGGGAGAAACTGCCTCGCTGATACTGTCTTCTTCGGTACCGCTGTCTTCGCTTAAAACTTTCAGTTCTTCATTAGCTTCACGTTTCTTGCTGCGACGCGGCCGTCTGCGATAACGTGATTTCCGGCCTTTCTCTTCTTCCTGATTGTTGTCTTCGGCTTCCGGTGTTTGGGCGGCGGAATCGGAAACCTCTTCTGTTTCTTCGGTAGTTTGTTCTTCGGCTTCGGTCGGAGCATCTGGCGCCGTCGTTTCTTCATTTGTTGCTTCGTCGACATTTTCTGCCTGCGCAGCGCCGTCGTCATTTTCCGATTCTGCCGGAGCTGTTGCTTCTGCCTCGGCTTGTTCTGCCTGTGCTGTCGCTTCCTGTTCTGCTTTCAGTCTTTCGGCTTCCAAACGAGCCTGTTGTTTTTCGGCGCGGATTCTTTCTCTTTCAAGTTCGCGTTCTTTGATTGCGGCTTTTTTGTTCTCTATGATCTCGTCAACTTCTTTGTCAACCTCTGCGAGCTCTTCTTCAGACACGTTATAATAGTCGGGATGAATTTCGCCAAAAGCCAGAAAACCATGCTTGTTGCCGCCGTAATCCACGAATGCGGCCTGCAAGGAAGGTTCGACCCTCATAACTTTGGCAAGATAAATGTTTCCTTTAATCTGGCGACGATAAGCGGTTTCGCATTCAACATCTTCCAGCTTGTTTCCGTTAATAACCACAACCCTTGTTTCTTCTGGGTTAGTGTCATCAATTAACATTCTTTTTATCATAAATAATAACTCCATTGCTTGGCCGTATATATAAAACGGCCTGATTCTGATATGCCGGAGTTTGTTGACTTTAAACGGATTCTTTTTATCTGTAAGTCCGTTAATCTTAAAATATCTATATTCCCGAGCTGTATCAACAGCTTGTTTTTATATAAAAACTTTTTTATATTCACCTCAAGTCTGAAGTCTTATCCAAATGCTCTCAACTTGTTGTAAATACACAGACATCGTCCGGCAAAAACTTTTTCTCCCGAGTCAGATGAGGCCGAAAATATCAATGATAAAACGGCGGCATCAAAATTTGGTCTTGCAAAATCAGTTTTCTTTAAGTGTAAATGTTAAAACCAAACCCTGATACAAAAAAATTCATTTAACCCAACAATAAGATATACGAATTGTTTTAAAACACAACAACAAAATCATCTCAGGCACAAATTTTTTGCCGCGGAGTTTAACGACTTGGTAATGAATGTTTTGTATTATAAAAAAATAAAAGGATTTTTGAATAGTACATAATGTTGTCAAAACTGAAAAAAAATATTGTCATTTTTTTCAAAAAGTTCGCTGTATCGGCGGCTTTTGCTTTGTTTTGTCTGCCTTTTTTCAGTAGCGGCAGTGCAGCTGCGGCAACAATCCGGTCTTTGCGTATCGGGCAGAATGCCGGTGGTATCCGCATTGTTTTTGATACCAATGCCAAAATCGGTTACAAAGCCTTTTTGCTCAGTAGTCCGCGCCGGCTGGTAATTGATTTTGAAAACGTCACGCTCAACGCCAGCGTTGAAAACAGTCTGACAAGCAATAACGTGCTGGAAAATCCCCGCATCGGCCGTAATGTTGATACCGGTGCCGCCCGTCTGGCTTTTGATCTCAAGCAGCCTGCCGTTATCAAAAAAGCCTTTATGCTTCCGCCGCAAATTAACTTTGGCTGGCGTTTTGTGGTCGATTTGGAAATTACGACCGAAAGCGACTTTTCCAAACACGTCGGCGCAGCCTACGCCGTGTCGGATGACGGCGGTTCTTCTTCGCAGAGCGTTAAAAATGCCAAAAGTGCCAAGCCGTCTGCAACAACGGAAAAAAGAAGCAAAACCAAAAAAATCATTGTGCTGGATCCCGGACACGGCGGACAAGATCCCGGAGCAATCGGCGTTTCCGGCGTCTATGAGAAAAATATCACGTTGTCGGCCGCCCGCGAACTGAAAAAAATCCTTGATGCCAAAGGCGAGTATACGGTTTATATGACCCGCAACCGCGACGTCTTTATTCCTCTGCGCGAAAGGGTTAGAATTGCCCGCAGATACAAGGCTGATTTGTTCTTGTCCATTCATGCCGACAGTGCATTAAACCGCAATGCCAAAGGACTGTCTGTTTATACTTTGTCCGAAAAAGCCTCCGACAAGGAGGCCGCTGCATTGGCGGAACGTGAAAATAAAGCCGATGTGATTGCCGGTCTGAACTTTGCCGAACATTCCAAAGAGGTGTCGGATATCCTGATTAACCTTGCTCAGCGTGAAACCTTAAATCGTTCGTCGGAATTTGCAACCTTTATGGTTTCGGAAATGCGCAAAAGTTGCAAACTTTTGGATAATACGCACCGCTTTGCCGGATTTGCCGTTCTGAAAGCGCCGGATATTCCTTCCGTCCTGCTGGAAATGGGATACCTTTCTAACCGCTCGGAAGAAAAACTTCTTCGCCAGTTGTCTTATCGCCAGAAACTGGCCAAATCCGCCGCTGCCGCAATTGATAAATATTTTGACAATATGCACCGTGCCTCATTGTTTTGATTAAGAACAGAAGCATTCCTGCTAAAGAATAGGGCGTGGCGTATTCTTTGAGAAAGTGCGAACAGAGCGGTTGGCAGAAGAATTTTTATCAGTGCAGATTTATCGGAACAACGGGAAAAAATAAAAAATATCTTTGCAATTTTCTTAAATTGTAATAGATTAAGCACCAGATTCTGAACAATAAGATTAAAAAGCCTAAAACCACGGATTTGAAATGTTAAAAACGCTGTCTTCTTTATTAAGCACCTTTTTCTTTTTTGCTGTTATTGTGTTTGTTGTTTTAATCAGCACAATCTGGGATTATGCGGAAAAGCTTCCTGATTACCGCCAGCTGGCAAAATACGAACCGGCCGTTACGACCCGTCTTTATGCCGGTGATGGCCGTTTGTTAATGGAATATGCAACGGAAAAGCGCTTTTTTGTTCCGGTAGATAAAATCCCTGAAAGGATAAAAAACGCATTTATCGCGGCGGAAGACAAAAAGTTTTATTCCCATTCCGGTATTGACTATGTCGGAATAATTCGCGCGGTTTTGAGCAATATCAAAAAAATCGGTACCGGCGCCCGTCCGGGCGGCGCTTCGACAATCACCCAGCAGGTGGCCAAAAACTTTTTGCTGTCGTCTGAATTGTCTTACAGTCGCAAAATCAAAGAAGCTATTTTGGCAACAAGAATTGAACAGGCTTTTTCCAAAGATCATATTCTGGAACTTTATCTGAATGAAATTTATCTCGGCAACCGCTCGTATGGTGTCGGTGCCGCCGCGCTGAACTATTTTGGCAAATCGCTGGATGAGCTGACTTTGGAAGAAGCCGCTTATTTGGCCGCTTTGCCTAAAGGGCCGAACAATTATAACCCCAAAACCAAAAATGCTGCCGCCGTCGCCCGCCGCAACTGGGTAATTGATCGCATGGTCGAAGACGGCTATGTCGGTGAGGAAGAAGCGCTTGCAGCCAAGGAAAAACCGTTGGTTACCATACAGCGGAATAATGAATTTGTAAAAGATTCGCTGTATTTTAGCGAAGAAGTCCGCCGCCGTATAACCGATAAATTCGGAGATGATGCCTTGTATGAAGGCGGATTGCTTGTCCGCACGACTGTTGATCCTAAACTGCAGGAAATTGCTACAAACGTATTCAGAAAAGGCGTGCTGGATTACGACAATCGCCACGGCTGGCGCGGAGCCGTTGCCAATATCAGTCTGAATGACGGTTATAAAGAAGCTCTTGCCAAAATTGAAATGCCCAAGGGCGCGGACAAAAGCTGGCAGAAAGCCGTCGTACTCGAAACATCAAAAGACAAAGCCGTTATTGAAACAAGTGCCGGAGAACGCGGCTCAATTCCTCAGATTTTTATGCCGTCTGCCGGAAAGACACTGAAAAATCAGGGAATTTCAGGTTCGTTGGGTAGCGTTGCCAAGTATTTGGAAAAAGGCGACGTGATATATGTGGAAAAAGCGGGGGAAAAGGAAATTGCCGCCAAAAAATTGCCGGTGGACAGTTATCATTTGCGTCAGGTGCCTGATGTTCAGGGAGCTTTGATTGCGCTTGATCCGCATACCGGCAGGGTTCTGGCTGCTGTTGGCGGATATGATTTTTCTCAGTCGCAGTTTAACCGCGCAACGCAGGCCAAACGCCAAACCGGTTCTTCTTTCAAACCTTTTGTTTATATTACGGCATTGGATAACGGCTATTCGCCGACGGATTTGATTCTGGATGCGCCTTTTGTGCTGGATCAGGGTGAGGGACTGCCGAAATGGAAGCCCAAAAACTATTCTGTCAATTTCTATGGGCCGACAACATTACGTCAGGGAATTGAAAAATCGCGCAACCTGATGACCGTTCGTTTGGCACAGGACTTGGGCATGGACAAAGTTTCGGAATATGTTCGCCGATTCGGGATTAATGACAATCTTCCCAAACTGCTTTCCATGTCTTTGGGCGCTTCCGATACCAGCCTGATTAATATGGCGGCGGGCTATGCCATGATTGTAAACGGCGGTAAAAAAATTGAGCCATATTTTATTGAGCAGGTGCAGGATCGCAATGGCAAAACTATTTTGAAGCATGACAAACGCGAATGCGTCGGCTGCAATGCGGATTTTTATGAAAGTCAGGAAACGCCGAAACTGGCTGATAATCGGGAACAGATTGTTGATCCGCTCAGCGCTTATCAGATGACCAGCATTCTTGAAGGCGTGGCAATTCGCGGAACAGCCTCGCGCCTGAGGACATTAAACAAGCATCTGGCAGGAAAAACCGGAACCACTAACGACAATAAAGATTCTTGGTTTATCGGCTTCTCTCCTGATCTGGTTGTGGGCGTTTATCTCGGTTTTGACGAACCGAGAACTTTGGGAAAACGTGAAACCGGCGCAACGGCGGCGCTTCCTATTTTCTATGATTTTATGCGAGAGGCTTTGAAAAATCAGCCGGATATTCCTTTCCGTATCCCGAACGGCATCAAGCTTGTACGGATTAATCATACGACCGGCAAACCGGCGACGCCGATGGATAAAGCCGTGATTGTCGAGGCCTTAAAACCAGATTTTGACTTTGACAAACAGGCGCAAAGGGTAATCGGCGGAGAAACACAGGTTGTGGACGGCAAAGAAACACCGTCTTCCGGTTATTCTGCCGAAGAAGGCGGAGATTTTCAACTGGGCGGACAATATTAAGGAGTATAAAAGAGATGCGAGCCGAAATTGCAGAAGTCGTTGAAGAAATCAGGCAGTCGTTAGAACTGCTGAGGAGGTCCCTTTGACTATGATAACGCCGTATTGCGACTGAGCGAACTCAATGCGCTGAGTGAAGATGCCAATCTTTGGAATGATGCCGAAAAAGCCAAAAAGCTGATGAGCGAGAAAACGCGTCTGGAAGATAATCTGGGGCATTATGATACAATGCTCAAGACTCTGAATGATACGGTTGAACTTGTGGAAATGGCAGAAACAGAAGATGATGAAACCATTATTGCCGATGGGTATCAGGAACTTCTGACATTAAAAGATGAAGCCAAACGCGGTGAATTGGAGGCCTTGCTTTCCGGAGAAGTCGATGCTAATGACGCCTTTCTGGAAGTCCATGCCGGCAGCGGAGGCACCGAGGCGCAGGACTGGGCGGAAATGCTGGTGCGTATGTACAGCCGCTGGGCGGAAAGCCGCAAGTTCAAAACAGAATATATTGAAGAAACCGAAGGCGATGTGGCCGGTATCAAATCCGTTACTCTGAAAATTTCCGGACATAATGCCTATGGCTGGCTGAAGTCCGAAACCGGCGTACACCGTTTGGTGCGGATTTCGCCTTTTGACAGTGCGGCGCGCCGCCATACCAGCTTTGCTTCTGTCGGTGTCTATCCGGTGCTGAATGATGACATTGAGATTGAGGTTAATGAAGCCGACTGCCGGGTTGATACCTATCGCGCCAGCGGTGCCGGCGGTCAGCATATTAACAAAACCGATTCTGCAGTCCGAATAACGCATATTCCGACCGGAATAGTCGTGCAATGCCAAAACCAGCGTTCCCAGTTTCAAAATCGTGATGCGGCATGGAAAATGCTTAAAGCCCGCCTGTATGAACTTGAACTCAAAAAACGCGAGGAAGCCGAGCAGACGATGCGTGACAATCAAAGTGACATCGGCTGGGGGCATCAGATTCGCTCTTACGTTTTGCAACCTTATAAAATGGTCAAAGATTTACGGACGGGAGCGGAAATTTCTGATACTAAAGCCGTATTGGACGGCAATATTGATATGTTTTTGAGCGCGGCTCTTGCCCATAAATTATAGAAGAGGCAAAAATGAAAAAATTTGGAAAATGGTTAAAAAGAGGTATCGCGGCCGGTATTGTTATTTACGCTTTATTTTGTGCGGCCGTGTATTTTTGTCCGCAATACTTTTTTTACAATCCGACAAGCGCGCCTTCAAATTTGGACAATGTCCGAGCCAAAGGTTTTATGGCCGAGCGTGTTGATTATGTTTCCGAAGACGGCACGCCGCTGTTCGGCTGGTATATTCCGCCTCGCCGGAACGATTTGCCGCTGGTTGTCTTTATGCATGGCAATTCTTATAATGTTGAAACATTTTATAATAAAATGCAGCCGCTGGCAGAGGCCGGATATGGTGTCTTTATGCCGGAATACAGAGGCTTTGGCGGTATAGATGGCAAAATTACGCAAGATAATCTGGAGGCTGATGCCATTGCTGCCGTCAAAAAACTGCGGCAAATGGGATATGACAATTCCCATATGGTGATCTATGGCATGTCTTTGGGCTCCCATATGGCAACCAACAGTGTTTACAAGCTGCAGAAAGACGGAAATTTTGCCGGATTGATTTTGGAAGTGCCATTTGATAATATTGAAAACGTTGTCCGTCTGGTTGTGCCAGTTCCGCTGCCGCTGCAATATATTGTCCGTGACAAATACCACAATGAAGAAATGCTTTCCGGTGTAAACGCGCCGCTTTTGCTGATGGGTGGCACGCATGACCATACTGTTCCTGTTGAATTGGCAAAAAAATTATATACATTTGCTAAAGAACCGAAAAATATGATTATATATCAGGGAGGAACACACAGCGGCTTGTATGATCTGCAGAATTATAATGATGTTCTTTCATGGCTCGGAACCTTAACAAGAAAGTAAAAAATGAAAATAATAAGCAATCGGGCATATGTTTTTCATAAAACAATGGATTATCTCGGGGTTGCTGTCCTCGGGCTGATTTTGTTGTTTTTGTGGCAGCTATACAGCGGCCCGATAGCCATTCCTTTCTTAAAGCCTTATATTATAAAAGCGTTGAACCATGATGATGCCGAATATCAGGTGTCGTTGGATTCCGTCAATCTGGAGCTGGTCAGATCAATCAAACCGGTTAAAATTACTGCCAATAACGTGTCTTATCGCAAGACGGACGGCAGTTTTGTGGTCAGCGCACCCAAAACTTCTGTTTCATTCAGTATTCGCGCGCTTTTGCACGGTGTTGTGGCTCCGAGCAATATAGAGGTCAGTAGTCCGCGGATTTATATTTTTACCGATTACGGGGTTCAAAAAGAACAAGAAAATATTGCCAACCAGAAAAAACTTGCTTTTTACTTTGATTATTTTGAGGATTTTTTGGAACGCTTCAATTCTGAAGACCACACTTATTCCGAGAGTTATATCAACGGAATAGAAATTAATAATGCCGAAGTTGAATTGCACGAAGTTGATTTGGGACGCAAATGGGTCTTTTCTGATTTGAACTATCGTTTTGACCGGAATTTTACCTCTATAGAATCAGAGATCAGCGCTTTGCTGAAATTTGAAGACCAACTTGCCTCGGTCGGTTTGAAGCTGGAATATAAAATGTTGGGCGAAAAACTGGCGATGGAATTTTATTTTTCTGACGTCGTTCCGTCACAAATAGCGGCTTCCCTGCCGGCCGGCAGTTTTGCCGACGAGCTTTCCAAAGTCAATTTGCCATTGAGCGGCAAGCTGGACGCTTTGATAGATTTTCGCAGTGTGCTGAAAAACAAAGATGATGTGGCCAAGAGCCTTGACGATGCTCTGGAGAAAATGAGTTTTTCTCTGGAAGGCGGCAACGGCAGCATCCAGTTTTCAGAAGGAGCGGATTATAAATATAATATTGCCTCTCTGGTGTTGGACGGAAATATCTCTGCCGGTTTAGACAAGGTCAGTATCAAAGATGCCTCTTTTGATTTGGATAACCAGAAAACCAAACTGAATCTGGAGCTGACCGGACTGAAAAAATATTTTCTTGAGCAGTCGGCTGAGGAAATGAAGGTTTCTTTTCAGGCAGATATTGCTGAACTGAATTTTGATGACCTGTATCGGCTCTGGCCGCGGGCTCTGGCCGAAGATGCCTGGGTTTGGTGCGAAGACAGCTTGTACGGAGGCAAGGCTAAAAATGCCCGCTTTAATGTGGACTTTGCTTATGATAAAAAACAAAAGTCCGTGGTGTTTAAAGATTTTAAAGGCAGGGCGGATATTGATGGCGTCAATCTGAATTACCTGCGCGGAATGCCGGACATTCAAAATATATACGGAACGTTCGGCATTGATTCCAAAGAATTGAAAGTCGCTATTGACAAAGGCGTTTCAAACGGCGTTATCATGACAGGAGGTTCGGTCTTGCTGTATGATCTTGATAAAGAGGACAGTTTTGCCGACATTAATATTATTGCCGAGAGCTCTATTACCGATGCCCTGAGGCTGATTGACAATCAGCCGTTGGGTTTTGCATCAGAAATGGGATTGAAGCCCGACAGCATTGAAGGAACGGCCGTTACCGATTTGGGTTTGAAGTTTGAGCTGCGCAATGACCTCGGAACAGACGATGTTCAGGTCAAGGTCAGGTCGGAGCTGAAAGATGTGACTATTCCCAAGATCGTTGGCGAAAAAAACGTTAAGGCTCAGAAACTTAAAATGGACGTGACTAATGCCGGTATGTTGATCGAGGGGAACGTTACGCTTGACGGATCGCCGTTTAAACTGGTTTGGAGCGAGAACTTTACCAAAGAAAAAAAATATAACAGCCGTTACCAGTTGTCATTTTTGTATGACAATGCTTTCAAAAAGAAATGGGGGCTTGATTATGAGATTCTGAACCCGCCTTATATTGACGGCAAGGCTGAAGTTCTGGCCGAAATCACCTCCTATCCGCAGGATAAAATGAAAGTCAGCCTCAATGCCGAACTGACAAACGCAAAATTGGATTTTTCATTTTTGGGATTGACGAAAAA
>CAKQRB010000058.1 GCA_934271195.1 uncultured Alphaproteobacteria bacterium | reverse complement strand
CGGCGTACGGCGCCTGTACTCCGGTGTTGAAATGTGCCAGTCTGGGGTATAAATACAGCAGTTCGGAATGTTCGGGGAACGGGGTAGCCTGTCCGTTTGATACGAGCAAATATTTTTGCGCGGAACCATGTGCCTACACAGTCACGAAAGCAACCTGCGACTCGCAGTGTAAAAACGTGGGCGACAAGGGCTGTATCAAGAATGGCACGATCTATTACGAAGCCTGCGGCAGCAGCAAGTGCTCGAGCGAGCTGACATGTAATAATGGTACATGCGTATCGCCCTGTAACTACACGGTAACGGAGGCCAGCTGTACCTCTCAGTGTAGGAGTACGAACGGAACGCCTTGTACGCGTGGCGGGGTCAAATATTATCCGTCCTGCGGAAGTTCGTTATGCTCCAACGGGAATGCGTGTTATGATGGTACATGTTATCACCCTGTTTCCACGAGTGGAAATTGTTGCGGTCATGCTACTAAATGTGGATATAGTGGAACGTCAATCTCTACTGACGATAAATGTGAACTTTTTTATGGCAAGAGTTGCTATAGGGTTTGTACAGAGGATTATGGTTATCCTGATTGTCAAGATATGCAGATAAGCTGTCAAATCTCCGGCGGTACCATGGCCTGCACGGGTTGCTATAGCTACAACGACCCCCGCGGCGTCGTCATCTTCGCGGAATTTAGCTGCGGGCGTTAGTATTTTCGGCTTTTATTAGCAATTTACAAATTTAAAGGCTGTGTGTGAGTGATAAAAAATGGGGGGATTGATGTCTTACAGACTCCCCCCATTTTGTGATCTGTCCCCCAGAAAGCGGAGAAAGAAATCCCCTTTGAAAAATTTTTTTCAAAGGGGAATTTTTTTTGTTAAACTCGCATTAAAGGAGAAAAGAATGAGCAAAATAAGATTTAGTAAAGAAGAACAAGCCAGATTGTCTATTTACCCCTCTCTCTTTGCTAAGAGGAGAAAATGTGAAACTTTCGGTTTCTGTGTATATTTTGACTTTTTAGGTTTGCGGGATGGCGCTATCGTATTAAAAAGGCCATAGTCAATGATTATCTTATAACAAAGTCAATATAGGGAGGGATGATGAAGAAAAAAATCAAAAACAGCAAACCGACCCTGAAAAAGAGAAAAAATCTGAAAAAAATCAAGCGTTCCGGGACTATGTTAGGTCTTGGCCCCAAGATGATTAACTCGATTATTCTGGCTTTGGAAGAAGATGACAAGATTCATGTGCGAAAAATTGTCGAAGGTTTGTCCGAATATGATCTTGCCAAGCTCATTGAGGCTCTTGATCACAGTCAGCGCCGCCAGCTCATTGAAATCCTTGGTTCTCACATTAATCCTGATGTTTTTCCCGAACTTAACGAGGTAGTTCAGGAGCAGGTTATTGACAGTTTGGACGAGAACCAGATTGTTCATATCGTTAACGAGTTGGACTCGGACGAAGCCGTTGAAATTCTGGAGCATATGGATGATGACGAGCAGAAACACATTATCAGCCGCCTGTCTCCCGAGCTCAAGCAGCAGGTTAAGTCTTCGCTTTCTTATCCCGAAGATTCCGCCGGACGTATTATGTCGCGCGAGTTTGTCAGTATGCCTGACAGTTGGACGGTCAAAGAGGCGCGCAGTTATCTTTTGACGGCGGAAGAACTGCCAGACGGCTTTTATGACATTTTTTTAACGGACGAGCATTTGCATCCGACCGGACAGATCCCGCTTGACAAGCTTTTGCGCGCCAAGCCGAACGAGCAGCTTTATGATATTATGGACTGTGAGGTGGTGCCTGTCGATGTGTATACCGATCAGGAAGAAGTGGCGCATATGTTCCGCGAATACGGCTGGATGTCGGCGATGGTTGTTGATGCTAAGGGGCGTTTGGTCGGCGCGATTACGATTGATGACGTGGTTCATGTTATTCATGAGGAGGCGTCCGAGGACATTATGCATCTTTCCGGTGCGGAAGAGGGCGATGTTTACAAACCGGTCAGCGCTATTTTTAAGTCGCGCGTTATCTGGCTGATTACAAATTTGTTTGCGACGATTGTGGCCGCTTCGGTGGTTAAGGGGTTTCAGGATGTAATTGCCCAGATTTCGGTTTTGGCGGTTTTGATGCCGATTGTGGCGTCAATGGGCGGAACAACCGGAAATCAGACACTGGCGGTGGTTGTGCGGGCTTTGGCGACCAAAGAGTTGACGTCGCGCAACACGCTTAGGATGATTGGCAAAGAGTTTTTGGTTGGGCTGTGCAACGGCGTGATGTTTGCCGGTCTGATTGCGTTGATTACGCATTTTTGGTTTCCGGATCAGATGATGATCAGTGTGATTATTGCCGTTGCTATGTTGTGCAATTTGACGATTGCCAGTCTGGCGGGGATTTTGATTCCGCTGTTGTTGAACAAGATGAAGGTTGATCCGGCCATTTCTTCCGGCGTTTTTCTGATTGCCGTGACCGATTCCGGCGGGTTTTTCATCTTTTTGGGACTGGCCAAGCTTCTGTTGCTTTAATTTTTATATGAATATGTTTATATAAATGCTTTATTAGTGTTGAAAATGCCGCTATGATACATTTTGTTGGCAAAACAAAACAGGAGATTTTTGTGTTATTGGGTTTGATTACGGCGGTTGCGGCGATTGTTATTGACCAGCTTTCCAAGTATTTGGTTTTGAATTATGTGGTGAACGAATATTCTGCCATTGCATTGGCGCCGTTTTTTAATGTGGTGCGAGCGTGGAATACCGGCGTAAGCTTTTCCATGTTTAATGACGGCGGGGTAACCGGAATTGTCGGTTTGACCGTGGTGGCGCTGGTGATTGTGGCTTTTTTGCTGAACTGGCTGCGTAAGGAAAATTGCAAGCTTGTGCAAATTGCTCTCGGAATGATTATCGGCGGCGCTATCGGCAATGTGATTGACCGTGTTCGTCTGGGCGCCGTTTTTGATTTTTTGGATTTTCATCTGGGCGCCAGCCACTGGCCGGCTTTTAATGCCGCGGACAGTTTTATTTGCATCGGCGCTATGATGATTATTATACATGGACTTTGGTTTAATGAAAAATCGACTGAGGAGAAGGCATGATGAAAAAATTTGGTATTGCGGCAATGGCAGTTTTGGTTTGCGCGGCTTTAACGGCGTGTAATGCGACCAAAGAAAGTCTGGGGCTGAGCAAAAAGGCTCCGAACGAGTTTATGGTCAGTACCAGAGCGCCGTTATCATTGCCGCCGGAATATAATCTGTTGCCGGTTGCGGAAGACAATTATAAAATTGAACGACAGGAGGCCCGTCAGGCAGAAACCGAAGATATGACCGGCGCCGAGAAAAAGCTTCTGACCAAAATGGAAAGGTAACCCGAAGTCAGGGGCGTTTTGATAAAATTATCTCTTAAAATAGCCGCGTTTGCGTTAGTGTTATGGAAGTTTGGTCCGGCTGAGGCCAAGCTTTTTAACGCTTCAGCCTATCAGCTTGATAACGGTATGCAGGTTGTGGTGGTGCCTAATCACAAGGCGCCGATTGTCAAGCATATGGTCTGGTATAAGGTTGGGAGTGCTGACGAAAAGCTCGGAAAAGGCGGTATTGCCCATTTGCTCGAGCATTTGATGTTTCGTGGAACAAAAAAGATTAAAGGTACGGAGCTAAACCGCATTACCGAGAATAACGGCATGGAAGCCAATGCTTTTACCGGACAGGATTATACCGCTTATCACCAGTTGATGGATGTCAGCAAGTTGGAACTGGCAATGTTTATGGAAGCCGACCGGATGAAAAATCTGAATTTTTCGGATGAGGATTTCGGGTTGGAACGCGATATTGTCTATCAGGAGCGCAAGCAGGTGGTGGAAAACAATCCGGCTTCAGTTTTTTCAGAGACTTTGCGCAAGGTCATGTGGCAGGATCATCCTTATGCCCGTCCGGTGACCGGTTCGGTGGAAGAGATTATGACCTTAACGCCTGAAGATGCCAGAAGTTTTTATCGGCGTTATTATGCGCCGAATAATGCTATTTTGATACTTTCCGGCGATATTGAACCAAAGACGGGGTTGCAGCTGGCAAAAAGATATTATGGCGGCGCCGAGGCATCTGATTTTTCTGTTATGCCGGTATTAAAAAAGGCGAAAGGGGATTTTTCAGCGGCATTTGAAATGGAACTGCCCGCCGTTGCTTCAATGCGGGTGAGCAACGTCTGGCTGGCACCTTCGGTTAATTCGGAAGATAAAAAAGACATTTATGCTTTGAGCGTGTTGTCAAAGTATTTGGGAGAAGGAAAAACCTCAAAACTGTATAAAAAGCTTGTGGATGGCAATAAAAAAGCATTGGCGGCGGAGAGTTCGTATGATTATGCCGCGCGCGGCGACGGAACTTTTACGATCAGTGCCGTTCCGAGGGAAGGGGTTTTGGCAAAAGAAATGCAACAGGTGTTGTCGCAGGCTGTTGAAGAGGCCTTAAATGAAATTACGCTGGATGAAATAGCCATGACAAAGCGCAGAATGTTGGCAGGTCTTGTTTATTTGAAAGACAATCCCAGTGATGCCGCTATGATTATCGGTTCAATGATGAGTGCAGGCATGCCGTTGGCAGATATTGAAGCGTTGGCGGATTCTATTGCGGCGGTTGAGTATAAAGACGTGAAAGCCGTCGGTGAGAAGTTGCTTTTACAAAAACCACGGGTGATGGCTGTTGTCAAACCAAAGCCGAAGGAGAAATCGTGATGTTTAAAAAAAGGCGCAGACATTCTTTTTCCGGTGTTTTAAAACTTGGTGCGGCCGGTTTGGCATTGTGGGGCGGGTATTGGTTTTATCAAAACGCCATTGTCTTTAATCCGGATAAAATTTTAGAAAAATCAGAACTTAAACAGCGCAATTTTGAGACAAAGGTTGAAGAAGTTTTTTCCCGTAGAAATCATATAAAAGCCTATTTGTTTCAGGACAAGACCAATCCGATTATCAGCTTGCGTTTTATTTTTAAAAACGCCGGACTGGCGACTGATGATGCCGATAAGGTCGGGATTGCCAATATGACGGCGGCTTTATTGACTCATGGCGCAGGAGGATTGGATAATGTGCGCTTTAACGAAGAATTGGAAAACAACGGCATCGGTCTGAGTTTTAGCGCGGATAAAGATGACTTTGGCGGGACGCTGATTACGACAAAAGACAATCGTAAGAAGGCTTTTGAACTGCTTAAAAGCGCATTGAACAATCCGCGTTTTAACAAAGGCGAGATTGAGCAGGTTCGGGCGCAGATGCTTATGGCATTGAAGCAGCAGCAGGAGCGTCCGGAGCGGGTTTTGGAATTGGCCTTTGCAAAGGCTTTGTATAAAAATCACCCTTATGCTCGTAATCCTGTAGGGGAAAAAGATGATATTCTTAAAATCAGTCAGGAACAGCTCAAAGAATTTGTGGCGCGGCATCTGAGCCAAAATAATCTGGTTGTCGGTGTGGCCGGCGATATTGATGCAGATGAGCTTTCGGAGGCGCTTGATGACATATTCGGCGCTTTGCCGCAGACCGGAAGCATAAATTTTGTGCGGTCGGCAGAGATTGACTTTACGGTCGGAGAGGTGAATGTTTCGCAGAATTCGGCGCAGAATATGACCATGTTTGCGGCGCCGGGCGTAGAAAGAAAACATCCGGATTTTTATCCGTTATATATTGCTAATTATATTTTTGGCGGCGCCGGCCTAAATTCGCGTCTGAATGTGGCGGCGAGAGAAAAGCAGGGGCTGACTTACGGGATTTATACCTATCTGAGTTTGTCTGATAAATCAGCGCTGATCAGCGGCGGTTTTTCTTCAACGCCGGATAATTTTGCAAAAGTGAAAGAAATTTTGCTTTCCGAATGGCAGAAATTCAGTCAGGACGGGGTATCGGTCCGAGAACTGGAAGATGCCAAGGATTATCTTATTTCTTCTTATAATCTGCGTTTTGCTTCTATTGACGGTATTGCCGATATGGCGGCGTATATGCAGAAAGATGATTTAGGTCTTGATTTTTTGCAAAAAAGGAATGATTATGTGCGTTCAGTGACTTTGGAAGATATTAACAGAGTGATAAGAAAGTACTTTAATAAAGATATGCTATTGTTTGTAAATTCTGGAAAATTTGAATAGCAAGGGAGCTTGATATGAAAAAAGAAGTTAATAAGTTTAAGTATTGGAAAAAACTGGCTTCTCATTATAAAAAAATGAAGAAGCTGCATATGCGCGAGTTGTTTGAGAAAGATGAAAATCGCGCAGAAAAATACTCTGTTAAGCTGGATTCCATGCTGCTGGATTATTCCAAAAACCGGATTGACGACAAGACGATGAAGTATTTGATATGTCTGGCCAGAGAGTGTAAGCTTGATGAGAAAATTGAAGCGATGTTTGAAGGCAAACGCATTAATATTACCGAAAACCGTCCGGTTTTGCATACGGCTCTCAGAAACCGCACCAATACGCCGGTTTATGTTGACGGCAGGAATGTTATGGATGATATTAACGAGGTTCTGGCTAAAATGCGGAGCTTTTCCGAGGCTGTTCGGCTGGGGAAATTTAAGGGGTATACCGGCAAAAAACTGACGAACATCGTTAATATCGGTATCGGCGGATCTGATCTGGGACCGGTTATGGCAACGGAAGCTTTGCGTAAGTACTGGGCCAAAGATATTAACTGCTATTTTATTTCTAATATTGACGGCACTGCTTGTGCCGAGGTTTTGAACAAGGTGGATCCGGAAACAACGCTATTTATTGTTGCTTCTAAAACCTTTACAACGATTGAAACGTTGACCAATGCCAGAACTTGTCGGAAATGGCTGGTTGATGCTTTGAGTGAGCATGCTGTTGCCAAGCATTTTGTCGCCTTGTCCACGAATGTTAAAGAGGTTGAAAAATTTGGCATTAATCCTGACAACATGTTTGAGTTTTGGGATTTTGTCGGCGGTCGTTATTCAATGTGGTCCGCCATCGGATTGTCGATTGCGATTGCTGTCGGAATGGACAATTTTGAACGGATGCTTGATGGCGCTTATGCTATGGATGTTCATTTCAGAACAACAGATTTTGAACATAATATTCCCGTAATATTAGCGCTTTTGGGAATTTTGTATAATAACTTTTTTAACTTAAAGAGCTATGCTGTTATTCCTTATGACGAATATCTTAAATATGTGCCGGCTTATTTGCAACAGCTGGACATGGAAAGCAACGGTAAGTTTGTTTCTAACAGTGATGAATATGTCAAATATGTGACAGCGCCGGTATTGTTTGGCGGCGCCGGTACCAATGTTCAACACTCGTTTTTTCAGCTTTTGCATCAGGGAACAACGATTGTTCCTTGCGACTTTATTGTTCCGGCGATTTCTCATAATGAGATTGGTGAGCATCATGAGATTCTGATTGCAAATGTTTTGGCGCAGAGCGAGGCGCTGATGCGAGGCAAAACCGTTAAAGAAGTCTCTGAAGAGCTAACCAAGTCCGGAAAATCAAAAGAAGAAGTTAACTTCTTGAAAAAATATAAAAGTTTTTCGGGAAACCGTCCGTCAAATACGATTGTTTTCAAAAAAATAGACCCTTATGCTCTGGGAATGCTGATTGCAATGTATGAGCACAAGATTTTTGTTCAGGGCGTGATTTGGAATATTGACTCTTTTGACCAAATGGGAGTTGAACTTGGAAAACAGATGGCTTTGAGCATTTTGCCGGAATTGCAGGGCAATGCTTATACCATGGGACATGATGCTTCAACATCGGGATTGATTAAGTATATTAAGAAGTTGAGGAAGTAACTTTCTGAAAAGGCATAAAAATTTGACAATACGCATTCTGCCGCATAACCTTGTTAACCAGATTGCTGCCGGCGAAGTGGTGGAACGTCCGGCTTCGGTTTTGAAAGAACTGGTCGAGAATTCGATTGATGCCGGCGCGACGTCTATTGAGGTGACACTGGTTGATGGCGGCAAGAGTCTGATGATTATCAGCGATAACGGCAAAGGGATGTCAAAAGACGAGCTTCCGATTGCTGTGGAAAGGCATGCAACATCCAAACTTCCCGATGATAATTTATTTAATATCAACTTTTTAGGCTTTAGAGGTGAAGCGTTACCTTCAATTTCTTCAGTTGCCAGACTGTCTATTACTTCGCGGGTTGCCGGCGCGGAAAATGCGTGGCGGATAGAAGTGAACGGCGGTGAGAAGTCTGAGGTTGTGCCGGCAGCATTGAACAAAGGAACGCGGATTGAAGTGCGGGATTTGTTTTATGCCACGCCGGCGCGGTTAAAATTTTTGAAGACGGCTGCTTCCGAAACCGGGCAATGTGTTGATATTATGAACCGGATTGCTTTGGCTAATCCGCATATTTCTTTTTATCTTAATGATGAAAAAGGCAAAAAAATTGCACTGAATGCACAGCAAGGAGAACTTTTTGACGCCAGGTTGAAAAGGTTGGCCGATGTTATGGGCAAAGAATTCGGTGAAAATTCTTTTTTGATTGACGCGAAACGGGAGAGTTTGCATATCAGCGGTTTTGCCAGTCTGCCGACACTGAATAAGGCAAATTCTCTGTCGCAATATTTGTTTGTTAATAATCGTCCGGTACGGGATAAGCTGTTGCTCGGGGCGATTAAAGGGGCTTATCAGGATGTGTTGGAGCGCAACCGTTATCCGATGTGCGCTTTGTATTTTGATATTGATCCGGCATATGTTGATGTTAATGTGCATCCGGCAAAGGCTGAAGTGCGTTTTTATGATAATGCTCTGGTACGCGGGCTGTTGGTCAGCGCTATCCGCAATGCCCTAAATCAGGTTGGGCAACGGGCTTCAAACGTGATTGATGTCGCAGCTTTTGTGCAGGATCAGATTCCAGAATTTGATATTAACGGGGTAAAACTTCCGGAAAAAGCAGATTTGGAAGAAACTTCCTTTGATTTTAGGCAAGAGCCGCTACGATCTTACAGCGGATTTTCTTTTCAGGGATACAGCCGTTTGTCCGGCAGTTCCCGTCAGGCTGTATTGCCGGAATTGGAACGCAAGTTTTCGGTTCAGACGGAAGATAGTGTTCCGGCTGCGCAAATCCGTACGGAAGAGGCAGGGCCTTTGGGGCTGGCCAAAGCGCAGTTTCATGACACTTATATTATTTCTCAGACGGAAGACAGCATTATTGTTGTGGACCAGCATGCGGCGCATGAGCGGATTGTGATGGAGAAAATGAAAGACAATCTGGCTCGCGGCAATGTTGCTTCGCAAATGCTTTTGATTCCTGAAGTTGTTGATCTGAAGCCGAGTGACAAGATCAGGCTTTTGGAAAATGCCGAAGAACTTGGAAAACTCGGGTTGCAGATTGAAGAATTCGGGCCGTCGGCAGTTATTGTGCGGGAGATTCCGGCGTTGCTTGGGGATTGTGATGTGAAGGCGCTTATTCGAGATGTGGTTGAGGAAATGGCCGAATGGGGCAAAGGGTTTGAGTTGACCGAGAAATTGCATCTGGTTTGTGCGACAATGGCTTGTCATGGTTCCGTGCGTGCCGGCCGCCGCCTTAATGTTGATGAGATGAATCATCTGTTGCGCGATATGGAGCGAACGCCGCATTCCGGACAATGTAATCATGGCCGACCGACTTATATTGAACTGAAAATCACGGATTTTGAAAAGCTTTTTCACCGCTGATTTGTTTTCCGTTTTTTTATCAATATCTTTTGATATGCTTTTATAATCTTGCTTTAATAATAAAGGCAACGATATGAGAGCAGATAGTTGACATCAGTTTAATGGCGTGTCTTTCCATTTTTTGCCGTTAATTAACAGTTCTTTGATTTGCGGCGGTTGGTTGTGCTGAACCATAAAAACAAGTTCTGTCTTATTTCCTTGTTTGCGGATTAAGTTTTCCAGAGAGCGGGCATCTTCTTCCGCGACAAAGTATTTGTAGCTGTTTTGAAAATAGCCTTTTTCGGGGCAGGTTTGGGCAGAAAACTGAGAGCAATCAATTTTTTGGGTATCAACCGTCAGCAAGATGTAATGTCCGGCAATAAGGCTGCGCGGATCATATCCCGAGACAGGAACAATGATTTCATGGCTTTGGCTGCGCTGATATTCACAGAATCCTATAAAAAACAGAAAACAGAACAGCGGCAGGAATAAACCGCTCAAATAAAGTTTATTTTTCATTTTTTGAGCCTCCGATAATTTGGGTTTGACGTTTGATGAAGCGCAGCCCCCAGATGAAGACGAGAATGAGCAATCCGGTTGCAATCAGGCCGATACCGGTTGTCAGCAGGTTGCCGAATACTTGGATGTAGCCGACAAAAATCCGGAGTGCGGCCAGCAGGGCTGCAGTGTTAATGAGACGGGGACGCCGTTTTTGGTATCCGTAAATTCCCATAGCCAGCAGAACGGACAAGCAGTAGATAAATCCGGGCAGACCGTCAGACAGAGGCGCTAAAACAGGCGCTATCAAAGCGTACAAATAAGTCAGTCCGATGATGATAGCATAAAGGTATCCGGTTTTGAGCAGAAAGCAAACGGCGCAAAGTCCGAAAAACAATATGGCGGAGGCGATATATGCCGTTGTAATGTTCAGGTCTGACGAATGATAATAAGACGTGAGTTCGTAAAGCAAATTGAAGTTGCTCATCAGGTCAATTTGGACAATGCTTGTGATGATGTTGAACAAAGTCCAGAATCTGAAGGCTTTAACAAAGGAGGGCAAGGATTGTCCGATAAATTTTTGCAGAAGCAGCAGGGTTGCAACCCAAAGAATATTGACTCCGGCTGTCCACAGAACCGGCGTCGCGCTCAGGTAAATAAGAAGTTTTTGCATCCAAGGATTGAGCGCAATGAAATATCCAGCGGCAAAGCTCAGAATCGGAATCCAGACAAAAGCCAGAATGCTTTTTCTACTGATGAAAAGCAGTGGAAAGGTCAGTAAGCACCAGACGAAAAGATATTGGTAAGGCTGGTACTGCAGATGGTAGATTTGCAACAGCAGGCCGATCGCCGCCATGATGAAAGCGGCATCAAATATAATCAGCGCTTCGGCCAAGAAGAATTTGTCCTGCCGACGGAAGACACATATGCCGCCCGCTGTCAGTATGAGCAGTAAGGCTGTTACGGTCAGTTTTACAACGGACGGGATTTGCTGCCAATTGGAAGAAATGACGGAAATCAGTCCGAGGCCGATACAGAAAAATGCAATATAAAAACCAAGATTGCGTGCCAGAGCACTCATTTGGGAAGCGGTATTTTTCATCTGAATTGTTCCTTATTGAAAAGTAATCCCGCTGTTTTTCAAACGGCGGGATTAAGACATTTGGTTTTATTCTTCTTCTGGCATATCTTCGCCGGTCAGTTCGGTGGTGATATGTCCGGCGTCCGCACGGATTTTGTTTTCTATCTCCTGTGCAACGTCAGGATGTTCCCTGAGAAAGATTTTGGCGTTTTCACGGCCTTGTCCGAGTTTTTCTCCTTTGTAAGAGAACCAGGCGCCGGCTTTTTCAACAAGTCCGGCCTTCATGCCAAGGTCAATCAGCTCGCCGGTTTTTGATATGCCTTCACCGTACATAATATCAACGTAAACGGTTTTGAATGTCGGAGCGACTTTGTTTTTGACAATTTTGACACGGGTCTGAGTACCGATGATGTCTTCTTTGTCTTTGATCTTGCCGATGCTGCGGATATCGATGCGGACGGAAGCGTAAAATTTGAGCGCATTACCGCCGGTTGTGGTTTCCGGACTGCCGAACATGACGCCGATTTTCATACGAATCTGGTTGATGAAAATAACCAGCGTGTTGGAGCGGGAAACGGTTGCGGTCAGTTTGCGCAGAGCCTGACTCATCAGACGGGCATGAAGACCCATGTGCTGGTCGCCCATTTCTCCTTCAAGCTCGGCTTTCGGAACCAGAGCGGCAACGGAGTCGACGACCAGAACGTCAATAGCGCCGGAACGAACCAGCGTGTCGGTAATTTCCAGAGCCTGTTCACCGGCATCGGGTTGTGAAATCAGCAGGTTTTCCAAATCAACACCGATTTTTTTGGCATAGGCAGGATCAAGAGCGTGTTCCGCATCAATAAAAGCGCAGGTTCCGCCTTTTTTCTGAGCCTGAGCGATGACACTTAAAGCCAGCGTTGTTTTTCCTGAACTTTCCGGTCCGTAGATTTCTACAATACGGCCGCGGGGCATACCGCCGATACCTAAGGCAATGTCTATGCCGATGGAACCGGTGGAAATGGCTTCAATGTCGGCAACAGAGTTGTTTTGGCCGAGTCTCATAATAGAGCCTTTGCCGAAAGCCTTTTCAATCTGGCTCAGCGCCGCGTCCAGAGCTTTATCTTTATCCATAGTCTGTTTCTTCCTTAAAAGTAGTTTATCTCTGCCGCTATTTAAGCAGATTGCATCATAAATTACAATGATACAAAAAAGTTATCCCTATTTTTTTGTTTCTGCTTTGTTCGATTTTTCGAGACGTTCCTGACGGTATTCCCCCCAGGCTGCCGTTACTACTGCGCCAAAGATGACCACAGACCAGGCCAGATACATCCAAACCAAAAAAATCGGCAGGGCAGCCATGGCACCATACAAGGTTTTGTATGTTCCGCTGCTGATAACGGCCAGACCGAACAGGCTGCGCAGAATCCAAAACAAGAGCAGGGCGATGACGGCACCGAACGCGGCATGGGCAATTTTTACTTTGCGGTTGGGAACCAGCGTGTAAATCATAATGAGAATGACAAAGGTTATGCCGGCAGGGATTAGTTTACTGAGCGCTGACGGCGTGTCGGCATCCGGCAGCAGATTGAGAGCATAAATATAACCGCGCAGTGAGAAAGCTGCTCCCAGCAGCAGCGGTCCGAGCGTAATGACTGTCCAGTAGAGCGTGATTTTTGTGGCAATGCGGCGCGGCTGGCGGACTTTGAATATGAAATTGAAGCTGTTTTCAATTGTGGAAAGCAGCAGGATGGCGGTCAGAGCTAGTCCGACAACGCCGATTGTGGTTAATTTACCGGTCGCATTGATGAATTCATTTAAATAAGCGCTGATTTCCTGCTCGGCCGAAGGAACAAAGTTTTGAATCAAAAATTCCTGAATTTGGCCACGAATGTCGCTAAAGACCGAAAAGGCCGAAAAAATGGCCAGAGCAATGGAAAGGAGAGGAACAAGTGCAATCAGCGAGGTATAGCTCAGCGATGACGATACTCTTAAAATTGTGTCATTTTTAGCTCGGAAAGCCAGAAATTTTAAAAAACTGACTATTTCATCCCATAAATTTTTTGTTTGAAGTTTCAGGCTTTGAGCCAAGTTTTGTAATTTCATCCAACACCTTAGAAAAAAATTGTTTACAATAATCATTAAATTTTATATTAGATAACGTAATTAATTTCAATACATTAATTTTTAAAGCAAAGGAAAATATTATGACATCTGCTACACCTTTGATGGTTGGTAAAAAAGGGTTGATTATGGGCTTGGCTAACGATAAGTCCATTGCTTGGGGGATTGTTCAGGCTCTGCATTCCCAAGGTGCCCAAATTGCAATTTCTTATCAGAATGAAGTTTTGGAAAAAAGAGTTTTGCCTCTGGCCGAGCAGCTCGGCAGCGATACTTTGCTGCTGAAATGTGATGTTTCCGACAGTGCCAGCGTTGAGGCCTGTTTCAAAGAGTTGGGCGAGAAATGGGGCAAGATTGACTTTGTGGTTCATGCCATTGCTTTCTCTGATAAGAATGAGCTCAAAGGCCGTACGATTGATACGACTTTGGCCAACTTTACCACAACGATGCATATTTCCTGCTATTCTTTTTTGGAAACCTGCCGCTGCGCTTCTCCGATTATGAACGAGGGCGGAGCTGTTTTGACGCTGACTTATCTGGGCGGTGAAAGAGTTTTGCCGAACTACAATATTATGGGTGTTGCCAAGGCCGCCTTGGAAGCTTCGGTTCGTTATGCCGCTGCCGATATGGGAGCTCAGGGCGTGCGCGTAAATGCTATTTCTGCCGGACCGATTAAGACTTTGGCTGCTTCCGGAATCGGCGATTTTAGAAAAATTCTGCACTGGAACGAGTTGAATGCTCCACTGCGCCGCAATGTTACTCAGGAAGAAGTCGGTATGGCCGCTCTTGGTTTGCTTTCGGCCTGTGGTACCGGCATTACCGGCGAGGTTTTGCATGTTGACTGCGGTTACCATATTCAGGGAATGCTAAATTTAGACAATGCTGTTGAAACCGGCAAAATGCTCTCGGAATAATAATTTTTAATAGTTTAGAACCCTGTGCTTTTTTAAGTGCAGGGTTTTTTTTATTTTAATTAGCCAAAATCTCCACTGCTTTTCCTATTCTTCTGCCCAAAAGTCTCATCCAACTTTTCATCATGTGTTGACACCGATGTTTTGTTGTGGTATAGTAGCTGTATTGTCATTTGCAGACCCTGATTC
>CAKQRB010000057.1 GCA_934271195.1 uncultured Alphaproteobacteria bacterium | reverse complement strand
TGCCAAGGATAATCCTTGGCGTCGACAAGTTTTATCTCAAATACCTTATCCAAGAATGAAAACAGATACACATATTCTTCCATTCTCATATGGCTGGTATTTCTTCTTAATTTTTCTATCCGCCCTTCCATAAAATCTATATGGTCGGCTAGTTCCGTACTTGTTAAACCCTGTTCCGTCATTATCCGGTTTAATTCTTTATTGCAATAACTCCGGAAGGTTTTATACCATTCTTTTCTATATTTTCTTGATAACATTTCTTTTTAGCTCCACTATTTTGTTAAAACAAAACCACCTTAAAACTAAGGTGGCGGAGCTCAAAAACTGTATAACGCAGTCGTCCGTATTCGCTGCACAAATGCACTTATATCGGGACACTCCGCCGAAGCGGAATATTTTGTTATATGATGTTTTTGAGACACCGCAGCCCGTCTCCGGACTGCGGCTATTATCATAAAGTATTGCAGAGATTTTGCAAGCGGATTTTTTGCGGGAGAGAAATGTGTTCCGAATGATACAGAAATAAATCAAATTAATGTATATTATCAATCAGGCGGTCAAGATTATCCCGTTCTAATTTGTTATATCCCTCATCGACTTGCTCATCGAGTTTTTTGACTTTTTCAACGTCTTTTTTGAACTTTTTGACTTGAGGCTGGGTTAACTTGTCAAACAAATCCTGAGCTTCATTATTTTTCTTTTGCTTTTTGGCTCTTTCTTCGGTCTTTTCATCATCATCTTCCGCTCCGTTCATTTTTTCGGCTTTTTTACGGATACTTTCCAGCGTTTCTTCAGGAATCAGCTTTTCTATCGGTTTGGCAAAATTGCCGGCGATATTAAAATATTTTGATTTCTGCAGCACTTCCGGCTGTTTGTCCTGCGGCATAATCCAGCTGATGAGGATATAGACCAGCACAACCAACAAAAACGCTCTGGCAATGCCAAAAAACAGCCCCAGAATCCGATCCAGACCGCTCATTTTTGAAATTCTGATGTCATTGATTATACCGCTGGTGGAAACATTCCAGATAATCATAAAAACAATCAGAATGCTTAATGCCGTGATAATACCGCCTATCATGCCTTCGGCAATGTATTTTTCAGTCAGCGGATTAATAACCGGCAGCAGGTAGATAACGGCTATTGTCCCAAGTACCCAGCCGATAATCGACAAGACTTCTTTGACAAGTCCGCGACTCAAAGCTATCAGTCCGGAGATTCCGACCACAAACAGAATGATGACATCTACATTATTCATTTTCTACCCTTTAACTTAATTAAACCAATTAATCAGCCGCTGGACGTTGCCGATTTCATAAACAGACATACCATAATCTCTTTTGTTGCCGTTGTCCTTTTTATGTTCCGGCGGCGTTAAGGCACTGGCAAAACCCAGTTTATGCGCTTCTTTCAGCCGCAAATTCGGCTGGCTGACCGCGCGAATCTCACCGGAAAGTCCGATTTCGCCGAAAATAACCATATCATGCGGCAGAGGTTTGTTGGTCAGAGAAGAAATGACCGCCATGGCAACAGCCAAATCCGCTGCCGGTTCGGTAATTCTTAATCCGCCGGCAATATTCAGATAAACATCCTGTGAGCTCAGGTTCATGCCGCAGCGCGCTTCCAAAACCGCCAAAACCATTGACAGGCGGTTGCTGTCCCAACCGACAACGGCGCGTTTGGGGCTGGCGTATCCGGTTTGGCTGACCAGCGCCTGAATTTCGACCAATACCGGACGAGAGCCCTCTATACCGGCAAAAACGCAGGAGCCGGAGATATTGCCCTGCCGTTCCGCCAAAAACAAGGCCGACGGGTTGTCAACTTCGACCAATCCCTGATCCTGCATTTCAAACACGCCGATTTCGTCCGTTGCGCCATAACGGTTTTTGACAGCGCGCAAAATGCGGAAATGGTGTCCTCTTTCGCCTTCAAAGTACAAAACCGTATCGACCATATGTTCCAGCACACGCGGACCGGCAATCGAGCCCTGTTTGGTAACGTGCCCGACCAGAAACAGCGTAAAACCTTTCTTCTTGGCCAATTTTATCAGTTCATAGCTACACGCCCGAACTTGCGCGACGCTGCCGGGGGTGGATTCAACATCTTCCAGATACATAGTTTGGATAGAATCAATAATAACAACCGCGGCATTCGATTTTTCCAACGTGGCGATAATGTCTTTGATGTCGGTGGCACTGGCCAGTTTGACTGGCGATTGTTCCAGCCCCAGACGTTTGGCGCGAATCCGCACCTGATCAATGGCTTCTTCGCCCGAGATATAATAACATTCCGGATGTTCCGGCAGATTGGCAATTTTGGCACAGGTTTGCAAAAGCAAGGTTGATTTTCCGATACCGGGGTCGCCGCCGACCAGAATGACCGAACCGGCAACCAAACCACCGCCGCAGACACGGTCCAGTTCTTTGATTGAGGTTGACAGGCGGCTGAGTTTTTCCTGCGCGCCACTGAGCGGAACAAAGTCGATAATTTTGCCTTTATGTTTTGGAGCAAGGTTAGAAAAACCCTCGCCGCCTACTTTTTCTTCGACAATCGTATTCCATTCGCCACAGGCGTCGCATTTTCCCTGCCAGCGCGGATATATTGCGCCGCAGTTTTGACAAACAAACTCGCTGCCGCCTTTTTTTGCCATAGTCTAAACCTCTACTTTGATCGGGCCTTGAGAACAGCCGTGAATAAACTGGCAGACATAGGGATTATCAGTCTTATCCATCTCCTTAACCGTTCCTTGCCAAATGATTTTGCCTTTATACAACATGGCAATCCGATCGGCAATCTTGCGGGCGGAAGCCATGTCGTGCGTAATGGTCAGCGCGGTTGCGCCCAGACCTTTTACGGACTCAATAATCAAATCGTTAATGACGTCGGACATAATAGGATCCAGACCGGTAGTCGGCTCGTCAAAAAAGATAATTTCCGGTTTTGTGGCAATGGCGCGCGCCAGACCGACGCGTTTTTGCATGCCGCCGGAAAGCTCGGACGGCGACAAGTCGGCAACATCAGGCGCCAGACCAACCTGACGCAAAACGTTAACTGCGGCAAGCTTGGCTTCTTTTTTTGGCATTTTCTGGTTTTCTATCAAGCCGAAAGCCACGTTTTCCCAAACGCTTAAACTGTCAAACAAGGCGCCGCCCTGAAAAAGCATGCCCATTTTGGAATGCATGGCTTCTTTTTGTTCTTCCGTTACGCCGACAACTTCGTTTCCGTCAATTTTGATTGAACCGGCATCAGGTACCAAAATGCCCTGAATGCACTTAATCAAAACAGATTTTCCAGTACCGGAACCACCGATAACCACCAAAGACTCTCCTTTTCTGATGTCCAAATCCACACCGTCGAGAACAACCTTGCGGCCGAAAGCTTTTTTCAAATTTGTGATTTTAATTTTTGTATCTGACATTGCTTGTTCCTCTGCTGCGGTTATTTGGAAAAGAAAACTTCGGTAATGATATAGTTAAATATCAAAATCAGGATAGAAGCCGAAACAACGGCATTAGTCGTCGCTTCGCCCACACCTTGCGCACCGCCTTTTGATTTGTAACCGTTATAGCAACCCATCAAAGAAATGATAAAACCGAAGACGCAAGCTTTTACCACGCCGGTTGTAATGTCAATAGCCTGTAGTTCCTGCAAAGTGGAGTTAATGTAGTTGGCTGGATTGAAGCCGAGTTTGTAAACACCGATGACATAGCCGCCGAAAATACCGATGACATCACCGAACAGAACCAATAGCGGCAAGACCAGAATACCGGCGATGATACGCGGCGCAACCAGATATTTAAACGGATTGGTCGACAAAGTCGTCAGGGCGTCAATCTGCTCGGTCACGCGCATGGTTCCGATTTCGGCCGCCATGGCTGCACCGATACGGCCGGCAACCATTAAGGCTGACAAAACAGGTGCAAGTTCGCGGGTTACGGAAATCAGCACAACGGAAGCGACGGCGCTTTCCGCTCCGAAACGGGCAAAACCGGAGTAACTCTGCAAGGCAATGACCATACCGGCAAAAATTGTGGTCAATCCGACAACTGGCAGGGAATAGAAGCCAATGTCGATCATCTGCTTGCCAAGCAGACGGAGATAAAACGGCGGCGTGACACAGTTATACAGCGATTTGGCGATGAACAAAGACAGTTCACCGAGGCGGGAAATGAATGTAACCAGCGGTTTTCCCTGTTTTCTTAAAAAGTTTTCAATATATTTTTTTGCCATGACACTCTCTCTTTAATTTATCGTTTGGCTTATATTATATGCAAAAACAGCAGAAATCAACAAACTAATCAAAGTCATCCCCTTGGTCGTTCATATTTTTTGCAGAAAAATCAGAGGCGCGGAAAGCTTAGAAAAGCGATGATTTTGGCAGCAACGGCGGTATCATTTTCATAAAAGCGCAGCAGCGGCAGTTTGGTATCTTCCAAAAGGCAAGTTTCCGGCTCTGGCAGGCGTTCCAAAGTTTGTGTGGCGGGTTCAAGTCTGACAACGGCATGCACCCGTGTTTTTTCTATGACCGGCAGACGGAGGATTCCGACATTGCGGACTTCAAGCAGGCCTTTGATATTTTCCGGCGCGGAAGCATAGACACCGCCGGCTTTGGCGGTGAGTTCGACACGGTCATCGGCAACCAGCACGGCATTATAACTAAGAATCAGCTCCAGACACAAGCCTGATTTGCCGCTTCCGGAAGTTCCGAGAAGAAGTATCCCCTTTCCGTCATAATCTACGCAGGAAGCATAAATATTGCTCATTTGCCTTTTTCCAATTCCGACAGACGCTGCCGTTTTTCTTCCGACGCGCTTGAGATGATGATTTTGCGGCCGTCTTTCTGCGGCGTAATTTCTATCCGAAAACAATTGCGCGGCAGGTATCCGCCCATCATTTCCGGCCATTCTATCAGGCTTACACCCTGATATACGGCTTCTTCCATCCCGATTTCAAAAATTTCTTCCGGTGATTTTATACGGTAGAGGTCATAATGAAAAATCTCAAAATCCGGCGCGTCATAACTTTGCACTAGCGTAAATGTCGGGCTCGGAACTTCTTTCGCACAGGTTAAGCTCTGAATAAAAGCCCGCGCCAGAACGCTTTTGCCCATTCCCAGCGTACCAAACAGAGCAAAGACATCGCCTTGCTTTGCCATTTGCGCCAATTTTCGCCCAAAAGCCGCGGTAGATGCTTCGTCCGGTGAAAAAAATTCAAAAGTTTCTGTCATGTTTTTTACTCAAAAATATCCCCGATATGTTTGCGTTTGGGACGCGTGATTTTAATTTCCGGCCGTTGTTGCTGAATTTGCCGCCAATCCCACGGCTTGTAGAATTTTCCGCGCCATAGGCCGCGGCGGTTCATTTTTGCTTGCTGTTCATAAGGAACATAAATTCCGGTATATTTTTCATAAGCAACCGCCCAGCCGGCATTAACGATTGCCGCACCCAGATCATAGGGACCCAGAGCGCAGTTACCAACCATATTGCCTTTTTTGTCCTGTTGCATAATCCTGCATTCTAGCGGGTTGTCCATAATCCAGTCCCGCAGCCAGCGCGCCGCAACTTTGCCGCAGCTGTAAGAACGACCGGTACCGTCCGCGCAGCGTTGATCCAGTTCCGGAGCGTCAATGCCATATAATTTGAAAAAACGGCCGTTGATTTTTAAGGTATCTCCGCTGACAACGCCGGCCGCGCCGTAAATTATCGGATAGGCCGGTGCCGGACGTGCCGGCTGATGTTCCGCCGGTGCACCGCCAAAACCTTCGGACAGGCGGTTGATCAGTTTTTCCACGCCGCCGGTCTTCTGTTCTTCCGGATACTGTTCTGACACAAGTGTTTCTTCTTCATAAAATTCTTCATCAAGTTCCTGAGGAACATTTGCCGGACGCGAGAATTGGCGCGGGGCGGTATTCTGCCCCAGAAATGACCTGATATTCGGCACAATCCCCCCTACCCCGTTATTAAAAGCGCCGATAGCATATAATATAAAGGCGATAATTCCAACGATGATTAAGACGGACGGAAGGCATCCCATGGCGCGCCAAGCCATGCGGGCAAAGAGGTATAAGATAACCAGACCAATCAATAATCCGAAAAAACCGCCGCCCTGCAGCAAAGTGCTGGAACTCTGGGTTCCTGCTCCGCCGGCCAAGATTAAAAACAAAGCGCCGAAACCCAGCATTATTTTTTTTAAAAATCCCATAAATGTCTTCCTGTTTATGCGTTTTACAGTTGTTTTAACCTTAGGTGATTTTAGTAAATATATGGTTACTTTTTTTGTTATCAATTGCCACTTTATGCTGGTTTTATGTTTTTTATCCGAATATCATTTGTTTATCTTTATATCAGAAACAGAGGAAAAATTATGGTTAGAATCGTAGATCCGGGATATGAAATCTGGACACCGCTCGACGGTGATTATATTTTGAAATTTATTGAAAAATGCGCCCGAAACTGTTATAAATCGGAAGGCGCCATTACTGATGACAGCGCCGCAAAAATGGTGAAAAAACTGATTGAGCTCGGGCATACGGCTATGCTTGAGCATTTTAACATCACGGTCAAAATTACCTGCGATCTCGGATGTTATAAGGACATTACCCGTC
The DNA here is from genome assembly GCA_934271195.1 of uncultured Alphaproteobacteria bacterium. GTDB lineage: Bacteria > Pseudomonadota > Alphaproteobacteria > RF32 > CAG-239 > MGBC133411. The sequence goes on along the minus strand of CAKQRB010000057.1, from coordinate 719 downwards.
ATCGCCACGTTTCTTATGCCATTGAAAGCACACGCTACTGCAATTATTTCAAAGACAAATTCGGGTCAGAAATTACGGTTATCAAGCCCTGTCATATCCAAGAGGGAACAGAAATGTATAAGGCTTGGTATGACGGCGTATGTGCAATTGAACAGCAATATATGAAAATGTGCGCACTTGGCGCTAAAGCCGATCAAGCAAGAATGTTGCTACCGCACTCCGTTAAGGCTGACGTAGTTATGACGGCAAATTTGCGGGAATGGCGCCATGTTTTGAGTTTGAGAACAGCACCAGCAGCACATCCGACTGTACAACAGATTATGAAAGCTCTGCTAAATGAGTTCAAACAACAAATTCCTGTTGTGTTTGATGACATAGGAAATGATTTAAATACACCGTTACAAAAAATATCATAAAAAGCAAAAGGCGGGAGGCATTTCCTGCCTTTTATTTTCTTAATTGTTTTATTCATTTCTGTCCTTTTTCTCTTATCTTCCGTCCCACTTTCTCCTTTCTTACCCCCTTGTCCCTTTTGCTGTCGTTTTTCTTTTCTTATTTTCAGGTTTTGGTTTCCTTATAAAGTTGTTTATTTTTTATTGTTACTTTTTGACTGCCAAAAAGGCCGGAAGGCCGGCAGCCAAAAATAAAAGGGCAGCCCTACGCTCATTTGCTAAGGTTTCAGAGCAAAATTAACCTCGCTACGCTCTCTACCATTGTGC
>CAKQRB010000056.1 GCA_934271195.1 uncultured Alphaproteobacteria bacterium | reverse complement strand
AACGGAAGATACCGGAGCAGGAGAAGTTGTTTTTCCGTTCTTGGATTTTGCAGCCTTTCACGTTAATTTCAGGATCTTTCATTAGCAAAAAGCAATTAGTGCCGTCGATTTTTGATTTGATTGTTTTTTGGCGGAATGCTTGTAATGACGGAACATCAACGGTTGAAATGATTGCGTTTTCTGAAACCGGCGTCTGTGCGACATAGCTGCCGAAAGCCGTTTTTTTGTCGGTGTTGGCGGCTGTGTTTCTGGTTGTTTCGTCAAGCCATTTTAATTCAACGATAATGTCATTGATATTGACGTTGCTGCGGTTGTAAATGGTTGTGTTAAATTCGCAGCCGACGGTCTGGTTGGTTCCGTTTTTTAGCGGAACGACGTTATGGACTTTCAACAAAACGGCTTCTTCGGTTTCTGCTGCAGCCGGCATTGCCGCTCCAAAGCAGAACAATCCGGTTAACACCAAAACAATTTTTTTGCATTCAAACATTTTTCATTCCTTAAAGCGTTAATATCAATTTTCTTTATAATAATAGAATTATTTTTTTAGCCAATAAATTTTTCAAACTATTGCATAGTTTTCTTTAAGCGCAGCAAGTCGCTCCACGCGCGGGATTTTTGCGCCGCATTGCGTAACAGATAAGCCGGATGGAAGCTGGCCAGCACCTGAATTTTGCCGCCGTCGGATTTTTCGTATTCAAGCCAGTGACCGCGCAGGCGCGATATCGGTTCTTGATTGTCCAGCAGGGCATTGGCGGCGCTTCCGCCCAGAATTAATATATATTCAGGATTAACCAGTTCAATCTGACGTTTTAAAAACGGCAGACAGACGGCAATTTCCGCACTGGTCGGCGTCCGGTTTCCGGGGGGGCGCCAAGGAAGAACATTGGTGATGTAATAAGCTGAGCGGTCCATGCCGATGGCTGCCATCATCTTGTCCAGAAGACAGCCGCTGCGGCCGACAAACGGACGTCCGATACGATCCTCGTCAGCTCCGGGAGCCTCGCCGACCAGAACGACTCGCGCATGCGGATTGCCGTCGCCGAAAACCATATGCGAGGCCGTCAGTTTCAAGGCACAGCCGTCAAATTTTTCTACGGCGGCGCGTAATTCATCCAGCGTTTGAGCCGCGGCGCAAATTTCATGGGCGTTCTGGCAGGCGCTTAGCGTAGCCTGGGCTAACTCTGTCGTGGCCTGTCTTTCTGACGGAGCCGAGGGCAGAATTACGGGAGCTTTACGAATAGCAGGTTCTGTAATGACGGTCTTTTTTTCTGATAATCCGACTCCGAACGGTTCATCCGCGAGGATTTCGTCAACCCCCGCCATGACGTAATATTCCAATGCCGATTTTATGTTTAATTTTTCTTCCATGCCTTTATTCTTAATAGAAATTTATTTTTTTGCAATCTTAATCATTTATTTGCACATATTTTGTGTTATATTTTTAATTTAGTATTGTATATCTGGGAAAGTTATATATAAAATATATCGACTATATCGACTGGGTTAAATTAGGTGGTAGCTGTATGTCAAAATTTGCTTATTGTATTGTCTTTTTGTGCGGGATAATGCTGTTTAATTCCTGCTCCAACCGGATGGATGTCAAAACGTCCGGCGAGAAGTCTTATTCTGTGTTTGACAATAAAAACAATGTTGGCAAATCTTATGGAGCTTATGTGGCCGGACGGGTAGCTCATCTGCGCAAAAACTTTAGTCAGGCTGCCGATTTTTATATGGTGGCTTTGCAGGCCGATCCCGATAATCCCGAGCTTGTCGGCAAGGTTTATCTGTTGCTGACTTCTAAAGGAAGAATTGACGAGGCGGCCAAATATGCCGAGGCTTCTTTGAAAAAAGGCGACAAAAACAGCTTTATTTATATGATTTTGGCCGTGAGCAACATGAAAAACGGCCGCTATGCCAAGGCTGAAAAGAATATGAGCCATTTGAACGGACAGATTTATGAAGGTTTTATCGTACCTTTTCTGTCTGCTTGGAATTTTGTCGGACGTGACGGCTCGGAAGAAAAAAATCTGAAAAATGCCATCGCACAGTTGGAAAAAGTGAAAAACGAGCCTGGGCTCAGAGCAATGTATCTGCTGCATTCCGGTATGATTTATGATTATATGGGGCGCAATGAAAAAGCACAGACCTATTATGAAATGGTGATCAATCAGGAAAGCCGAGAGATGTCTTTGCGGGCTTTGCAGATTATTACCAATTTTTATTTGCGGACAAATCAAAAAGACAAAGCCGTGGCTCTGGTTTCCCGTTATCACAATGAGATGGCTTTGGCAGATATGCTAAAAAATATCAAAACTGAAATTATAGAATCTAAGCCGGGGACAACGGAAAAAATCCTGACTTCGCCCAATATCGGTTTGTCGGAAGCTTTGTTTAACGTTGCATATTTTCTACGGCAGGATCCGACCGGTCTGGACTTAGCTCATATGATTGTCAGTATGGCAATTTACGCGAATCCGAAGTATGATTTTGCAAAGCTGTTTTTGGCGGACGTTTTGGAAAACAGGGATATGTATGAAGAGGCCAACGAAGTATATGGCGAGATTGACAAGTCTTCCGTGGCTTATTATACAGCACAGCTCAAAAAAGCCGGAAATTTTGTTTCTATGAATGATTACCGTTCGGCTGAACTTTTGCTAAAGACTCTGGTTTTAGACGGTTATAATTCCTATGCCCTTTATCTGGATTTGGGCGATGCACTGCGTTTTAACGGTAAATACGGCGAGGCAATAGAGTATTACCGCAAGGCTGTTAAGGCTATGCCCAAGAACAGCGAACAACACTGGGTGCCGCTTTATGCGCTCGGAATTGCTTATGAACAGGATAATCAGTGGAACAAAGCCGAAAAAGCTTTTTTGAAGGCTTTGGATATGAGCCAGAATTATTATCTTATACAGAATTATCTTGGATACAGCTGGCTGTTGCAGGGAAAAAATGTGGAAGAGGCTTTTGGCATGATTGCCGATGCTTATCAGCAGGCACCGACCGATGGGCATATTATTGACAGTATGGGGTGGGCTTTTTATCAGCTCGGAATGTATGACAAAGCTGTCGAATATTTGGAAAAAGCTGCTGAATTGGAGCCGGCAAATGCTGTTATCAGCAATCATCTGGGAGATGCTTACTGGAATTCCGACCGCAAAAATGAGGCTTATTTTCAATGGAATCATACTTTGAGCAGCAAAGATGATGCCAAAGAGGTTAATCTGGCGGAAGTTCGAAAAAAAATAGAGAATGGTCTGCCTGCACATAAACCGCTGAATTTTAACAAGAAGCTGATAGAAGAAAAAATTTCTCAGATTGAAGAATAAAAGAGCTTTTCCTGCTTGAAAAATAAGGTTCGCATCTTATATCCAAAGCGTTAAGCTTGGGAGGATGATGCTATGGAATTATATTTGTTTTTGGCTTTTATTCTTTTGTATTTTCTGATGTCTTTTTTTGTGCAGAAAAATGTTCAGAGAAAAATCTGGACTCTGGCTTTTGTTGTTGCTTTTGTGGTCACGGCCGCTGCAATCGGCTTTTTGCGGATGAACAATCAAGATGTGATGATGAATGCCAATGAGCTCAACTGGTATTATATGCTTTATCTGTTCGGTTCTATGTCTGTTGTTTTGGGCGCCATTAATCTATGGATGTACCGCAAACCGCTGTTTGGAATATTTTTTGGTAGCGGTGATGAAGACGAAGCAAATGATGACAAAGACTAATTTTCAAAAATGACTTTAACCTTTTTACCGTCAATCTTTGTATAATGACAATTTTTGCCAAAACAGAGCAGAGGTTTGCGCAAGTTAAGAAAACGGCAGGCCTTGGGTTTGTCTGAGCATTGCAGTTCCAGTCGGTTGTTGATCAATCGCAATTTTTGAATTTCTTTTATTTTATGAGCAAAGTTAAACAATTCTTCCATATGTTTCCAGCTTTTGTATCCGGGCATTGGTTTTTCAACTTCAATTATGCTGCCGTCCCAGGGAGATGTGTATTTTTCTTCAAATTCTTGGCGGTTGAGTCCCAACGTCAGCAGGAGGTTTTCATCAACTTCGGCGAGGTTATCGCTGGCGTGTACTAAAAAGCCGCCGCCCGTCCACTGACGATAGCGGTTTTTGTTGCGAATGGCGTTGTCGTTGATTTTATATCCGCGGCGGGGATTGAGTTTGTATACGGGCGAATTGTCCCAACAGGCGACCAGCAGAAATTTTCCACGGCCGCACTCCCATGTTTTACGGTATCCGCCCCGCATGTTTTTGTTGTAAAAACGAGTAAAATTGTCTGGAAAAGATTTTTCAGGCCAGCTGATTTCAAAAATCCGCAGCAGTTCATATTTTTGTTTGATGTCATTCAATATGCGTTTTTCTTCTTTGCGAGCATTGTTCCAAAGCAGAAAAATCTGTAGTTCTTTTGCCAATATATCCTCCACAAATTTACCGGTTGATGTAGCCTATAAAATTATCTTTTTGAAATCAAGGGCTTTTTTGCCAAGTAGTGGAAATCTGGGATAATATAATTGCTTTAGCGCCGTTCCAAGGATATAGTGAACCAAGTCTAATTTTTATTGAGGTTTGTATTATGAAAGTTGCAATTGTCGGAACTGGCTATGTTGGACTGCCAACGGGCGTCGGGTTGGCTGAATTGGGAAATGAAGTTTGCTGTGTCGATAAAATGGAAGAAAAAATCGCGGCTCTTAATGCCGGAGAGCTGACTTTGTATGAAGATGGTCTGGAGGAATTATTTAAGAAAAATGTTCAGAACGGAAGACTGACTTTTACAACAAATATGGCAAAAGCCGTTATCGGAGCTGATGTTGTTTTGCTGGCGGTCGGAACACCGCCGCATCCGGTGACCAAAGAAGCGGATATGCAATATATTTATGCGGCGGCGGAAGAATTGGCCCAGTATCTGGACGGATATACAGTGGTTGCAACAAAGTCAACGGTTCCGGTCGGTACGGGTGACGAGATTGAGGCTATTATCCGGAAGGTCAATTCGCAGGCCGATGCGGACGTGATTTCTTTGCCGGAATTTTTGCGCGAAGGTTTTGCTATTCATGACTTTTTTCATCCGGATCGTATTGTGGTCGGTTCAGACAGCAAAAAAGCCTGTGAGGTTATGCAAAAGCTTTATGCCCCGTTTGAAGGAAAAACCGAGTTTTTATGGGTAAAACGCAAGTCTTCTGAAGCGATTAAATATGCTTCTAACGCCTTTTTGGCCATGAAAATCCATTATATTAACGAGATGGCTGATTTTTGTGAAAAATCCGGTGCGGATATTCATGAAGTTGCCAAAGGAATGGGAATGGATTCCCGAATCGGCAATAAGTTTCTGAATGCCGGTCCTGGTTACGGCGGTTCCTGTTTTCCAAAAGACACCAATGCTATGGCGCAGATGGGGCGCAAATATGGCGTGCGTCTGAATCTGATTGAAACAACAATTGCCAAGAATGATGAACGCAAAACAGAAATGGCGGAACGTGTGATTGCCAAGATTAAGAATAATCCGCAAGGTAAAATTGCCGTTTTGGGTCTGGCCTTTAAGGGCGGAACTGATGATTGCCGCGAATCTCCGGCAATGGACATTTTGAGGGAAATGCTTGAACACAGCAGCAATATTTCGGTTTTTGATCCCAAGGCTATGGCTAATGCCGAGAAATTGCTCGGGGCACGCGTGACTTATGCCAAAGATGCGTATGAGGCTTGTGAAAATGCGGAAATCATGGTGATTTTGACTGAATGGGAAGATTTTAAAAATCTGGATTTGAAGAGAATTCGCGGTTTGATGAAGGCTCATAAAATTGTTGATTTGCGGAATATGTTGCAGGCCGAAGAAGTTAAAAAATCAGGGTTTGAATATTCCTGTATCGGGATGAATTCTTAAATTCCGGCGTTATATTTGTGTAGTTAACCTATTGAAAAGGAGTGAAATATGAAATGCAGCGGTGAGAGTTGTGGCAAGGCGTGCAAGTTGATGCCGGCACTGGTTATTGGTTTCGGGTTGATGCTTGGCGGCTTTTTCCCAGGGTATTATTACTATAAATCCAAGACTGACATGAATATTGTAACGGTTAAAGGTCTGGCCGAAATGGACGTGACCGCTGATTTGGCGGTTTGGGAGATTAAGTTTACGGTTACCAGCGATAATCTGCAGATTGCACAGAAAGAATTGAGCAGCCGTTATCAGACGATTTATGAGTTTTTGCAAAAGCAGGGGCTTAAACCGGAAGAAGTTTCAGAAGGCCGGATTGATACAAATGATTTGATGACCAATCCTTATCGTGACCGGAATGTGATTTCGCGTTATATTCTGACACAAACGGTTTTGGTTCGTTCCAATAATGTTGATTTGGTAAAGAAAGCCGTTAACGCAACCGGAGAACTGGTGGCAAAAGGCGTTGTTTTTGACAGTCAGTCTTACGGATCGCCGGTTTCTTATATCTTCACAAAATTGAATGATATAAAGCCGCAAATGCTTGAAGAAGCCACAAAAAATGCGCAGGCAGCGGCAGAGGAATTTGCCAAGAGTTCTCACAGCAAGGTCGGAAAAATCCGTCGGGCAAGTCAAGGCGTTTTTTCTATCTTACCGCGTGAGCAGACTGCCAATGCTCAGGAAATGACTCAAATTGAAAAAAAGGTTAGGGTTGTTTCTACAATTGAATATTATATTAATTAATGTGCTAAAGCGGCATTATAGGTGCGGCCTGAGCGAGCAGTTGTCAACATTGTGCTCAGGCTTTCGCGTGTTCTTTTCTTTATCCGTGCAGCCCAGTGTCCAGAATAGTTAATATTAAGGTTACTATATAACAAAAAGAAATAAATGCCAAAGCACAATGAAAAATTGAATTAAGGCTTTGATTATAGAAGCTGGAAAGGAGATTTTGGCTAAAGAGGCTAGTGGAGAAGAGAAGGAGGAAAGGAGTGAGGCAGAAACGAGAGAGGCAAAAGAGAAAGTTGAGGGACGGACGGAGAATGAAGAGAAAGGGAAAGATGTGGGTTTGAGGAAAAACGGAGAAGGTGAGAAAACAGAAATACAGGGTAGGATGAGGAAGGATCATTGAAACAAAAAAGCCTCATCCGGAAAGGAGAGGCTTTTTGAAGTCTGTTAATTGTAAAAAATTTATTTTTTCTCATCCGGATCGCGGAGGACATAGCCGCGGCCCCAGACGGTTTCGATGTAGTTCTTGCCGCCGGAAGCTTTTTCCAGTTTCTTGCGGAGCTTGCAGATAAATACGTCGATAATTTTTAATTCCGGTTCGTCAATACCGCCGTAAAGGTGGTTTAAGAACTGGTCTTTGTTTAAAGTCGAACCTTTTCTGAGAGAGAGCAATTCCATAATGCCATATTCTTTGCCGGTCAGGTGGAGCGTTTTGGTTCCGACGGTAACAGTCTGTGTATCCAGATTGACCTCGACTTCGCCGGTGCGGATAATGGAATTGGAATGTCCTTTCGAGCGTCTGACAACCGCTTGGATTCGCGCCAGAAGTTCGGCTTTGTCGAACGGTTTGGTCAGGTAGTCATCGGCGCCGTAGCCCAGACCTTTAACCTTTTTGTCGGGTTCTGAAAGGCCGGACAGAATCAGTACCGGAGTGTTGACTTTGGCGGCGCGCAGGCTTTTTAAGACTTCGTAGCCGTTCATGTCGGGAAGCATCAAGTCCAGAATAATGATATCATAATCATAAAGTTTGCCAATCTCAAGGCCATCTTCGCCCAGATCGGTCGTATCTACAATCATGCCTTCTTTTTTGAGCATTGTTTCAATGCTTTGGGAGATTGCGTAATCGTCTTCGACAAGTAATACTCGCATGGTGTTGCCCCTTTTATTAAAATTATGTCTTAATCATAATCCTTAAATTTTTATTTGTTAACTTTTTAATCGGGGCTGTTAATAATTATTAACAAAAATTATATAAGTAATGATTTATGTGAATAAAACGGAAGAATTGCTGAAAAAACTGTAAATATATGTAAAATTCTTTTTCAAAAGGGGATTTTTATCTGATGACATTGTATGAAAATATCTGCGATGCGGTTCGAAAGTTGGAAACTGATACTTATTTTGGGCAGGTCAGCGCTGTGCAGGGTTTGTTTATTGAAGTTAGCGGCATTCGTTCGAATCTGTCTATCGGTGATAGATGCAATGTTTTTTCTACACATGGCGAGAAAGTAACCTGCGAGCTGGTAAGTTTTAAAAATGACAAACTTTTGTTGATGCCTTACGGTTCGTTAGACGGTATTGGTGCGGGGTGTCGGGTAGAAGTTGAAAATGCCGCGCCGGTAATTTATCCGCATCCGGAATGGCTGGGGCGAATTATTAATGCTTTTGGTGAGGCAATCGACGGTAAGGGACCATTACCGAAAGGGGATAAGCCTTATTATATCAAGGCTTCGCCGCCGCCGGCCGCTTTTCGTGATCGGGTTCAGGGTAAGGTTGATCTCGGCGTGCGTGCGGTCAATACTTTTCTGACGGTTTGCAAAGGCCAGCGTATGGGAATCTTTGCCGGGTCTGGAGTAGGAAAGTCGACTCTGATGTCGATGATGGCCAAAAATACCAGTTCTGACATTTCGGTTATCGGGCTTATCGGCGAGCGCGGGCGTGAGGCAAAAGAGTTTGTGGAAGACGTTTTGGGCCCCGAAGGTTTGGCGAAATCCGTGCTGGTGCTGGCGACATCCGATGAAAGCCCGCTTATGCGCCGGCAGGCCGCTTATACGGCGATGGCTGTTTCCGAATATTTTCGCGATCAAAATAAAGATGTGCTCTGCATGATGGATTCCATTACCCGCTTTGCGATGGCACAGCGCGAGATTGCGCTTTCGGTCGGCGAACCGCCGGCTTCCAAAGGTTATACACCGAGCGTCTTTGCCGAATTGCCGCGATTGTTAGAACGTGCCGGACCAGGGGCGGGTAACGGGACAATTACCGGTTTGTTTACGGTTTTGGTAGACGGAGATGATCACAACGAGCCGATTGCCGATGCCGTCCGTTCGATTTTGGACGGGCATATTGTGCTTGACCGTTCCATTGCCGAGCGCAACCGTTATCCGGCGATTAATATTCTGCGTTCGATTTCGCGTACTATGCCGGATTGTGATACGCCGGAAGAGTATGCGCTTGTGGTAAAGGCTCGCAAATATATTTCGGCTTATGAGGATATGGCGGAGCTGATTCGGCTCGGGGCTTATAAAAAAGGGTCGAATCGCGATGTGGACGAGGCCATATTTTATTATCCAAAGATTGAGGCATTTTTGTCCCAGACCAAAAAAGACAAGGTTTCTCTGGAGCAGGGATATCAGGAATTGGCCGATATTCTGGCAACGCCTTTTGTGCCGCAGGCCTAGCGGGGAAGTATGAAAAACTCTCTCAAGACATTGCAGCGGATTCAAAAATTTAATATTGACGAGCAGCGCAAGATTTTGGTTGATTTGCAGACCAAGCAGGATCAGCTTAAGGTGGAATTTGCTCGTTTGAATCAGAGTTATGAAGCTGAGAAAGCTTATGCGGCGCAGCATCCGGGGGTGGGAAATTTCGGTGCTTATGTTAAGTGTTATCTGGAAAAAAAGGAAATTCTGGAAACAGCAATCGACAAAATGCAGCAGGCGATTGAAGAGGTGCGGGATAAAATTGCCGATATGTTTAAAGAACAAAAGACTTATGAGATTGTGGACGATAACCGCCGCAAGCAGAAAATAAAGGAAGAAAACGACAAAGAACAAAAAATGCTTGATGAGGTCGGAACCAATACCTATATAAAGAAGCATGAGGCCGGGGCAGAAAATTAGTTTCGGCCGGATCACGGCAATAATGTAAAAAGGAGAAAACAATGTTTGATTTACCGGCTCTGCCTTATGAGATGAATGCGCTGGAACCGTATATTTCCGAAACGACAATGGAATATCATTACGGCAAGCACCATAAGGCTTATGTAGATAACCTGAACAAGCTGGTCAAAGGGACCGAGTTTGAGAATATGCCGCTGGAGCGGGTGGTGAAGGAAACTTATAACAAGCCCGAATATACGCCGATTTTTAACAATGCGGCGCAGGCTTGGAATCATAATTTCTTCTGGCATTCGATGAAGAAAAATGGCGGTGGCAAGCCGGAAGGCGAGTTATTGGCAAAAATTGAACGCGATTTCGGTTCTTATGAAAAATTCCGTGAAGAATTTAAAAATGCCGCAACTTCACAATTCGGAAGCGGCTGGGCATGGTTGGTTGAAGATACGGGCGGCAAACTGAAAGTGGTTAAGACTTCAAACGCCGATACGCCGGTTGCCCGCGGCCAGAAGCCGCTGATTGCGCTTGACGTGTGGGAGCATGCTTATTATCTGGATTATCAAAACAGACGTCCGGATTTTGCCGAGGCTTTTCTTGACCATCTGGCGAAATATTAGGTCATTGCAAACAGAAACTCCGTTTTTGCAAAAGAAAATCGGGAGTTTGTAAATAACGGCAAAAAAAACTTGAAAAAATCGTATTTGGTGATAAATTAGCACCGAATTAAATACTATGCCGGTGCGGGGCGTTCCGCACATTATATATAAGGAAGGATATTAATATGGCTATTCGCGTTGGTATCAACGGTTTTGGACGTATCGGCCGTTTGGTTTTTCGTGCCGCTCAGAAAAGAAATGATATTGAAATTGTAGGCATCAATGACCTCATTGATGTTGAATATATGGCTTATATGCTGCGCTATGACACAATGCACGGCAAATTTGACGGTACCGTTGAAGTTAAAGACGGCAAGCTGGTTGTTAACGGCAAAGCTATCCGCGTTACCGCCGAAAAGAATCCGGCTGACCTGAAATGGGGCGAAATCGGCGCTGATTATGTTGTTGAATCTACAGGTTTGTTCCTGACAAAAGAAAAAGCTCAGGGACATATTGACGCCGGTGCGAAATATGTTGTGATGTCTGCTCCGTCTAAAGACGATACGCCGATGTTTGTGTGCGGCGTTAACACAGACTCTTATGTTAAAGGTACTCAGTTTGTTTCTAACGCTTCATGCACAACCAACTGTCTGGCTCCGATTGCCAAAGTTTTGCATGATGCTTTCGGCATTACCGACGGTTTGATGACAACCGTTCACTCTACAACCGCTACACAGAAGACTGTTGACGGCCCGTCCGTTAAAGACTGGAGAGGCGGCCGCGCTGCTTCCGGAAACATTATCCCGTCTTCTACCGGCGCTGCCAAGGCTGTCGGCAAAGTTATTCCGTCTTTGAACGGCAAACTGACCGGTATGTCTTTCCGTGTTCCGACTCTGGACGTTTCGGTTGTTGACCTGACAGTTAATCTGGCTAAAGAAACTTCTTATGAAGAAATTTGCAAAGCAATGAAGAAAGCTTCTGAAGGCGAACTGAAAGGTATTTTGGGCTATACCGAAGACGATGTCGTATCTTCCGACTTCCTCGGTGATGCACGCACCTCTATCTTTGATGCCAAAGCCGGTATTCAGCTGACTCCGACTTTTGTTAAAGTTGTCAGCTGGTATGACAATGAATGGGGCTATTCCAACAAGGTTCTCGACCTCGTTGCCCACATGGCTAAAGTAAACGGCTAATTTTAGTTTCCCCGCTTTTCCGGCGCGCTGGCGGTTCATCGTATGTGGACTGCCGGCGCAGTGGACAGGCGGGGAATTTTTTTTCAGATAAGGAATTTATAAATGACTGAATATAAAATGATTGAAGATCTGGGTGATTTGAACGGCAAAGTCGTTATGTTGCGCGCCGATTTGAATGTGCCGATGGATGAGAATTTTCATGTGACCCATACAGCCCGTATTGATCGTACCGTCCCGACCATCAAACTTTTGATGAACAAAGGCGCCAAAGTTGTGGTTGTTTCTCACTTCGGTCGTCCGGAAGGCAAAGGCGACATGAAGAATTCGCTCAGCCATATTGTCAAAGATTTGGAGAAAGCGCTGGGCAAGCATGTGGTTTTTGTTGATGACTGCATCGGGCCGAAAGTTGAAGAAGCCGTTAAGTCTTTACGTAATGATCAAATCCTGTTGCTGGAAAATTTGCGCTTTTATAATGAAGAAAAGAAAGGTGACGAGAAATTTGCCGAAGAACTGGTTAAACCGGTTGACGTTTATGTTTCTGATGCTTTCTCTACCGCTCACCGCGCGCATGCTTCCATGGTTGCCGCGGCAAAACTGCGTCCGGCGGCAATGGGATTGCTGATGGCGGAAGAAGTTAATGCTTTGTCCAAAGGTTTGAACAATCCGCAGCGTCCGTTGATGGCGATTGTCGGCGGTTCCAAAGTTTCTACCAAGCTTGATTTGCTGAACAATCTGGTTAAAAAAGTTGACAAGCTTGTGATTTCCGGCGGTATGGCTCATACCTTTATGAAAGCCAGCGGTATCGACACCGTGAATGAAGTCAATTCTTTGGTTCAGATGGATATGATTGACACGGCCAAAGAGATTATGAAGACGGCTAAAGCCAATAACTGCGAAATTATTTTGCCGCTGGATGTGGTTGTTTCTAAAGAGTTTAAGGCTGATGCCGAACATAAAACAGTGGATTTGGAACATATTCCCGCTGAAGGTTGGATTTTGATGGATGTCGGCGCCAAGACAATTGAAGTCATCAACAAAAAGCTGGAAGAATGCAAAACGCTGGTTTGGAATGGTCCGCTCGGCGTATTTGAGCTTAAACCATTTGATACGGCAACAAATAAAGTGGCTGAACGCGCCGCTGTTTTGACACAGGAAGGCCGTTTGATGACGGTTGCCGGCGGCGGCGATACGGTTTCGGCTCTTGAGAACGCAGGTGTTGCCAGCAAATTCTCTTACATATCTACTGCCGGCGGCGCTTTTCTGGAGTGGATGGAAGGGAAGGAGTTGCCGGGCGTCGTAGTCCTCCAAAAGTAAAAATGTGTATAACGGAGAACTAATACAGATTTAGCGGGTTGGAGAAATGCTCATGTACTTCTATGTACACTCCGCTTTCTCCACCCTAAAATCTTATTATTTCTCTCGTTCTCCACATTTTTTACAGCGGCCAGAAAGGACGCTTTTTGTATCCAGAAAACCACGCGCTAGGCGCGTGGTTCCAAAGAGCTTACAGCTTTGCACGTAAAAACTCCTTTGCTATTATGTTAGAGATGGTCTGGCAATTGTCTAAATAAAAGCAAAGGAGTT
>CAKQRB010000055.1 GCA_934271195.1 uncultured Alphaproteobacteria bacterium | reverse complement strand
GTAGGATGTGGGCAGCTTATCCTCGCTGGACAAGGCAAGAAAAGAGCCTTTTCTCAATTTTGTTCTGAGGATTTCCGGTACTGAAATTTCCGGAAGGATATTTTTTTGAAAAATCAGTGAAAGCAGCACAACGCCGGCGGCGTAAATGTCATTTTTGTCGCTGCCTTCGCCGCGGCCTTCTTTTTGTGCCATCAGGCTTTCAATGGTTTCATAAGCCGCCGGCTGATAAAACGCCGGAAAAGCGGCCATACAGTCGCCGAGTACAAGTTCGGTTTTGTTGTCGTCTTTAAAATATATGTTACTTATGCGAACGGAGCGGTGGGTAATGCCGTAACCTTTCAGGGCTTCAATGCCGGCAAGCAGGGACAGTAGGGCTCTTTTGAATTTTTCGGGTTCTTTTTTCCATGAAAAATCGGCAGTGTCGAAGACTGAGGCTTTCGGTCCGTTCGGCATTTGATAAATCAGAGCCATATTGCGGGAGCGCTGGGGCGTGTAATTGACAACGCCGTATTCAACCAGTTTTAATACGCTCGGGTGCTCCATGGATTTTAAATGCGGAAGCAAAGAAATGCGGGCGGAGGTATCATTGCTGCAAATCAGCGCAAAAAGCCGCCGGCTTTGGTTGATCTTGTCTATGACGGCATAAGCCTTGGCGCCGTTGGTATCATGTTCCGGCAAAGGTTTGCCGTAATCAATCTCATAGCGCTCTTTTAGTAAGATGCCGTTAGTTTCCGAACTATCACCGGTGTTTTCTACCCCGATTGTTTTTATTTCTTCTTCAGCCATAGCTTGCTCTCTATGTATATACAAATTCATTTTCACTATAAAACAAGAATGTTAATAAACAGCAAATATTTTATTAATTGAATTTTAAAATTTGAGGATATATATTCGGAAAGTACCAATATGATGTGGTTTGTATGAATGAATAAACAAAATTTTGATACCTTGGAGAATATTTCTCCTGACTACCTTGAGAGTATCAGCGAGACTACTCCCTTTATAAATCAACCGGCAGCTGCCGCCGGAAGTGCTTCTGTTTCTTCAAATGCCGCTATAGATACTTCTCTTTTGGAAACTGTTGAACCGGTTGTTCAGATGGCCGAGATTAAGCAGTATATTCCCCAAAGTCCGGTGGAAGAAGAAAACGAGGAAGAGGAGAATGCCGCCAGACAAGATGATTTTATTAAAGAAGCTGACGTCCGGCTTGATGACGTTATTAAAAAATTTTTTTCAAGTTCCGAGCGGCCGATAGTAATTGTAAGCGATGACAAGATTGAATATGCCAACGAGACAATGCAAAAGATTCTGGAAGCCGGAGAAAACGAAGTCGTCGGGCAGAACTTTTTCAGTTTTGTGGCGGAAGAAGACTGGAACCGTCTGGCTGAAAATATCGGTGTGATGTTGACTGACGGCAAAAAAGTGAATGCCGATCTTAAGTCTAAAACCGGAAAACTTTACAATGTCGGGCTGGAGGCGATTTATCTGCCTGATGCCAGACGCTTTTCTTTTATTTTAATCGGGCAGGACAGGTTTGATGCCGGTGCCGATATTCAGGAGCGGGCGACAGAAAAGCCAATGGCGTTGAATTTGTACGATGAGGTGACTGGTCTGCCGAGCTTTTATTTGTTTGAAGACCGTGTTCAGATGGCAATTAATTATGAGAATTATAAAGATTCCCGCCTGAGGAAGAATATGGTTGCGGTGATTGCCGTTTCAATTGACAATATTTTTGTTCTGCGCCAGCAGGGAGTTGCCGATTTTGTTTTGAAAAAGCTGGCTTCCAAGCTTGTACTTTCTTTGAAGAAAAATTATACGGTTGCCCGCGGTATGGCCTATGAGTTCTGGATTATGATGAATGATATTTCCAGCATGGGAGATTTGGATCTAGAAATGCGCAAGCTTAACGCCATTTTTATGGAAGGTGTCAGCGATAATATTACTGAGCACAATGTAAACTCGAGTATCGGCGTGAGCATTTTCCCGACGGTTGCAAAGTCTGCCAAAAAGCTTTTGGAACAAACGATTAAAGCCACAAAAAAATCTCAGGAAAAGGGCGGCGGGATTTCGGTTTTCAGCGAAGAAGACGAGCAGTCGGCAACGGCCAGTTAACCTGCTTCAAAAAAACCGGTTCCTTTGCGCAAAATGTTTTGAGCCTGCGGCGTGTAGGTTCCGTCGGGTTCATGAATTGTAATTCCTTGGTGAATGACGGACGGAGAGCGGCTGGCTTTGCGCGCGGTAATCATTATCCGCTTGGCAGTTTGCCGCGGTTTGGAAAATACCGGAATAATCTGAATTGCTCCGGTCTTTTGGTGTAAAGCAGTCAGAATTTCATCAACGGCTTCAGCGCGGTTAATCATGTAAAAACAACCTTGCGGTTTTATCATCCGAAGACAGAAGTTTATCCAGGACGTCAGGTTGAAATCGGTAAAATTGTGAGCCGTAGCTTTTCCGGCATAGGGAGAGGGCATGTCTTTTTCGGCATAAGGCGGATTGGTAATGACGTGGTCAAAGCTGCCGCCGTTTAATTCGGAGATTTTCTGACGGATGTCGCAGTTGAGAAAGCGGGTGGAAAAGCCGTTGGCCTGAGCGCTGGCGTTGGAGAGTTCTGCCAGTTCGGGCTGAATTTCAACTCCGGTAATTTGCGGATTTTGATTTTGCAGGCGGTGTGCCAGACAGAGGGAAACGGCGCCGGTGCCGGAGCCAACATCCAGAATGTCATCGCCGTTTTTTATCTGAACCAGCGAAGAGAGCAGAACCGCGTCGGTAGAAGCGCGATATCCGTTCACAGGCTGAAAAATTTTTACTTTCTTATCTAATAAATAGTCGTTAGTATAGTCTATCATTTTGTTGCCTCATATTGTGGTTATCTTAAACGGGAAAATATAAAAATGCCAGAGAATATTTTAGACATAAGCGATAATTTTGATTTGTACGTATTTGATATTTACGGGGTTTTGTGGAATGGCAAAAATGTTATTTCCGGAGCAGACCGGACTCTGGAAGCCCTGAAAAAAGCAGGAAAAAAAGTTTTGATTATGTCAAACGGGACGGTACTTTCCTCACAGATTGAGGCTGGTTATGCCAAAAGAGGGTTTGTAAAGGGACGCCATTATGACCGGATTGTTTCTTCCGGCGATGCTTATCATGCTTATGTTATTAATGACAAACGGGCATTGAGGTTTTATCAGTTTGGGCGGCCGAGCGGAGTTTTGTTTGAAGGCAGCCGCTATGTTGAACAGGAGACGCCGGAAGATGCTGATTTTGTTTACGCCGGCGTGCCGCAGACTTTTGATGGTGAAATCTGGCGGGATTATCTGACAATTGAACCGTTTGCCGAGGAGCTTTTGCAATTGATTAAAATGGGAAAAACGCTGGTTTGCGTTAATCCGGATATGAAGGCTTTTGAAAACCAGTATGACGAACCTGTTATCCGACAGGGCAGCGTGGCGAAATTTTATGCCGAAAACGGCGGTGATGTAGAATATTGGGGAAAACCATACGGCAATATTTATGATTATGCTTTGCGTGATGATCCAACGCCGCGGAAAAGAATGTTGATGATCGGAGATACGTTGCAGACAGATATTCTGGGCGGCAAAAATTATGGCATGAAAACGGTATTAATCCGCCGCGGCATTTCTGAGATGAATATGCGGGAAGCCGGTATGACGGATATACGAGCTTATGCGCAAAGTCTGGATATTGTACCTGATTATATTTTTGAGCCTTGAACGAAAGAAAAACCTCTCTGAAAACTGAACTATACCCCAGAAAGTGGAGAAAAAAGGAGAGAGTGTGTGAAATAAGAGAGGGACGAGAAAATGGTGGGTGTAGCAAAGGACTTGGGAGGTAAAGAGGAAAAGGGCGGAAAAATAGCGGCGGATTGGACCTGAATTTGAGGTTATTTATAAGCGGCACGGCGGATGCGGTCATTGATTGCCAGTCCCAGACCCTGATCGGGAATGGGAGATACGGCAATGTTTTTGTTTCCGGCCAGTTTGTCAGCGAGGCGCAGATAAGCAAAGAGATTGGCGGCTGCTTCGTTCAGGTTGCCGGTCGGGCTTAAATTTAAATCAGCGTCAACCTTTCCGAAACCGATATAAAATTCATTTTCATGCGGCCGTTCGGCGTTAATCCGCAGGCTGTGCGCCGGGGCATAATGTTTTAAAAGCTGACCGGGGGCGCTTGGTTTGTCGGGGGATCCTTCGGAAATCAGAACTTTTTCACCGGTGTAGGCTTCAATGTCTTCTTTACTCAGACCGCCGGCGCGCAACATGACCATGTCTTTAGTGGTTAAGTCAATAATTGTTGTTTCTACACCGATTTTGCAGTTTCCGCCGTCTAAAATCATATCAACTCTGTCGCCCAGACTATCCTGAACGTGTTGAGCCGTAGTCGGCGATACGGTTTTGAATTTGTTGGCCGAGGGAGCTGCAATCGGTGTGCCGGCAAGGTGAAGCAGTTCCAAGGTGACCGGGTGGTTGGGCATACGGACGGCAATGTTGGGCAGACCGGAGCAAACCAAGTCTAAGACGTGATCCTTGTCTTTGCGTTTGAGAACAAAAGTCAATGGTCCTGGCCAAAAATGACGCGCCAGATCCATTGTCCTGCTGTCGGTTTGAGCATATTCCGGCAGAAAGTCTATATCGGCAATGTGAGAGATCAGAGGGTCAAAAAACGGGCGTTCTTTGGCGGCAAAAATATTACTGACGGCTTTAGAATTGTAAACATCAGCCCCCAGCCCGTAAACCGTATCGGTCGGAATTGCAACCAAACCGCCGTTTTTTATGGTTTCGGCAGCGCGTCTGATATTTTCTTCAGTCGGGGCATAGATGTTGTTCATTGCTTTATCTTCTTTCTGTTAACGGTTTCATTTAGCATAAAAAATGTTTGATTGTCAATATTCATAAATTATTATTGTTTGGCTTTTATACTTTTGGCAAAGCCAAAGGAGAAAAATATGGTGATGATTGTGTTTGCTGCAGAGGCAAAAGGAAAAAACGTCCGGTTGCCGGATGTGGGAGATGAAGGGTGGTGTGCTGCCGGAAAAAATCTGGTGAAAAAGCATTTGCGGCAGAAAAATCTGTTGGTTGCTTTGAATGACAAGCCGATGAAAACCAATGAGATTTTACAATTTGCGCTGGGGCTGGAGTTGGGAACTTATATATTTGACAAGTATCAGTCGGAGCCGGAAGAAATGCTGGAGCAGATTGTGCTGTATTGCAATAATCCGCAGAATCTGAAAGAACTCTACAAGCCTTATGCCGCTTTGGCCAACGTAGTGCGTTATGCTCGGGATATTGTGAACGAGCCGGCGGAAAAATATGATGATTACGAAGTTTTTTGTGAAATTAAAAGATTAACTTATCTGGGGTTGAAGCATAGTCTGCTGCGCGATGATTTTTGGGAGATGTCATGGGATGGAGAGAAGACTGAAAGACCGCTGTTTTATTATGCCGAGGGGCGCTTTGCCTGTGCCGTCGGCGCGGCTGTGTTGAAGGCTCTGGCTTTGCAAAAGCAGCCGAGAAGGGTAAAAATTTTTATGACTTTGGCAAAAAAAAATATAAATGTTAATGATTTGTTGGCAGAAGAGCCTATATATAAAATAAAAGAAAAAGGCGGGGAAGAAGATATAGAACAATGTGTCTTTCGTCTTTACAATGATATTTTATATGGGGCTGAACATGAGAAAAGATGACAGATTGCGCCAGTTGGCGGAAAATATTATCAAAAATTCGGTAGAGCTGAAAAAAGGCGAAACAATTTATATTGAAGCGTTCGGCGAATCGACAAGAGATTTGCTTGACGAGTTTATTATTGCGGCGACCAAAGCCGGCGGCGTGCCTTTTTATATGTTTAACGACAATGCGTTTGCGCGGGATTTTGTCAGCAATGCTTCAGCCAAGCAGATTGAAGAATACGGCAAAATTCATGCCAGACTGATGGAAAAGTCGCAGGCTTATATCGGCCTGCGCGGCAATGATGACCTTTTTGCGCTGGCAGACGTGAATGAAAAGCAAATGACACTTTATCAGAAGCATTTTATGATTCCGGTTCATCATGCGCTCAGAGTGCCTAAGACAAAATGGTGCGTGCTGCGTTATCCGAATAATACCATGGCGGCAACATCCAAAATGTCTACACGGGCATTTGAGGATTTTTATTTTAACGCCTGTCTGCTTGATTACAAGAAAATGAAAAAAGCTATGGAACCGCTGGTTAAACTGATGAAAAAAACCGATAAAGTCCGTATTAAGGCATCAGAAACTGATTTGACGCTGTCGATTAAAGGGATTGGCGCGCAGCCTTGTTTTGGCGACAGAAATATTCCTGACGGCGAGGTTTATTCCGCACCGGTCAAGAATTCGATTAACGGCGTGGTGCAGTTTAATACCGACACGACATATAACGGTGAGTTTTTTTCCAATATCCGATTGGAATTTAAGAACGGCAAAATTATTAAAGCTAAGTCTTTGGCTAATGACGCACGTTTTCAGAAAATTTTGGATTTGGATGCCGGTTCCCGTTATATTGGCGAGTTTGCGCTCGGGGTTAATCCGCATATTACGCATCCGATTTTAGATATTTTGTTTGACGAGAAGATTTCCGGATCTTTCCATATGGCTATCGGCAATTCTTACGATGATATGGATAATGGCAATAAATCGGCCATTCACTGGGATTTGGTTCAGATTCAGACGCCGGAATACGGTGGTGGTGAAATCTGGTTTGACGATGTGCTTATTCGTAAGGATGGAAGGTTTGTGATTAAAGAACTGGAGTGTCTTAATCCTGAAAATCTAAAGTAACAATAAAGATTCCGAGATAAAAAAACGATGAGTTTTGCCTCATCGTTTTTTATTGTTCATGCATTAATTTGACATATACGCAACTCATTTTTTTCCGTATGTAGGAAAAATTTACGGCCTTCGGTGTCGTAAAAACTTTGGCCGAGTTGGATTTCATGCCAGCCATATTCTTTCACATTTCCTTCTTTGGAGGCGTTTTGAAACGCATAAATGGAAAATATCATATTGCCGTTTTCGTATAATACCCAAAGGTAATTAAGCAATTTTAGCCCAGTATCTTTGTGACGAATGGCAAAGAGCTTGAGTTCTAAGTTTGTCTTTTGGGGAAACAGTTGTTTTACCATTTCTCCGCATAAGATGATTTCCGGTCGTTTTATAAAAGCATTTGTCGGATGGCGTTTGTTATAATGGCGGTAGAAGTAAAGTTCTCCGCGCTACAACAGCGGGGTGTTATATTTGATTTTGCAAAAAAATCCTCTGGCTTCTTTTTTGCTCTTTTCAATAAACTCCCCAATCCGGTAAGATATCCGATACATCTTTTTATCACTTTGAATCCAAGCCAGATTTCCTTTTTTATCCTGAGCCAGTCGAACTGATTTCAAGTTGCCTAATTTTTCAAAAAAAATGTAAGCCGCGTTTCTAGATAAATATATGTCCATAATGATAGTAATTAGTTAATAATATAATTCTCTTTTGTAGCTATATCTTATTTGGGTTTGAGATTCAAGCTTATTTTGATAAATATATAAAAAATCCGGAAAATTTTTCCGGATTTTTGATTTTTATCTTTCATAAAATGTGTGCTTTAACATATAAGCCCGTTCGTTAATTTCGTTTTCTTCAGCAGAAAGTTCGTCCTTTTTTTGAAAAAAATGTTGGCTTAAGCGTTCGGAACTGCGTTTGCAGAGTTTTATCAGCTCTTTTTCCGGCAGGAGTGCCAGTTCTTCACATTTTTTGATGAATTCGAGTTTGGCACGTTTTTCAATTTCCGGTTCAGAGTTGTGATTTGCAATCCAATTTTTGTATTTTTCTTCTGAGTTGGTTTGTTTTATTTTTACCGCTGTCTGAATGGAGGCTTCTTCTTCAACGCCTCGTTGAAAAGCTCCGTTCAGATTTTTGAAAGCGTTATTTTCGCCTTCGGGATTATAGTAGCGGATAAATTTATTGCCGGTTTCAGAAGGGCAATTTTTTGAATTATCCATTTTAATCTCCAAAATTATATTTTTGATTATGATATTAAATTGCGGTATTTGGCGTAGGATTCCAAGCAAAAAGCAAATTAATTAACAATTATTTCAGATATAATTATAAATGAGTGGAATTCTATAGATAATTAGAATTATATAAAAATCCCTGATTACAATGGTTTGTAATCAGGGATTTTTTTAGCAGCTTAACTTGCGCCAGAATTTTTCCTTGGCTAATTAAAACTGCTTATTCGGCAGTTTTGAATTCAGCCATATGTTCTAACAAAGAACGTTTTTCTTTAGCCAGTTCCTGAGCTTTATTCAACAATGTTTCATAACGTTCAGGATTTTGTTTGTTGACAATCTGGAAACGTGTCTCGTTGGACATGTATTCAGACAAAGGTTTGCTCGGCGCTTTAGAATCAAGCATCAACGGCGCTTTGCCTTCGCTGATGTTTTCCGGATTGTAACGGTACAACGGCCAAGAACCGGTTTCAACGGCGTTCTTCTGGTGGCTCAGACCGTCTGCCAGATTAAAGCCCTGAGCAATACAGTGAGAGTAAGCAATGATGATGGACGGACCGTCAAAAGCCTCGGCCTCGTTCATAGCTTTAATCACTTGAGCATCGTTGGCACCAAAGGCAACCTGAGCGACATAAACATTGCCGTAAGACATGGCAATCATGCCCAAATCTTTCTTCGGCAAAGCCTTACCGGCTGTGGCAAATTTGGCAGAAGCACCCATCGGGGTAGCTTTTGACTGCTGACCGCCGGTATTGGAGTAAACACCGGTATCCATTACCATAATATTGATGTTTTTGCCGGAAGCAATGGCATGATCCAAACCACCGAAGCCGATATCATAGGCCCAGCCGTCACCGCCCAAAATCCATACGGATTTCTTAATCAGGTAGTCAGCCAACTTGTCAAGATGTTTGGCTTCCGGAGTATTGATGCCGGCCAGTTTGTCGCGCAGAGCTTTAACATTGGCGCGCTGATCATCAATCTCAATATCGGTTTTCTGCGGGTTGTTCATGATTTTTTCAACCAAATCAGTACCGACTTTGTCTTTCAGGCCTTCCAGCAGCTGTTGAGCAAAGTGTGTTTGCTGATCAATTGAGAATCTCATGCCCAGACCAAATTCGGCATTGTCTTCAAACAAAGAGTTTGCCCAAGCCGGACCATGGCCTTTTTCGTCTTTAGCATAAGGTGTGGTCGGCAGGTTGCCTGAGTAGATTGAAGAACAGCCGGTAGCGTTGGCGACAACCATTCTGTCACCAAAGAGCTGTGTCAGCAGTTTGACATACGGGGTTTCACCGCAGCCGGCGCAGGCACCGGAAAACTCGAACAACGGCTGAATCATCTGAGTGGTTTTCGGCAGGTTCTTTGCAACTTCCGTACGTTTTACATAAGGCAGGGTCTCAAAGAACTTCCAGCAGGCTTTCTGCTCTTCCAGATGGTTTTCAATGTGATCCATGTTAATGGCTTTGCGTTCCGGATTGGCTTTGTTTTTAGCCGGGCAGGCGCTGACGCAGATGCCGCAGCCGGTGCAGTCTTCCGGAGACATTTGCCAGATGAACTGTTTGCCGGCAAATTCTTTTCCTTTATACGGCGCAGATTTGAAGCCTTTCGGCGCGTTCTTCAGTTCTTCTTCGGTTGCAACTTTCATGCGAATAACACCGTGCGGGCAGACCAAAGAGCATTTGCCGCATTGGATACAGGTTTCAGAATCCCAAACCGGAATTTCGGTTGCAATGCAACGTTTTTCGTATTGGGTCGTGCCTGTCGGCCAAGTGCCGTCAACAACCTGTTCAAAAGCAGAAACCGGAAGCTCGTTACCGCGGTCGGCAATGATTTCGCCGGTAAGCTTTTTAACAAATTCAGGCGCATCGGCCGGAACCGGAAGATTGCGGTGGAATTTGGAAGTAACCTGAGCCGGGTAAGAAACTTCATGCAGATGAGCCAGAGAAGCATCAACGGCTTCAAAGTTCTTTTGAACAATGGCATCGCCTTTTTTGCTGTAAGTTTTCTTAATGGCGTTTTTAATCTGAGCGATTGCTTCGTCTTTCGGCAAAATGTTGGAAATTGCGAAGAAGCAGGTCTGCATAACGGTGTTGATGCGCTGACCCATGCCGGTTTCGCGGGCAACTTCAATTGCGTTGATGGTGTAGAATTTCAGCTTTTTGCTGATGATTTCTTCCTGAACTTCAATCGGCAGGTGATCCCATACTTCTTCAGCCTTGTACGGAGCGTTCAGCAAGAAAGTTGCGCCCGGTTTGGCAATCTTCAAAATGTCTACCTTGTTCATGAAGGGGAACTGGTGGCAGGCAACAAAATCTGCTTTGTTAATCAGGTAAGCCGATTTAATCGGATTATCGGAAAAACGTAGGTGAGAAGTTGTCATGGAACCGGATTTACGAGAGTCGTAAACAAAGTAGCCCTGACCATATTTGCCGGCATCTTCAGCAATAATTTTGATGGAGTTTTTGTTGGCTCCGACGGTACCGTCAGCGCCCAGACCGAAGAATACGGCGCGAACGACGTCTTTGGGTTCAGTGTCAATAGAATCATCAAACGGCAAAGAAGTTTTGTTAACGTCATCGTTAATACCGACAGAGAAGCCGTTGATCGGTTTGGCAGCTGCACCGTTATCGTAAACAGCTTTGACCATACCCGGAGTAAACTCTTTGGAAGACAGACCATAGCGGCCGCCGTAAATTTTCGGCATATTGGCGATTTCGCCGTTAGCATAAGCCTGAGTCAATGTAGCGACAACATCAAGGTACAACGGTTCGCCGGTAGAGCCTGATTCTTTTGTTCTATCCAAAACAGAAACAACTTTGGCAGTTTTCGGCAAAGCTTTGAGGAAAGATTTTTCCGGGAACGGGCGATACAGATGAACTTTCAGTACGCCGAGTTTGGCGCCGTTAGCATTCAGATAGTTGATGGTTTCTTCAACGGTTTCAGCGCCGGAACCCATGATAACGATAACCTGTTCGGCATCGGCTGCACCAACATAATCAACAACATGATACTGACGGCCGGAAATCTTGGCAAACTTGTCCATTTCTTCCTGAACAATGCCTTCAACCTTTTTGTAGAACGGGTTGGAGGCTTCACGACCCTGAAAGAATACGTCAGGGTTTTGAGCCGTACCGCGGATGACCGGAGCTTCCGGACGCAGAGCGTTTTTGGCATTGAAAGAATAGTCAACGCCTTCCAGCATGGCTTTCAGATCGTCATCGGAGAGCAATTTGATTTTTTTGATTTCGTGAGATGTGCGGAAACCGTCAAAGAAGTGCATGAACGGAACGCGGCTGCGCAGCGTGGAAGTCTGGGCAATGGCAGCCATATCATGAGCTTCTTGTACGGAGTTGGAGCACAGCATGGCAAAACCGGTCTGGCGGCAGCCCATAACGTCGGTGTGGTCACCGAAGATGGACAAGGCATGATAAGCCAGAGAACGGGCAGCAACGTGCATTACAAACGGAGAGAGTTCGCCGGCGATTTTGTACATGTTCGGAATCATCAACAGCAAACCCTGAGAAGCCGTAAAGGTGGTTGTCAACGCACCGGCCTGAATTGAGCCGTGGCAGGCACCGGCGGCACCGGCTTCAGACTGCATTTCCTGTACTTCAGGAACAACGCCCCAAATGTTTTTCTGCTTGGCGGCAGACCACGCATCAGCCCATTCGCCCATCGGAGAAGACGGAGTAATCGGGTAAATGACGCAGACTTCGTTCATGCGGTGGGCAACGGAAGCAGCGGCTTCGTTACCGTCCATCATTTTCATCTTAACTTCTGACATATTTTATCCTTAGTTAAATGTTAATAAAAAAAGCCCCAGATTAGACGGTTTTATGCCTGATCTGCCGGCTTCGGTGTTATAAAAACTTTATAGAATCTCTATATGCGCGTTTTATAGCATGATATTTTTCAAAAATCCATTAAAAAATGGCACAATTAACCGTTAAAATTACGGTTGGGGCGAATCGATACGGGGGGATGGGGCAGGGAAGTTATTAAGAAAAATATTTCTTTTTTGGGAATAATAGCAGAAAGGTGTTGGGGTATGATATTGTACGGAATATCTTGATTTATCCAATCTTTCAAGAAGATTGCGAGAATTTACTCGATTTATAAAAATCAATTGAATATTAAAATTTTATATGTTTTAATCAGAAGCATTATTAGGTAAGGAGATATTAATGCTGACCAAAGAACAAGCTCAAAATACCGATTTTATAAAAAGCATTTTAAGTGACTATTTTGATATCACTAAAATAGAGATAAAACATAGTTCAGATACATACAATAGTTTTGCTTATGAGCTTAATAATGAGATTATTGTCCGATTTCCGTGCCGAGAAGTTGCCAAGGATAAACTCATTAAAGAACATCAAGTGTTAAATATCTTACAAAATAAAATATCTTTAGAAATTCCATATACATCTTTGCAAAAAACTCCATATTTATATCTTTGGCATAAAAAAATTGAGGGGAATCACCTGACGCAGGACGAATTATCTAAATGGACGTCAGAAAATAAAAAAATTTTTTATAAAGATATTGCCGTTTTTATATATGAGTTAAACAAATTAACGGATGAAATATTAAAAACTATCAGACTCCCTCTCTGGAAAAAATTCGAAAAAATGGATAGTTCTGAGAAAATTTTAGATTTTTATGAGCAAAACCAGAATTTTTCGACTGATGAA
Organism: uncultured Alphaproteobacteria bacterium; assembly: GCA_934271195.1. Taxonomy (GTDB): domain Bacteria; phylum Pseudomonadota; class Alphaproteobacteria; order RF32; family CAG-239; genus MGBC133411. The sequence continues at coordinate 18,171 of CAKQRB010000055.1, read as the reverse complement.
AAAAAGTTTATAAAAAGCTTTTTAAAAACATTTAATTTGAAAAATGATAATGAAATTATCAAATTCTGCCATTTTGATATAATGGGTAAAAATATGGCTGTGGACAATGATGTTCAGAAATTGATAGGGATTTATGATTTTGGAGAGTGTGCAATTGGTGATATTCATAAAGAATTTTGTCAGACAGCACTAAATTTTAATTACGAAACCATAAGCAAAATTATTAAAGAATATGAGATAATGAGCGATGTTAACATAAATATTCATCAAGTGGAAGGATATGCTTTTTATACATGGCTTGAGTTTTGTTATAGGTATAATGCTTCTGACTTTGCTATATCCGGTGTTAAAAATAAAATTCAAGATATGCAATGCTTATAAGTAAAAAATCTGATAAGTCAGCTTAAAAGTGCTTAAAATCTGATTTGTTCATATCTTGTTTGAAAATCCGTACAACTGGCGGAATTAACTGGGAAAAATGTGTTCAAAGCAAGTTGGTGAAATGTGAAAAGACGCAAGTTTTTGTTTGAGAAAGTCTGAAACGAAGCAGAATTTAATATTCGTGCGTTTGTTTCAGGTTTTTGTATTGGGACAGATTGAGCGCTTTTTTTTGGGTATCGGCGGTTTTTAAAACAGGCGGCGTTTGCTGACCTGAATTTGAGGCGGAGGTATTCATTTTGTCTTTTCTTTTGCGCAATGCAAAAATTTTTAATTTTGCTATTTTTTCGGGGGCTATTTTTCCGGGGATTGCCTGGATATAGTCTTCAACGGAACCAAAAAAGTTTTCCTGATAAGAATATTCTATGGCGTTGAATATCCCTTCAGCATTGTAATCTATTTGTTGGTTTTCTTCATTGGTATGTTTTTTTATTTTTTGAAGATTGATTTGTCCGTAGTCAGAGCTTATTCTGTTGAAAATATGGCAAGCCAATTTTTGTTGCATTATTTTGTTATTGGGTTGGTAATTGCCGTTTTGTTTTTCAAAATCGGCAAGGGTTTGTTCTATGGTATGTCCGTTAATCAGACGCTGATTATACATATTATTTATCCAAGTTTGAGCTTCTTTGGAGGGATTTGTTGCTATAAATGCAACATAAGAGGAGGCCATAACAGCAGCTTCATCAATGCAGTCTGTTCCATAGCCGGTTTTAATATCTTGTTGTTCAAACCATTTTTGAAATGCTGTTTTGCCATTTTCATCTTTTTTGAAGTAGAAGTCTATTTCCTTTTGTTGGTCTTTTGGAGTTAAGGATTTTGAGGTTATCAAGCCATTATCAAGGCCATTGTTCATTTGATTCCCGTGTGCGCATTCATGGGCGATAAGATTAACCATACAGTCACTGGTTATATTCATGAATTCTGTATTAAACTGCGGGTTTTCCTGAAAAGTATGTTCCAGTTGTTCTTTTATGGAAGAGTATTGTTCTGCGGCATTTTGCCAATCGCAAATTTTTGATGTGTCAATGTTGTTGTTTGCTGTCAGCTCGGTTGCAATCTTATTGCCGTTTTGTGCCATAAGTTTTAATGTGTCTATCGTAATGCCTTGAGTGGTTAATTCGCTAATGTAAACAGCATCTCGTGAGATTTCAGGCGTTGTTGGTTTTTCACTCACATTTCTATAGATGAAACTTTCTTTTGTGCAGTGTCCCAGTGGAGAAACGTTGGGTGTTGTATGTCCGATATAAATTTTTTCAAGATAAAAATGTTCGGGGTCAAATCCGTCAGGACGCTCATCTTTGTAATATCCGGCGCCTTCAAGTATCTTTTTACAGTAAGGGTGTTGTTCAATTTTTTCAACCGCCGTGTTTAGGATATTTTTAAAGATTTTATCATCAACTTCCCGTTGATTTAAAATTTTTTGCTGTTCAGAATTCCATAATCCTTTTTTCATGGCGATTTCCTCTTGCAGATATATCTTTATTAAATAATTATAATATAAAATGTGTAAATAGTATAGGAAATTTTTGAAAAGCACAATTTTGACGATGAGCTCCGTTTTTTATGGAGCGGGCAACGGGAATCTTGAGTTTGTTTTGTAACATTTGCGTCGTTGCGCTGTCGCTGCTTGCAAATTAACAAAACTGCACCGCTCGGAACGAAAACTAACGTTGGTTAGTTTTCTATCGCCTCGCGCCCTCTCGGGTTCGATTCACTCATTTGTTCTTTCCATAAAAAAACTCCCAAGTGGGAGTTTGTTTATGGAGCGGGCAACGGGAATCGAACCCGCATTAAAAGCTTGGGAAGCTCTCGTTCTACCATTGAACTATGCCCGCAGAGCAAGATAAAAATACACCTGTTCATTAAATAATCAAGTAAAATTTTTTATATGTTTGTAAAAAATGTAAAGATCTAGAATTTGACCGGAATAATGGAGAAATGAGTTTTTTTGCTTGCGGAAAGTAGGAAATCTTCTTATATTTCAGGTATTCTGCAAGGAGAGTGAATAATGGAAGTTAACGAGCAGTATAAATTGCTGGGGCGCAGGGTGGAAGACTTGCGGCAAAAAGAAGATTTTTATCCGACACCACGATATGTGACACAGGCGCTGTTGGATAATTATGAGTTTTCGGGCAAAATCTGGGAACCGGCCTGTGGTGATGGGCGAATGGCCGAAGTCTTAAAAGAAAAATATGCGGATGTCGAATGTTCTGATTTGATTGACCGCGGTTATGGTGCTGCCGGTGTGGACTTTTTGCTTTCTGACAAAAAGGCGCCGAATATTATCACTAATCCGCCTTTTCAATTGGCTTATGAGTTTATTGTTCAGGGGCTGAAATCTGCTGAAAAGACTTTGGCGCTGCTGTTGCCGATCCGTTATCTGACCGGCAAGAAGCGGGCAAAGCTTTATGCGCAATTTCCGCCGGCAAAAGTGATTGTGATTCCCAATAAGGTTGATTTTCTCGGTTTTGGCAAGCCGGCGATGGAGTTTGCCTGGTTTATTTGGGAAAAGGGCAGGAAGACGGGCATTACCCAAATTGTTTGGTCACAGGTTAAAAGCAGCTAAAGGGCTGTCATGCTTGTTTCTTTTCTCCTCGCATAGCTATATGTATGCGTCGTCGAAAAAAACGGCGCAGCACAGTCCTTTATCTGCTTTTAACGAATAAGAAGAGCCGTTATGGTTGTTTCTGATAGGGAGATTAAAGATATGAGTAAAAAGTTTTATGTTTTTCGGCATGGGGAAACCGAACTTAATCGTCAGAAACGCTGGCAGGGGTCGGGAATGGATTATGAGTTGAATTCGGACGGATGCCGGCAGGCGGGAGAGCTTGCTCAAAAGCTGGCGGAAAAAAATTTGGAGATTATTTTTTCTTCGCCTTTGAAGCGAGCTTTGCAAACGGCTGAAGCCGTTGCCGCAGTCATTGATATTCCGGTGATTGTTAAAGAAGATTTACGCGAATGTTTTTATGGCGAAGCCGAAGGGCAGTTGATTGCGGATTTGAAGAAAAATGTGCCTGAAATTGTCAATAACTGGGCTCATCCTGATTTTTGGGATATTCGTTTTGCCGGCGGTGAAAGCAAAAAAGAAGCATTGGAACGTGTTTTGAGTGTTTTTGATGAACTATGTCAAGAGAAATATGCTATTATGGGAGTGGCAATTCATGGCGGGACAATGGCGGCTTTGTTAAACCATTTTGGCTATGCCTTTACACAGATTGCAAATTGTGCGGTTTTTTGTTTGTTGTATGAAAACGGGTATTGGCGGGTTGATGGCGAGTTGTTTTAGGCAAGATTAAAGGCGGCACGGAGACCGCCTTTTTTAATAGACAATTTTCAAAAGTTTGTTCATTTGCTGATGTTATTGGGCGAAAAACGCTTCTCTTTGTATGGAACTCAGGCGTTAAAATTGAGCTGAAGATCTTTATAGCGGGCAGGATCGTTGATCCAGTTTTCGCGTACTTTGACAAAAAGGAATAAATGGACGCGGGTTTCCAGCAGTTCTTCAATTTCTGTTCTGGCCATCTGCCCGATTTTTTTTATCATGGAACCGCTTTTGCCAAGGACAATGATTTTTTGGTTGTCGCGCTCGACATAAATTGTTTGTTCGCAACGGACGGAGCCATCATCGCGACGGTCCCATAATTCTGTTTCGACGGTCAGAGAATAGGGGAGTTCCTGATGAAGACAGAGAAAGAGTTTTTCTCGCGTGATCTCGGCAGCCAGAATGCGCAAAGGCATGTCGGAAATCTGGTCTTCCGGATAATACCATGGGCTGAGCGGCAGATTGTCGGCGAGGTAGCTGTAAAAATCTTCCAGATTTTTGCCGTTCTCTGCGGAAACAAAAAAGGTTTCTTTGAAATTTCCGGCTTCGTTCAATGCGGCGCTTAAACCTAAAAGTTTATCCTGATGAACAAGGTCGATTTTATTAATCAGAAGGAGGGCTTCTTTTTTGTTTTTGTTAAGTTTGTTAATGATGGCTCGGGTTTCGTCATCAAAACCTCGTTTGGCGTCAACAACCAATACGGTAATGTCGGCGTCGCCGGCGCCGTCCCATGAGGAGGCGATCATTGCACGGTCAAGTCGGCGTTTGGGTTTGAAGATTCCCGGCGTATCAATAAAGATAATCTGGGTATTTTTCCAGATGCCGATGCCTTTAACCAGAGAACGGGTGGTTTGGACTTTAGGGGAAACAATGGTGACTTTGGAGCCGACAAAGTCGTTGGTTATGGTCGATTTTCCGGCATTCGGCGCACCGATCAGCGCGACAAATCCACAACGAGACGGCAGATTTTGTTGTGTCGGGATATTGTCTTCCGTCATCTTATTTCAGCCTTTCCAGCATTTGGGCGGCAGCGGCCTGCTGCGCTAATTTTTTGTTGCGGCCGGTTCCGACGGCCGGAGGCAGTTTGCCGATTTTAACGGCAATGTGAAATACCGGTTCATGCTCGGAGCCCTCTCGGCTCAGCACAACATATTCCGGCAGCGGAAAACCTTTGCTGTGCGCGACTTCTTGTAATTTGGTTTTTGCATCTTTGGGTGGTTCGACGTTTTTATCAATTAGTTCTTTCCAGTGGGTGTCAACAAAGCTGATGGCCTCTTCATCTCCGGCATCAATAAAAATGGCGCCGATGACAGCCTCACAAACGTCACAAAGTACGTTTTCGTTGCCGCGGATGTCTTCATTGGCCACAATCATAAATTTGTCGAGGCAGAGTGTTTGAGCCATTTGAGCAACGGTTTCTTTACAGACTAGGCCGACAAAACGTTGTGACAGGCTACCTTCCGGTTCATTGGGAAAAATTTTGTAGAGCAGCGCGGCTATGCTCAAACCCAAAACTCTATCGCCCAGAAATTCCAGTCGTTCATAGTTTTGAGCAACGTCTGTTGTATGGCTGCTGTGGGTTAAAGCCTGACGCAGTAATTGCGGATTTTTAAAGTGGTATTTTAATATATCTTGTAAATCGTTAAGCATGATTATTGTATTTTCTTAAACATTCTTTCAAAGCGGATTTTTTTGGTCCAAGCCCAAGGTTTGTACCATGCATCGTCCGTGTTGTGAGAGAAAAACAGCCAGCGGGCTTTGCCGACCAGGTTTTCAAACGGAACAAAACCGACGCTCAAACGGCTATCATCAGAGCGGTCACGATTGTCGCCCATGACAAAATAGCTGTTTTCCGGAACGGTGACTTCAACCATGTTGTCAACGAGTTCCTGTTGGTCAGAAATTTCCAGAATGTTATGTTTGACGCCGTTGGGCAGGGTCTCGACATATTGGGTATAGCGCTCACCGTTGCCGAATTTGTCACGAATGACGAAGTCTTCAATCTGCTGACGTTCAACCGGTTTGCCGTTAATATACAAAATACCGTCCTGCATTTTGATTTTGTCTCCGGGCAGTCCGACAATACGTTTGATGAAATCAGTTTTGTTGTCCTGCGGAAATTTGAAGACAACAACATCTCCGCGCTGTGGCGTATCTGCCCAGACACGGCCGTTAAAAAGCGGCAGGCTGAACGGGAAAGAGTGTTTGGAATAGCCGTAAGTATATTTTGAAACAAAAAGGTAATCGCCGACATGTAAGGTCGGGTACATTGAACCTGACGGGATTTTGAAAGGCTCAAACAAAAATGTGCGGATTACTATTGCAATCAAAATGGCATAAATAATTGTTTTTATTGTATCTAAAATGCTTTCGTCTTTTTCCATAACTAACTTCTTTCCTGAGCTGCCGTGCGGAATTCTTTTAACAAATCTGATATATCATAAACAATATTGTTTAGATATCAATAGTTATCATGTAATATTTTCATTAATTTGAAGTTAAAAATATGATTTTTTTTAACTTTTTTATAAAGCTTCAATAATGACAAAAGCCTGAGCCCAAGGGTAGTCGTCCGTCATCGTTACATGCAGGCGGCAGGAGGCGTTGCCGCTGAGGGCAGCAAGGCGTTTGGCCGCGGCGCCGCGCAGTTGCAGTTCCGGTTTGCCGGCAGGCGTGTGGGTGATGATTAAGTCGGACCAGAATATCCCCTGTTTAAAGCCGGTGCCAAGCGCTTTGGAGCAGGCTTCTTTGGCGGCAAAACGGCGGGCGGCGGAGCAGGCATATTCATGGGCAGAAATCTTTTGGCGTTTGGAAAGTTCAGCCTGTTCTTCTGCCGAAAATATTTTATTAATGAAGCGTTGGCCAAATTTTTCAATGCTTTTTTTTATGCGTTCAATATTGGCGAGATCATTGCCGATGCCGATAATCATTGTTTTTTAGTCCTTTGTTTGTCTGCTTTGTTTTCCAGTTGCTGCAGTTTTTTTTGTGCCGAATTTTAATAGCGCGGTTTTTAACAGATAATAAGTGATAAACCAGACAATCAGAAAAAAGGGTATGCAGCCGATTATCATTGGCTGCAGTATCGGCCAGATATCTGTCAAAAAGGCGCTGAAGTCAAAGGTCAGCAGGGCGTGGGTTGATTTTTCAAAAAAATGTAAAAAATCAACTTGCGCACTTTGAGCATAAGCGCCGCTCAAAATGAGACGGCCGGTGTACAATATCGAAATCCAGATAAAAGGAAAAGTCCACGGGTTGCCTGCAATCGTACCGATAGCGGCAGCCAGAATATTGCCTCGGATAAACCAGGCCATTGTGGCGGCGAGGATACAGTGAAAGCCCAGAAACGGCGTGAAAGATACGGCAACGCCGCAGGCGAAACCGGCGGCAATTGATTGCGGGGTTCCGCTCAGTCCTTCCAGCCGGTCAAACAAATGACGCCAGAGGGCGGATAATCTGCTGCGGACAGAAGATGAGGCGTTTTGCGTTTCGGACAAGGTAAACTCCACTGTTCGGGTTTATTGGACGGAGCGTGAAACGTAGCTGATAACTTTGCTGGCTTTCATGGCGGCAATGATATCGGTCAGGTGTTTCAGGTCTTTGACTTCAATGTCAACCAGTATCTCAAAATAACTAATCGTCCGATAGACAATATTCAAGTTGGCAATATTGCCGTTGTTGCGGGCAACCAGATTGGAGAGTTCAGCCAGCGCCCCGGGTTCGTTATTGAGCATGACTTTCAATCGGCCGACATGCGGGGCGTCGGTTGCGGCATCTCCCCAGGAGATATCAAGCCAGCGTTCCGGCTCATCGGCGTATTTTTCCAAGAGTTTGCAGTCAATCGTATGAATGGCAACCCCTTTGCCGGTTGTAACAATCCCGACGATTCTGTCTCCGGGAAGAGGGTGGCAGCAGCCAGCAAAATGGACGGCCATGCCCGGAATCAGGCCTTTGATTTTTAACGGCTCGCTTTTCTTTTCTTTAGCAGATTTTTTGAAAACGGGAACTTTTAAGGATTTGACGACACGGCCGAGTTTGGACTGTTTATATCCCGGATAAACCGCTTTCATGACATCCCAAGCCGTTACTAATCCTTCACCGACTTTGGCATAGATGTCGTCAATTGATTCCGCTTCGAAATTAGGCAGGATATTAACCAGTCCCTTTTCAGAGAATTCAAGGTTTTCGCCTTTAAATGTCCGTTCCAGAAGCTGTTGTCCCAACGTGATAAACTGGTCACGCTTGAAGGCGCGGACATAACGTCGGATAGCGGCTTTGGCTTTGCCCGTGACGACAAACCGTTCCCATTCCGTTGACGGATGCTGGGCTTTTGATGTCAGAATCTCAACCTGATCGCCGTTTTGCAGGATGGTGCGTAACGGGCGGATTTCGCCGTTGATTTTAGCGCCGACGCAGGTATCGCCGACAGTGGAATGGACCGCATAAGCAAAGTCAACCGGTGTGGAATTCATTGGCAGGCCGATCAGATCTCCTTTGGGCGTGAAGCAGAAAACCTGATCATTGTACATTTCCAGTTTGGTGTTTTCCAAAAATTCTTCCGGATTGGAAGCTTGTTCCAAAATTTCAAGCAGTTCGCGAATCCAGCGAAAGTTTTTGCCGACGGCTTTTTGTCCTTGTTTGTATGCCCAGTGAGCGGCAATGCCTTTCTCTGCGATTTCGTGCATTTCCCGAGTGCGTATCTGGATTTCAATGCGAGTATTTTCCGGTCCGATGACACCGGTATGAATTGACTGATAGCCGTTGGGTTTGGGAGTTGAAATATAATCTTTAAAGCGGCGGGGTACCATATGGTACTTACTATGGACAACGCCTAAAGCCTGATAGCAGGTGCCAATGTCATCAACGCAGATACGAAAAGCCATAATGTCGGAAAGCTGCTCAAAAGAAGCATTTTTCTGCTGCATTTTGCGCCAGATGGAATAAGGAGATTTTTCCCGTCCGGTAATGTCGGCATCAATGCCGTTATCTTTCATGTCTTTTTCCAGCCGGCTAATGATCTTGGGAACCAAATTGTTGCCTTGCTCGCGTAAAAAGTTTAAGCGGGCGACAATGGAATCGTGCGCTTCTTTGTGGAGTTCGGCAAAAGCAATTTCTTCAAGTTCGGTTTTGATTTCCTGCATGCCGATGCGTTCGGCAAGCGGCGCATAAATATCAAGGGTTTCTTTGGCGATGCGGGCACGTTTTTCCGGCTTTTTCAAAAAGTGCAAGGTACGCATGTTGTGTAGCCGGTCGGCCAGTTTGATGAGTAGGACGCGTACGTCTTCCGACATAGCCAGCAGCAATTTGCGAAAATTCTCGGCTTGTTTGTTATTGGCTGATTTTTGTTCTATCATTGCCAATTTGGTCAGGCCGTCAACAAGTTGGGCAACCTGAGGGCCGAAATTGTCGCGGATTTCTTCAACAGTGGTATCGGTGTCTTCTACCGTGTCATGCAGCAGGCCGGCGATAATAGATGCGGAATCGAGTTTGAATTTTGTTAAGATACCTGCAACTTCTACCGGATGGGAGTAATAAGGGTCGCCAGATGCACGGAGTTGAGCCCCGTGCTTTTTCATGGCGAATACATAAGCTTTGTTGAGAGCGTCCTCGTCGGCGTCCGGATCGTATGATTTTACTAAATCAACAAGTTCATATTGTCTTAACATCGATGTCAGCTCCCAATAACCAAAATTTTTCAGCTTATGATTAAAGCAGAATAATCTTAATTATTCGTTATTGTTCGCTGTCATCAAAGTCGTCGAAGTCAGCGCCCATGTCGAAAGAATCGTCAAGCTGGGCGTCATTATCTTCAATATCGTCATCGGCAGCCAAATCAAGGTCATCATCGACTTCGCTGTCTTCGTCCACAACCTGCATTGAATCGGAAACATCGCTGTCCAGCAGCAGACCGGAGAACTGTTCGTCCAAATCAACCAGTTCTTTTTCGGCAGCCATGATTTCCAGTTCTTCTTCTTCCGGTTCTTCGACTTCAACGTATTTTTGCAGTCCCATAACCAGAGATTTTTGCAGGTCTTCAATGTTTACGGTATTGTCGGCAATTTCGCGCAGGGCAATTACCGGATTTTTGTCATTGTCGCGGGGAAGGGTAATCGGAGAACCTGCGCTGATGTCTTTGGCTCTTTGAGCGGCAACCATCAGGAGTTCATAACGGTTTGGGATTTTATCAATGCAGTCTTCAACTGTTACACGTGCCATCTTATTCACCTTAATATTATTGTAAAATACTCTAGTTTCAAGTGTATACTCATATTGTATGCGAAATGCAATAAAAAAGTGAAAAAACTTTTATTTTGTTTTTTAGCGCTTTGAAAATGCGTTGTTTTCTAGTCGATTCCATCTAAAGGATGGAAAATCAGCATGTTGTTGATTCTTCTGAACGAATCGTCCATTTCTTTACGATTCCGAATGACGGCGGCAACGTCCGGCAACGGAGCGTCATACATTTCTATAAGCCCCTGCATGATGGCAAAATTGGCTTCGGCAAGGTTGGGCGAAAGCTTGGAAACGCTTTTGTCAAGCAGCCCTTTGCGGTAAGCCGAGATTGCCGCCGCCGTATTCTGACTCATGTTGGCGGCGCGATGCGCTTTGACTGTCTTGTCGCAGGTATAACCCCATTCATTGAGCGTGAACCCTTGCTCAGCGGCAATGGCAGAGAGCTTGCGTTCTTCTCCGATAATACGGAATTTTTGAATCAGCCGGCGGCAGGGATTGGCCATGTCTTTTATCAGCGGACTGACGGGAAAGCCCGGATTTTGTTTGTTTTCCCATAAATCCAACATTTTTGTTGCCTGCATGATTTTCAGAAAAGTTTGAAAATCTTTGTTGAGATTTGAGATACCCTTGAAGGTTTGGGCAACAGCCAGTGCATCGGGGGCGGTTAGCGGACTATTCTGTCCGGGGTTGACGGTTCGTCGGCTGAGCGGGTCAACCTTATGCGGCAGAAGTTTGCGCGTTTTGGGAATATATGCCCGTAAATCGGCATATTGGTTCAAATTTTCATAAAATTGCGGATTGTACTTTACTTTCAGCCGTGATGGCCGATTTTGCGGAAATTCTGACGTATAACCGTAAGTTTGCCAGACTTCGGGCATCAGAACCCAATATAAGGCCGGAGATAAAAATTCAATATCTTCAATATGCTGGAGTTCAGGAGCAATACGTTCGGGAAATTGATTTTTGGTTTCTTTGATGCCGGGGTAGTTTAATACTTTCGGAGACATGCCGGGGACGGTATGCATAAAAGGCCCAATATAGGGATAGCTGCTGGGCGGCATCAATTTGACGGCTTCCAGAATAGTGTCTTCTGTCGGTGTTTTCAATCGTTTTTCCGACAAACCGTAAGATTTGATGATATGTCGGAACGCGGTTTTGAATTTTTTGCCGATGTTCCATGTGTAGTCATAGCCCTTGTCATAGTCCTGATCGGCGTCTATTTGGGCTTGCAATTCCGTCGCCGGAGGATAGTTCTCATGAAGGTTGACTTCATAGAATTTTTTGTATTTTCCCGCTTCATTGGCAATAGAAAACGCGGGGTAGACAAGAGCAAGACAGATGCCGAAGAAGACTGTTTTTTTCATTATTGGTTCGTTACCCTGACTTTGAAGGTTAAAGTTTGTTTCTCGCCCGGTTTTAAGGTAAATTTCCATTCACGGGTGCGGGAGTTCTTTTCTTCGCCGGCCAAGCTTTCTTCCAACAGCTGGTATTGGTTGCCAAAGCTTTGGATAAAGGCCATGTCGGCATCTTCGCTTTTAGAATTTTCAAACGTGATTTCAACGGCGATTTCACGCATATCTTTGGCAATGTTCCGGCTTTGAGTGATTTTGCCTTTTGCCCAGATGTCAAAAGCGGAACCGGTGTTTAATTCGATTTTTTTGCCGACGGCAGTGTGGGAGAGCGGGCTTTCGCCAATAAACTGCAGTGTGTCGGAAGAATCTTTTTCATACATTCTGACCGTTCCTGACGGCAACGGCTCACCGAGATTGGAGGCTTTGTCATTGGTGATTTTGAAAATGACGGCGGGATTTTGTTTTTCAAATTCGTCAAGGTTGGTGCCGAGACCGAGATACAGCGGCGACGTGATCCGGTATTCTTTGTCGTAGGAAACGTCGTTGTTGGTCATCAGACTGACTTGTTTGGATTGTCTGTCTTTGATTGTGGTTTGAAAAGGCAAAGTGTATATATAGTAGTCGCCAAGGCTTTCTCTGGCCGGTATGGCAGCGCTTTCGGCGACGCTGGCAAAAGCAGCCGCTTTCAGCATTACGTCGGGGGCATAGTTGCGCGACATGACAGGCTGTACCTGATTGACGCTGCCAGCAATCAGCTGTACCTGAGCGTTTTTATAATCGGTTCCGGACTGGTTGTTTAAGGTAATCCAGCCGTTCAGATTTAATTTGTGGGCCGAGCTGACTTCAACAATGTAATCGGCTTTCCAGCTGATACCGTTAGTCAGGTAGGCAAGCGCCAGATTTTGTTCTCCGGACCGCGTATTTTCGACATTGGCCACCAGAGTGGGTTTTGTACGCAGGCCTTCGGGAATTTTTTCATAAATAATCCGTCCCGGAAAGCGGGTTTCTACGCCGTAAGAAAATTTCAGAATCGGTGTGCCGGCCTGATTACTTAGGATTGTGGCGGTGTCAAATATATCTTGTCCGGTTTCCTGATTGAATACGGCTGTTTTAATCTGTTGTCCGACGGAAGCTTCCAGCAGGTTGGCGCTTGTCAGCAGATTATAGTCGTAATTTTGTTCAATGACTTTAAGGCCGGAGCCGGAAAGCATTGCCGTTTCAGGCTTCATCTGGCGGGCAACACCTTCAAAAGCAATCAGCGATTTTCCCAGAGGCAGGTCTATGCTGCGGGAATCGCGAATGAAGGCAAGGTTGTCATTATAAATGCTTAGTGACAAGCCGGTACTTTGTTTGTCAGTCAGAAGAATCTCTCCTTCGGCAGCCAGGGGAAGCTTGGGAGAGAACAGCAGGGACAGAGCAAGCAATGATGTTGCGGCAAGTTGCTTCATAATAACATCTCCTTAAATATTTTTCTTTTTACCATTTTGTGCTAATATAATCTGTTTTTTTTGAAAAAAAAAGTGATAATTTGAGAATATTGCTAGACTCGGGACAATTATCAGGCTATTATTCGGATATTAAATTGATAAGCTTTATAAGGAGAACTCAAATGGCTTGGACCGAACAAATGGTTGAAGATTTGCGCACAATGTGGAAACAAGGAATGACAACCGCCGAAATCGGTAAAAAACTTAATGTTACAAAAAATTCCATTGTCGGAAAGGTTCACAGACTGGGATTGTCGGGGCGTCCTTCTCCAATTAAGAAAAAAGATGAAAACGTCGCCGAGAACAATGTTGAAACGAGCGCGGCTGTCCAGCCCGCAACCGAAGCCAAGCCGGTTTCATCTTCGGCTAAAAGTACCGGCAAAGCCGAGAAATTTGTGGCAGAAAGTCGTCCAGTCGTTTCTTCTGCCTCTCAAAATGATGTCGCTAAAAAAGGTATTGTTTCTTTGGTAGATTTGGACAATCATACTTGCCGTTGGCCGCTGGGCGATCCGAAAGACGAAAATTTTCATTTTTGCGGCAGAAAGATCAAAATCGGTCAGACTTATTGTGAAGAACATGCTAATATTGCTTATGTAAAAGCGGTAAAAAAATAAGGGCTGTTCCCGTACGTTTGTAAAATATTAACCTATTTGAGTGCAATATATTATTGCGGAAGATTTTTATGAGCGTTTATAAGGATTGTAAATTATGTCGTTGAGTTCGATTTTGTCGTATTTGTTTGGGTTCTCCGTTGTTATCGGGGCTATCGTGACGGCTACCGACAGACCGGAAGCTTTTATTGATATTCCAAGTATTATTATTGTTCTTGGCGGAACAATTGCGGCATTGTTTATTTCTTTTGAGCCTAAAACCGCGTTTGAGGCTTTTAAGCTTATTTTCAGCACCCTTAGACCGCACAAAGATTCTTCGGTTTCTTTAAAAGAAGAAGTCGGACGGATTGTCCGCTGGGCGTATATCGTGCAGAAAAACGGTTTGCAAGGTCTTGAAAATGAGGTGACGGACAGTTTGCGACAGGAAGATCCGTTTTTGGCTTATGGCGCTGATCTGGTGGTAACCGGATATACCGGCGCGGAAATTAAGCAGATTTTGGAAAGCATGATGGAGGCTCAGGCGGAAAGAGATTCAAAAGGCGGTTCCGCCCTGATGAAAATGGGGGGCGACTCTCCGGCTTTTGGTATGCTCGGAACGTTGATCGGTCTGGTTATCATGCTGGGCAATATGAGCTCAGATCCGTCAGCAATCGGCCCGAGTATGGCCGTGGCTTTGATTACGACATTTTATGGTATTATTCTGGCGCGGATTTTCTTTATTCCTGCAGCAACAAAAGTTGCGGCTCGAAACAACGTTTCCATGTTCAAATATAATTTGCAGATGGAAGGTTTGGTTTTGCTGGCAGAGCGTAAAAGTCCCCGTTATATTCAGGATAAAATCAACTCTTTTGTCGATGTGAATGAACAGTTCCTTATTGACCGCGATATGAATACGTCAAACAATTAACGGGATCGGGCAAATGAAGAAAAAGAAAGAGGAGCGTATTGACGAAGACTGGATGTCCACTTATGGCGATATGGTGACGCTCCTGCTTTGCTTTTTTGTAATGATTTCTTCGGTATCCAAAGTTGATCTGGCCATGTTTGAACAAATTCAGGCCGGTATGAATGAAGGCTTCGGACAAAAAGATGTGACGCGTCCGATTGAGATGATGATGATCGAACTGACAGATGACATTCAGTCTATGAGTTTGGGGGAAGAGATGTCTTTGGGAACTGATGCCCAAGGCGTGGTGATTGAATTTGGCGGGGATTTGCTGTTTGAGCACGGTTCTGCCGAAATCAGGCCGAAAATGCTTCCGGCACTGAAGCGGCTGGCCGCAACTTTGATGTCTGACCGGTATAATTCTTTTAATTTCAGTGTGGAAGGGCATACCAGCGATGAGCCTTTTTCTAGTGACTTATATCCGTCAAATTGGGAATTGTCGGCGGCAAGAGCGGCGGCTGTCGTCCGTTTTCTGGAGAGCAGAGGTATTCCCCGTGTCAGGTTGAAGGCGACCGGTTTGTATGATAATGCGCCTAAGTATCCGAATCATGATCCTTATGGTGAGCCTATTCCGCAGAATATGATGAAGAATCGCAGGGTGATTATTCATGTTGAGCCGTCTTTTAAATAATATTTGAGGGTTTTATGGCTTTTATTTATCTAAAAAATAATTTTCTGGTTTGGCTTGTGATTGCAGGAGTTGCGCTTTGGTTTATCTCCGGTTACGGCTTTGCTTCCGAAACTTTTTGTGACAAAGTATCTGCCGGTATTGTTTTTCGGATTTTGGGCTGTTGGTTTTTTCCGCTTTTATTGTCTGGATTGTGGCTGAAAAAAGAAGTATTGCGAAATCTTCTAGCCAAGTATGCTTTTTATGTTTTTATTTTTGTTTTTGGCATTGGGGCGTTATGTCTGGTTATTCTCTTGTTTACGGGAGCGATTTCTTGCGAATGGGCAGGAAAAGATTGGGATGAAAACATCCGTTTTTATTACCTGCTGGTTTTGCCTGCGTTGCATGGTGTGGAAATATCGCTTTCGTTGCTTACTGTCGCCGTATTTTCTTTTGTTTCCGGTTTTATGAACGAAAAATGGTTTGGCGTTTTTGAGGGCAGAAAAAATAAAACTGTTTTACTGGTTTTACTATATTTATG
This sequence comes from uncultured Alphaproteobacteria bacterium, assembly GCA_934271195.1. Lineage (GTDB taxonomy): Bacteria > Pseudomonadota > Alphaproteobacteria > RF32 > CAG-239 > MGBC133411. Next base: position 2,636 of record CAKQRB010000055.1, on the reverse strand, counting down.
GGTGACTTTTTTGCCTAATCTTATTCAATTTTCTTCCGTAATGTGATTGTCCGGTCTGAGGCGGACAAGAGTGTCCTCTGGTGTTTTAGCATTCTTTGAGACATTGTTTTTTTTGAGAAAATGCCGGTAAGATGTTGCTTTTTTGATATTGAACAATTATTTTTTTATAAGTAACGGCCATTTGTCCCTGCTGACTTCCCGCAGGGTTTGCGGATTTTCTCCCAGCCGCATTTGATAAATCCAATAATTGGCCATGACCCTTTCAATGTATAAACGGGTTTCGCGTGACGGTACAAGTTCAATAAACAATAAGGGGTCATTGTTATCTTTTATTGTCTTCAGCCATTTATAAAGGTTTCCGGGGCCGGCGTTATAGGCTACCAGCATATAAAAGATGTTACCGCTGATAAAAGGTTTATCTAACAGATATTCAATATATTGCTGTCCGAGTTCAAGGTTGTATTCTGCTTTGAACAGCGGGCGGCAGTCATGACGAAGGCTTTTGTCTTTAGTAATGTGGTAGGCCGTATTGGGCAGCAGCTGCAAGAGTCCTTTGGCGCCGGCCGGACTGGAAATGCGCGGGCTGAAAGAAGATTCCTGGCGAGCGATGGCCAGTAATAAGGCTTTATTCAGGCGCCAGCCTTTTTCCGGTTCCCAATGCGGAATCGGATAATTAAAATAATCATAACAGACATTGTCATTTTGAGTACTCAGCTGTTTGGACAGATGCATGGCGATGACATGGGCGCGATATTTGTGGGCCAGAAAGAGCAGGGCTTCTTTTTGGGCATCTGGGATTGGTTCGGCGCTGTTCATAATTTCTTGCCCGGCCAATTTATATTGCTGGCATAAGATGAGGATTAATGCCCTTTTGACCGAAGCATTTGCCATTAGTTCCGACAGATAGTTGTCGAGGCTCAGATTGTTGTAATAGCTCATAGACGTCCATTGATAGCCGGGGGTAATGTCGGCTTTGCGGCTGCCGAGGATGCCGTAAAAGGTGTATTTGTGTTTGGCGGCTTCTTTGTACCACTGTTTGGCCTGTGACTTCTGTCTGCGTTTTTCATAGCAGCGTCCGGCCCAGTAAGCGCCGGCGGCAGTCAGCCAGTCGTCATTTTTCATTTTGCCTAAGGTTTTGAATTTTCCGGAAGCAGTTTTGTATTGTTTCAGGCGCCAAGATGACAAGCCGGCAATCCAGTAACCGGTTGCACTGTCTTGTTCTCTGTTGATTGTCCGTTGAGCCCATTCCTGTGCCAAAGCATTTTCATTGTCCAGAAGGTATTTTTGTGCCAATTTGGCGGATAAAAAAGCATAATATTTGGACGGAAGCTGTTTTTGTAACGCTTTGTTTTCCAAAATAATTCTGGCAGCTTTGGTTTTTCCCTTATTCAGGTTCTTGGCAAAGTTTCTGACTTGTTTTTCAATAAATATCAGATTTTTTTCCGGCATATGTTTAAAGTCTTGATAATTCCAGCTGTAGTATCCGAATTTTTTTTGAAAAACAGGTTCCTGCAGGTCTTGTTTTTGATTTTTCGGAGCTTTTCTTTGGGCAAGTTTATAGATGCGCGGTGCTTCCGGAAGATATGCGTATTCGTCTAACCAGTTTTTTAGTTCCGGATAGCTGCTGGTATAAGTTTTAGAAAGGTATATTTGAGCTTTGACATGGCTGAGCAGGACTTTATTGTCAAGCTTTTTTATCAGTTTGCGAGCTGCCGTTATTCTGTTGTTTTCCAGAGCATAAAAAATTTTTTTATAAGTCTTGATGTCATTTTTTGAAATATTGGCTGCTTTTAAAATCTGTGTAGTTTCCTGAGAGCTGATTTGAGGATCAATTTCGGCAGAAATTTCGGTTGCCTGAACCAAAGTCGGAGCAAAAGACAAGATACTCCAGAAAAGCAGGAAATAAAGCGCTTTTTTTAACATAAGTTTATTTTACCCGACTCCAAGTCAGCAAAGCAGCACACTCTTCGGAGGTTTTTCCTTTAATCCGGCAGCGGTTGCTGACGATGTTGGGAATTTTGTCTACGGTATAACATCCTTCTCCCAGCAGAGCGATTTCTTTATAATGTTTAACATAAGGCGGAATATCATAGAAGTTTGACGCGGAAGTTATTTCCGGCCAGACCAGCTGAAAGCTGAGCTGCGTTACCTTGTTTTTGGTCAGGGGCAGAACCGAAATCTTCATGGAACAGCTGACGTTTCCGGACAAAGTATGGTTGATTTTGAAATCTTCATAAAAAATCAGGATATGTTCTGCTTCACCTTTGGCTGCTTGCAATGCCGCAGCTTTGTCCTGTGTTACAATTTCATTATAGCGGACGGCTGGGCCGGTATTGTTTTCTTCAGCCGGAGCCGAGGCAGGGGCTGGATAGCCAAAACTCTGGGCGGCAGTTTTTGAACCTGACAGGCAAAACATGCACAGCAAAAGCAGTCCAAAGATTCTAGTTGCCGGATTCATTTTTCCTCCTAAGCATTATTTGTTCAAAATGGCCGATACTTTATTGATATTGGTTTCTACCTGATTGAACAAGTTGTCAATTTCTTTTTTGTCAGCGTCCTTCAGGGCGTTTTCCTGCGTTGCCTGATCGTTTATGGAAACGGGTTTGAATTCGGTGTAGTATTGCGGGTCGATAGAC
>CAKQRB010000054.1 GCA_934271195.1 uncultured Alphaproteobacteria bacterium | reverse complement strand
CAAATTCCCGAGCAAAAGTTTTTCCGGTTGTCATCAGCGCCAGAACAGTCGCTGACAGCATAAGTCTCATGTGTAGCATTTTCATTGTCCGGACCCCTTCTCAAAAAATCTGTTCTCAATCCCGTAACACTGTCCGATACTCCGGCCGCCACCGGAATATCAGACAAATTTTTGTATGAAAGTTGCCGATATCAGAAGGATGAAAAACGACATTTTGGCAACCTTGATACAGCCTTAATTGTACTATAAACGATCCGTGGTGTCAATATAAGCTGAGAACCTATACGGACATTTTCGATAAAAAAGCCATTTTTTGGAAAATAATACTTTGTATTTGCTGAATATTTAATTTTAATGCCAATTGATGAAAAAAATTGAAATTAATAAGCTTTATATAAGATTTGATGTTACCAGACAAGCGAATCTGCGCATTTTTTTCGCCCCGAAAGAATCGGAATCTTAAAGATTAAAATACAAAAATCAAAGACAAAAATTTGCCGAGAGAAAGCAGCAGAACGAAAAAAAACCGGAGCCGAGGCGCCGGTCCTGAATCATGGCTAACCTGTTTTACAAACTAACAGAATGTTATGATACAGTCAGAAAAATGTAAAGCCTAAATAATAAAAATTTTATAAATATGGTGGAAAAACATTAAATTATAATTATCTAACAAACAGAAAAATTAAAAAAAGGAGAAAATTATGGTTACTAAAGATAGTAAAATTCGAAAACCAGCCTGTATTTGGCATTTGGCTGCCGGTATACTTATGGCGCTGCTTGGGGTGTTTATCTGGCTGAATCCTGCTGCTACGCTGCTAGCACTTGCGCTTTATATAGGTATTGTTTTTATTGTGGTCGGTACCGGATATTTTGCCGCCTCTTTTTCTTTCCGCTCGGGGTGGTATCTGTTGGTGGGAATACTGGACATTCTGGTCGGCATTGTTTTTGTCAGTAATTTAGGTGTGAGCGCTGCCAGCCTGCCAATAATCTTTGCAATCTGGTGTCTGGCTGTCGGCGCAATTCAGGTAGCTTCGGCTTTTCAACTGCGTTCAGAGGGCTTTCCTTGGGGGTGGACTTTTGGTGTTGGTCTTTTAGGAATAGTGTTCGGTTTTCTGATCTTGGCTTATCCTGCTTTGGGAGCGTTGACCATAACCGCTTTGATGGGCGCTTATGTTATGCTTTATGGCTTTATTGAAATTGCGGAATATTTTTATATCAAAAGGCTAATCGTTCAATAATGTGTTGTACAGAAGAAAAAACGGCTCGTCTAAGCAGTTTTTTGGGGGGGCAATTTCTGTGCTATTGGGAACCATGCGCCGAATTTTTCCAATCTCCTTGTTGGAAACGGTAATGCAACCGGCTGTCCGGTTCTTTTCAAAATCCTCTCAGCTTGTCCTTTCGGCAAAAAACAAGCGCCCAATGGTCGGTGTTACCCAAAACGTCAACGCGGTCAACAACAAAGAAAAGACGTTAATCCTGCTCGTCCTCATCTTTGTCTTCTCTGATTTTGAGCTGGGTTTTAATACGGGTAATCCGCATGTTCTCCACATCCAAAACCTCATAAACGCAATATTTGTCTTCCGCAATATCGCCGGTTTTGGGTTCTCTGCCGAGAAGGCCGAAAACATAGCCGCCAATTGTGCTTTCTTCATGTTCGCATTCCGGCAGTTTCATACATTCATAGGCATCTTCAATCAAAACCAGACCGTCAAACTCGCATGTTTTTTCATCAAGTTTTTTCACGGCTTCTTCTTTGGGAATGTCATGCTCGTCCTGAATTTCGCCGACAAGTTCTTCCAAAATGTCTTCCATGGAGAGCATACCGGCTGTTCCGCCGTATTCGTCAACGACAATGGCAAGGTGAATACGTTTTGTCATCATTTCGTGCAAAATCTCGGAAATAGATTTGTTTTCCGGCACAAACAGAATATCACGACAAATTTTTTCCTGAATATTTTTGTCGTTTCCTTCGTCATAATGCTCCAGCAGGTCGCGAATATGTACCATTCCGACAATATTATCTTTGTCATGGTTGCACAGCGGATAACGGGTATGCCGATTTTCTTTAACAAATTTAATCATCTCGTCAAAGCCGCAACCTTTGTAAAGGCACTTCATATCCTGCCGCGGAATCATAATCTCATGGGCATAGATTTCGGAAAAGTAAATGGCGTTTTGAATAATCTCACCTTCGGTATCATCAATAATACCGTCTTTTTGCGAGGCGTCAATAATCAGCTTGATCTCTTCTTCAGAATGAGCTTCGTCCGTTTCGTTTGTGACTTTTACGCCTATAATTCTGAGGATAAGTGTGGTAACATGGTCAAAAACCCAGATAAACGGCGAAAAAATCATGTTAAAACGATAAAGTGTGTTGGCAATGCGCAAGACATATTTCTCGGTATGGATAATCGCCAGAGATTTTGGCACCAGTTCGCCGAGAACAACGTGCAAAAGCGTAATCAGAGAGAAAGCAATACTAAAGCTTAGGGAGTGCAGCAACACTTTGTTATCGGCAAAAAATCCGCCGGCCAAATCTTCAATCAGGCGGGAAACCGCAGGCTCGCCAATCCAACCGAGCCCGAGGGACGCTAAAGTAATGCCAAGCTGAATGGCGCTGAGATAAGTGTTCAGACGTTCCGTAATTTTTAAGGCGGTAACCGCGCGTTTGTCACCGGCATGAGCCAGTTCTTCAAGTTTTGTACGGCGGATTTTAACAATGGCAAATTCAGAAACGACAAAGAAAGCATTGGCAAAAACCAGAAAGAACACCAATGCGATGTTAATAATATAAATATAAGCAGGACTCATAGCTGTTTTATTTTATGACCTCGATACTATTAAAGAAAGCCGCATTTTATCGTGTATTCAAGTTGTTGTCAATGCTGCAGATGATACTGCCTGATAAAATTAGTCAACACTGGCGCCAACGTCGCTGATTTGGCGCACAACTCTTTGCGGAAAAGGAATATTGATGTTGTTTTTCTTAAATTTTTCAATGATCTTTTCCCTAATGCGATAAGAAATGCCGCCGCTTTTGAAAACATCGTTGGTAAAACAGTTGAGTTGAAAATCCAGACTGCTGTCGCCAAGATCCGTAAACAACAGCGACGGCGCCGGATTTTTCAAAACCTCCGGATCGTCGGCGGCAATTTGTAGCAGCAGCTCTCTCACTTTTTTCAAGTCACTGTCATAATCAACGCCGATTTTAATCTCTATCCGCGCCATTTTACCGCCAAAGGTTTTATTAACCAAACTGCTTGACAAGATTATGGAATTTGGAATTAAAACATTTGACTTGTTCCAAGTTTCAATTTCCGTTGCTCGCATATTAATCTGCTTTACAATTCCCTCATAGCCGTCGATAATGACCCAGTCGCCGATTCTGATTGGCCGCTCAAACAAAATTGTAAAGCCGGCTACCAGATTGCTGACGGTGTTCTGCAACCCCATACCGGCGCCGAACGAAAGCGCGCCGGCCATAATGGCAATGCTTTGAAAACTTCCGCCCATAACGGCCACACTGACGACCAGAGAAAAAACAATACCCAGAAAGCCCGTGGCCGAAATCAGGGAATTTCTGGCGCCGGCAGACATGTCAATCTGGCTGAGTGTGCCGGTGGCCATACTTTCTTTGAGGCTGCGGAACAGCCATAAAGAAACAAAAAAAGTCAGAACGCCGAGCAAGATCGACGTTATGGAAATGTGCAGTCCGCCGATATTAAAGCCTTTCAAAAATGCCTGAATCTGGCTGAGCAGAATATCTACCGAAGCGCCCCAAACCCCCAGCAGGATCAAAATCGTTGTCAGGGTCAAAACCGGCGTAAGCAGCAATCCAAACCAAAAATTGACCTTAACGCGGGTACGCGACTGCAGCTGTAGAATCTTAATCAGAAAACGCCATTGCAAAAGTTGTCGAAAGAGGGCGCGTAGCAGTTTTTGCAAAATATAAGCCGCAGCCATAATCAGTACAGAGATAATAAAACGGTTAATGACAAATTCTGAAAGCAGGATATAGCCGAACAATGAGGCGGCAAATGCAGCCAGCATAAAAAAAGAAATTGTCAGACTGATTTTGGAAGACGTGCTGAGGCCGGAAGTGTCATCGCCGGCAGGTTCGGTGTTGTCATAGGTTTTGTCGGAAGTGTCTTCATTGTTATTGTATAAGAATTTATAAGAGATAAAAATCACAAAAAAAGCCTTAACCGCGTTGGCAAAAATCTTCAGCGAATATAATATGTCAGTGTCCGTATTGAGCTTTTCCGCCAGATTCTTAAAAAAACTGACCAGACAAATAGCCGCGGAAGTGTAAATCAGCGTAGAAGAGAGAGAAGCCGCCGAATTGTCTTTGATTTCAAAAATTCGCCATTGCGGATAAGCCGGCACCAGAGCCGTCTTAATAAAAGCCGCCGCAATAAAAAAGTATAAGAGATAAAGCGCAGCCGTGTCGGTCATAATCCCGAAAGGCGTTCCTGCAAACAGTTTGTTGTTGTTTATCCAGAACATAAAAGACCCGATTAAGGCCGCCGGAATAATCCCGCGCGCCGTAAACATCCACGCCGCGGCTTTGAGCTTTTGGCTGTAATTTGGGTTAAGAACATCATTATTGTACCCATACCGCCCGCGGATAAAACGGCGGATGTAGTTTGCCGCAAAATAGGCCGCCAGAATATAAACGAAGGCATAAATAAGGTTTGTGTTGGCCGATTTCTTTTCTTCGTCATTCAATTTCTGATACCATCCGGACGGCGTTTTGGCCATGTTCCATGTAAATACGGCAAAATTGTATAAAGACAGGCCAAAGTCTTTGAGCTGAAAGATTGAGCTCTGTTTGGTCAAAAGCTTGTCAAGGAGCTTTTTGTTTCTAAGTTTTACAATCATATCCTTGATATCGCCGATTTTGTTCAGCGCCAGATTTCCCTGCGCAACTGCCGTCTTGTATTCGTCAGCTTGCTTGTTAAACTCGGACCGCTGTCCGACAATCGCCTTTGGTTCGTTACCCTCTGACGGAGCAATGCCCAAAGCGTCAAGCTTTTTTTGAAGCTTGGCCAGATCGGCGTTGTTTTGCAAATTGGCCTGCGTAATCCGGTTATAAAGTTCATCCAGTTCCGCCAGCATCGGAACGGTATCTTCCGGCGCTGTTTTTCTGCTGGTCAGCATTTTTGTCATCTTGTCAAGCTGCTTGTTGACCGCCGTATAATTAAGGAGCGGCGCAGCAACGTCAGTTCCTGATGTTTGCGCCATAACGGAATTGATTGAAAAAACAAAAGATAAAATAAATAAACAGATTTTAAACATAAGACTTATACTCCCTCAGCAAGAGAATATAAGTGTGGTATCCTGCATATCAAGAGCAGTTGTGGCGAAAAATTTTTTTGAAATCTCTGTTGTTTGCTTGTGCCAGTTGAATTAATTTATTTTTCTGATTTTGTACTGCATAAGGAATTTCAATGTGATCATCCTTGTTTTCTAAATACCATCTCGCAAAACAGTTGGCCGATAACGTTTGACCGGATTGTTGCTGTTCAAGATATTTCTTTTGTTGTAATGCTTTAAAATATTTTCGGAAAGGAGCATATTTTTTATCTCTGCATTTAGCTCTGTTAATAGCTTCGTCTCTTTTTCGTATAGAATATAAAATATCTGCTGCACTTTTGTTATTTTTTTCCCATTCTTTTCTGCTGAAATATAAAACAAGACTTGCCCAATTGAGAATTTGTTTCTTAAAAAGTGCAGAATTTAAGTTTTGGCTTTGTTTATAAAAAATAAAATCTAAAAGGCGTAAATTTTTGTTTGAAAAAGAACAGGACGCTTCTTGCAACAATTCAGCGTCAACTTTGAAACTTTGTGCAATATTTAAAAGCGACAAGTCAAGAAAATCTAAGCGGCTGTTTTCGAGCTGTTCAATCTCTTCCACAGACATATGAACTTTTTCGGCAAGCAATCGGGAAGAAAGACCGAAATATTGGCGAAAAATTTTTATCCTGTTTTCATCACTTGCAATAATTTGATTTATGAGGTCAAAAGGAAGCTGTTCCATAAAAGTTTCTTTCTCAAAAACCGGTTGCCGACAAAACATACAAGATATAGGAAAAAAATTTTATATTTGCAACAAGAGCCGATTTCAGCACTGATCGCAAATAATTTTTATCGGCATTTCCAGCCGTCCCATTTACCGTTACACTGTCGGCATTCGTCTTCTTTCAGCTTTTGTTTGTCTTGCGGACATTTATAGCTGATATAATCGTGTTTTTTAATATAACGCTTACCGTGGCAAAATTGTTCATTCAGCTCTTGTCCGAAACTCATGTCGACCGGCGTCTCTTCGTCACAAGGCCAACACATAAAGCGCCAATCCATTAACGGCCGGCCTTCAGGGCATTTGATAACGCTTTTCCTTTGGTGTAGCCAATCATAACGGATTGTCCGGTTTGGGCAACGGTTCCGGCATTCTTCATCTTGCTCGCAATCATAAGAAATCCGCACGGCCTCTGTCGTTTCACAGCATTTGCACTCCCCGAAAATCCCCTCAAAAGAAGGCCCATTACAATCTTTTTCAGAAACAATCGGATAAAAGATGTAGGGCGAAAATCCTTTTTCATTCAACTTGCAATAAACATACGGAGTATCAATAGAAACCACGCGGTTAGGACAATGCTTCAAACAATTCTCCGGCGTTCCGACTTCCAATGTCTGAGGTGTATAACAGTCAAAGCACTCACCCTTAACCCAAAAAACACAGTTGTCTTCTGCCCGAACATCAAAAACGCCGAAACTAAGAATTATTCCGGCCAGTCCGAATATTTTATGTGTTACACACCCCATCTTTATTTCTCCCTATGACAATAAAAATACTGTTAAACGCAATATTTCAGGTAATTACTGACCAAATGTAATAAGTAAAAAATTTACTTGCATTTTCCGTTTTTCCATTTACCGTTACACTGTCGGCATTCGTTTTCTTTCAGCTTTTGTTTGTCTTGCGGACATTTATAGCTGATGTAACCTGGACCTCCGAGATAGCGCTTTCCTTGGCAGAATTGTCCATTCAAATGCTGTCCGAAACTCATGCGGATCGGGGTTTCTTCATCGCAAGACCAGCACATGAAACACCAATCCATCAACGGCCGGTTTTCCGGACATTTAATAACGCTGAAACTTGATGTTACTCCGTTATAACGGATTGTCCGGTTAGGGCAGCGGTTCCGGCATTTTTCATCTTGCTCACAGTTATAAGAAATCCATACAGGCATTCTCGTGTCACAAGAATAACATTCCCCCCTGCCATTTTCAAAATAATTTTCTTTCAGACAATTTTCTTTCGGAACTTCTGTGTCTTTATATTTGGAATAAGCATCCTTTATCCTTAAGTCACAATGGACGCGTTCATAGTTAAGAGAAACCACGCGGTTAGGGCAGTACTTCAGACAATTTTCCGGTGTTCCGACTTCTAAAGTCTCTGTCGTATAACAATCAAAGCACTCGCCATTAACCAAAAAAACGCAATCATCTGCCGCCCGTGCTTCAAAAGCGCCAAAACAAAAAAGAATGCCGCCAAGACAGGTAATCGTCCGTATCATATAATCCATTTTATTTTTTCTCCTTAGTAAAAGCGTCTGTATTAATTTTGGGATAAAAGTTTTTCATTGTATCAATATTACGTTCTATGCCGGAACCATTGCGCCAAGATTCTTTAGCCGCTTGTTCCCAATTATTATTATGAATGGCAGCTCTCATATTTTTATATTTTGAAAACTTGCTTTGCCCCAAAGCATAGCTCATATCCATCAACGCTTTTTGTTGCCCTTCTGTATACTCCCTGAAATTCGGATATTGCTTTATTACAACATTGTAGGCATCTTTGTATTTTTCTCTCATTATACGATCATTTTCTTCCGGTGCAATACGAATATTAGATTTATCTTCATAATAAGAAGCCAAATAGTCAGGATGATGGCTTCTTTTCAATCTTGCATCTTCATAAGCATATTCCTGCGGGGTGAGCAGCTTTCTCGTTTGGGCATGATAAGTTTTAACGCCCCTTGTCTGGTCGAGATTAATGCCGCAGCCGATAGTCGTATTGGGTTTTTTAGCCGTGTCAAGATAAGCATAGGGGCGCATTCCGCCTTCATTTTTACAGATATCCTCTTTGTCTCTGTTAAAATAATATAAATATTCTTCTTGTTCATTAGTAGGAATTGAACCTTTGTAATCTGAATTTTGGTAGGTCTTATTCAGCCTGTTTTGCTGTTCTTGCAGTTTCTTTTTGCGTTCGGCGATTTTGGCGCTTCTTTGTGCCGGCGACAGTCCGATTTCCAACGATGCGCCGCCATAGGCATCTTCTTCCGGTACGCCGCCGTAAGCAGCATAACTGGGAACGGCTTGTGATCTGTATGTCATTTTTCTTTCCTTTTTAAAAATTAATAAAACTTTGTAGACAAAGAAAATATACGGAGAGAAAAAGAGAACATCAATCAGCCATAGACGGCAAAAAAGAGCTTTTACATTCAAAAGCTTTTTTTGGGGGCTTTATGGCGTTTTTTTTGCCTCTTGCGGAAACTGAGAATTTTCTAAGATTTCGCTTGCAAAAATATTATTCTGTAATAAAATTCGCACAATATTAAAAGAAGCAACAAAAACAAGAAGAGATTAAAGCCATGGCAGAAAAGTTTTATATTACGACCCCGATTTATTATCCTTCCGGTTCTCCGCACATCGGCCACTGCTATACCACAGTTGCCTGTGATACCGTTGCCCGTTACAAACGCGCCAAAGGATATGATGTTATGTTTTTGACCGGTACTGATGAACATGGTCAGAAAATTGAGGATAAGGCGACGGCGGCCGGACTTTCTCCAAAGGAATATACGGACAAAGTTGTTGCCGAGTTCCAAAAACTCTGGGCTTATATGAACGTGTCTTATGATCGTTTTGTCCGCACAACCGATGATTACCATATTCAAACCGTGCAATATGTCTTTAAGCAGCTTTACGATAAAGGCTATATTTATAAAGGTGAATATAAAGGCAAATATTGCAAGCCTTGCGAGAGCTTTTGGACCGATTCGCAATTGATTGACGGCAAATGCCCAGATTGCGGCCGTGATGTGGTTGATATGACGGAAGAGGCATATTTCTTCAAACTTTCCGCCTTTTCCGATAAACTGCGCGAACTGCTGGAAAGTGGCACTTTTCTTGAACCGGCCAGCCGCGTGAATGAAATGGTTAATAACTTTATCAAACCGGGACTGGAAGATTTGTGCGTTTCCCGCACCAGCTTCAAATGGGGCGTGCCGGTCGATTTTGATAACAAACATGTTGTCTATGTCTGGATTGATGCTCTGTCCAACTATATTTCCGCTTTGGGCTTTCATAATGAGACATATCATGATTATGACAAATTCTGGCCGGCAGATATTCACGTTATGGCCAAAGAAATCGTGCGCTTTCATGCACTGATTTGGCCGGCAATTCTGATGGCGCTGGAAATTCCTTTGCCCAAGAAAATTTACGGCCATGGCTGGATTACCTTTGGCGATAAGAAAATGAGCAAATCGCTCGGAAACGTAGTCGATCCTTTTGTGCTGGGTGACCGTTACGGCGTTGATGCTTTGCGCTATGAAATCTTGCGCGAAATGCCGTTCAGCAGTGACTGCACTTTTGTCAGCGAGCTGTTTTTGCAACGGGTCAATACCGACCTTGCCAATAATCTCGGCAATTTGGTTTCGCGCACTGTTTCTATGATTCAAAAATATTTTGACGGTCAGCTGCCGACGGAAAGACAAGCTGACGAATTGGATAAGGAACTGGTTGCGCTGGCTGAAGAAACCCCGAAAAAAGTTGAGGAAAAAATTGACAATATGCATCTGAGCGATGCTTTGGCCGAAATCTTTAACTTGATTTCCCGTGCCAATAAATATATTGACGAAACAACGCCCTGGGCTTTGGCAAAAGACGAGAGCCAAAGAACCAGACTGGCAACGGTTTTATACAACTTGCTGGAAACAATCCGTATTAGTTCCGTGCTGTTGCAGCCATTCATGCCAGCCACAATGCCGGAAATTTGGAAGAGAATAGGCGCCGGCAATAAGGAAACCGCTTGGAATACGGTTTATACGTTCGGCGCTTTGCCGCAAAATGCCAAAGTGACCGGCGGTGACCCTTTGTTCCCGCGCATAAACATTCAGCAGGAACTCGAATATATGGCAGCCATTTAGATTTTTCTCCCCGAACGATTTCGGGGAGAATTTTTGTATCCAGAAAACCACGCGCTAGGCGCGTGGTTCCAAAGAGCTTACAGCTTTGCACGTAAAAACTCCTTTGCTATTATGTTAGAGATGGTCTGGCAATTGTCTAAATAAAAGCAAAGGAGTT
>CAKQRB010000053.1 GCA_934271195.1 uncultured Alphaproteobacteria bacterium | reverse complement strand
AAAACTAAGGAGCTAAAAAAATGTTATCAAGAAAATATAGAAAAGAGTGGTATAAGACCTTCCGGAGTTATTGCAATAAAGAATTAAACCGGATAATGACGGAGCAGGGTTTAACAAGTACGGAACTGGCTGATCATATAGATTTTATGGAAGGCCGGATAGAAAAATTAAGAAGAAATACCAGCCATGTGAGAATGGAAGAATATGTTTATCTGTTTTCATTCTTGGATAAGGTATTTGAAATAAAACTTGTCGATGCCAAAGATTATCCTTGGCAATAAGAAAAACATCACTCATCCGGCACGGTTTGGGTGCCCTTTGCGAATACTTGGGTTTTGGAGCAAAAACTGAAAGTGAAGCACATTTCCCCCTCTCATGAGTGAGAGGGGCGGGGAGAGTTGATTAGCCCGATTACCGAATGATTTCTTAGCTTTTGGCCCAAAGAGGCGAATATTAAGCACTAAGCTTTGGAACGTAGTGACCTTAACTTTGGGCTGAAAGCTTAGAAAATGAGGTTGGGCTTGACTTTTGCTTACTTTTGGTCAAGCAAAAGTAAGAAAGAAGAAAAAACTACTCTATAAAGAAAACAAAACCCGAAAATAAAAAAGATAAACTACAATAAAAAAGAAAGAGCGGAACGGGGAAGCGGGAAAGTAGCAGGGAGTGTGGAATGAGAGAAGGATAGATAAATACCCCTGACGAGAAAATCAAAAAGAAAAAGTGAATTCAGAGATAAGGACGTATTTTCACTCTATTAATTACTTGCAAACTTTTATCAATTATATTATACCCAAAACAAAAAGAACTTAGGTCTAAGATAATGAATAATAACGAATTTGATGTAATCGTTGTCGGCGGAGGTCATGCCGGTTGCGAAGCTTGTGCGGCGGCAGCCCGTGTTGGTGCAAAAACGGCTTTAATAACACATAAAATTTCTACAATTGGTGAGATGTCCTGCAATCCTGCAATCGGCGGATTGGGAAAAGGCCATTTGGTAAGAGAAATAGACGCGCTCGACGGTCTGATGGCAAAAGTTATTGATAAAGCCGGCATTCAGTTCCGTATGTTAAACGCCTCCAAAGGACCTGCTGTAAGAGGGCCGCGCGCGCACGCAGACAGGGAATTATATAAAAAGTATATGCTTGAAGCGCTGCGCGAACAAAAAAACTTGCAGATTATTGAAGCCGCCGTTGAAGGTCTTACTTTTGAAAACGATAAAATTTCTGGCGTAATTCTGGGAGATGGCGAACAGCTGAAATCTAAAACAGTAATTCTGACATCAGGCACATTTTTAAACGGCGTAATGTTTATCGGTCACCAAACGACTGTCGGTGGGCGTGTAAATGATGTAAATTGTGAGGGTATAACACCGTATTTAAAATCAAAAGGTCTTAAAGTCGGAAGATTGAAAACGGGAACGCCTGCACGTTTGAACGGCAATACAATCAACTGGGAGATTTTAGAAACGCAGAACGGAGATAATCCGGCAATACCTTTTTCTTATCTGACCAAAGAAATCACTAATCCGCAAATTCAGTGTTATATTACGCACACGAATGAAAAAACGCATGAAATTATTCGGGCTAATTTTGATAAATGTGCTCTCTTTTCCGGTCTGATCACCGGCATTGGCCCACGCTACTGTCCAAGCATTGAAGATAAACTTGTCAAATTTGCCGACCGCACCAGTCACCAGATTTTTTTGGAGCCGGAAGGGCTGAATACGAATGTTGTTTATCCGAATGGCATTTCAACTTCTCTGCCGGCAGATGTGCAGTCAGATTTTATTCATACGATTAAAGGACTGGAAAATGTTGAAATAATCCGGCCGGCCTATGCTATTGAATATGATTATGTTGATCCGCAGGAGTTGAACAATCATCTGGAATGCAAAAAAGTTTCCGGACTGTTTTTGGCTGGGCAGATTAACGGTACGACAGGTTATGAAGAAGCCGCGGCTCAGGGGCTTCTTGCCGGTATCAATGCCGGATTAAAAGCTCTGAATCGTTCCTGTTTTGAAATTGACCGCAGTGAGGCATATATTGGCGTTATGGTTGATGATTTAATAACCAAAGGTGTTGACGAACCTTATCGGATGTTTACATCGCGTTCAGAATATCGCCTGTACCTGCGTGCTGACAACGCCGATGCCCGTTTGACGGAAAAGGGGTATCTGGCGGGCTGTGTCGGAGAAGAGAGATACAGTGTATTTAAAGCTAAAATGGCGCAAATATCTCAGTACCGCCACATGGCAGATACTTTGTTTATCACGCCGAATGAATTGGAAAAATTTGGTGTTAATACCAAAAAAGACGGAACTAAAAGAACAGCTTTTAATATCATGTCTTATGCCGATGTTTCACGTGAAACAGTTACGGAAATTTGGCCGGAACTAAGAGATATTCCGTCGAATGTCTATGAAGAAATTGAGGTAGAAGCGAAGTATTTCGGATATTTGAAACGCCAAATGGCTGATATTCAGGTTTTTAAGAAAGACGAAAATCTGCGTTTGCGTGATGATATTGATTATACCAAAATTGGCGGCTTGTCGCGTGAAATGGTATTTAAATTAACAAAAGTCCGCCCGTCCACAATCGGCGAAGCTTCACGTATCCCCGGTGTAACGCCGGCAGCTATCATGGCAATTTTAGCTTATGTTAACAGGTAGAAAATGACAGAATTAGAAAAAGCGCAAAATTTATTAGATACCATACTAGATGTTCGCAGAAAATCGGCTTGCCCCTTTTCTCCTGAAGTCGAACAAAAATTTAAAAACCATTGCTTGTCGGTTGCCTATATTTCAGAAAAAATAGCATTGGCCGCCCAAAATTTGAATCCGGAAAAATCATATATTTTAGGTCTGCTTCACGATGCCGGAAGAATAAGTGATGAACGAAGCGACAGAACTTTTCACGGTCTGACCGGCTTTGATTATCTTATAAAAAATAATATGCCGTCCGCAGCTCGAATTGCTTTCACGCATTGTTTTTATGAACCGCAGCTGAACTTATCCATGTACCGAATGAAACCGCAGGATTATATTCGGAGCAGAGAACTTTTAAAGCAAATTTCTTTTGATGACTATGATTATCTTATCCAGCTTGCAGACATTCTGAACGATTGCGGACGGCAGTGCACCATAGAATACCGGTTTAACAGCGTAGCCAAACGCCATAATTTAGATAATGAAATTGTAAATATGTCCGTCAGACGTTTGAATGAGTTAAAAAAATATTTTGATGAAAAATGCCGGTGTGATATTTATGACTTGTTACAAATAGATCAGAAAATATCTGTATAATTTAAACAATGTATTTAAAAAAGAAGTAATGAAAATGAATCGGTTATATCCAAGTCGCCAAGAAGCGGATAAAATTTTTGAAACAGTGATTCAAAAACGTAATGCGACTAAATATCCCTTTAAGCCGATATGGGAAGCTGAATTTCGCAAACATTGTTACGCTGTTGCAGGTATTGCTGAAAAAATTGCGGCTTTCTGCCCTGATTTAGACACGGAAAAAGCATATGTTTTAGGACTTCTCCATGACAGTGGACGTTGTATTGATGAATTTGCGGAACATCGCTTTCATGCAAACGTCGGCTATGAATGGATGATGTCGCTAGGTTATGATGATGTTGCCCGTATCTGCATAACACACAGTTTTTATGACAAGAATTTTGATATTAAATCTTTTACCCAACCGTACGAAGATTTGCTGCAATGTCAGGCGTATCTCAAAAACGTGACCTATAATGACTACGACCTGTTGTTGCAGTTGGCAGATGTTTTGAATGATAAAGGCACGACTTGTTCAATAGAATATCGTTTTGCTAGTCTGGCCAGACGATATAACAATCCAAACCTTTTAATTTATGTAAAACATTTGTGCCGGATTAAATCTTATTTTGAACACATTTGCGGTCGGGATATTTATAATCTAATCGGAGTAAACTTAAATGAATCCCAAATTTCCGGATCTGGTCACGGCCGAGAAACTCTGGCATGCGGTAATTCTTAACCGCCTGTCCAAACCTTATCCTTTCAAAGATCGCGACGCTTATGTTTTTCATACGCGTGGCGTTGCTCGTTTTGCTGAAATAATTGCAAAAAAAATTCCGGGTTTGGATGCGCAAAAAGCTTATATTCTCGGCTTACTGCATGATTTTGGCAAAAGAATTAACGAACAAGAAGAAAATCGCTTTCATGCGCGGGAAGGATATGAAGAAATGACAGCTTTGGGCTATGATGATGTTGCACGTATCTGTCTGACACATACGTTTCACATCAAAGATTTTTTGGATAAAGAATATAATTATCCCAGCGATTGGCTCCGCTGGGCAAAAGAAAAATTGGCGCCGCTTGCTTATAATGACTATGACCGCCTTATCCAGTTTTGCGATATGCTGACAGAAGGATTCAATTTTGTAACCATCGAACAGCGGGCGAAAGGAATTGCCTGTCGCTATCATCTTTCGACTGAGCAAAAACAAAACCTGATTCGCGATGCTTTGCCCTTAAAACAGCATTTTGACAACCTTTGCGGAGAAGATGTTTATACGCTGCTGCAAATAAAAAGCAAATGATATTAAGCAGGAATTAACTATTGAGGCTTATAATATGCGCATTCAGATAATTGGAGATGCGCAATGATAAAATCAAGGTTCTTTATTCCCAAAAAATTAGTCATAAACGGCGGTAATCCCGTTGCCGGATCTGTTGATATCAGTGGTGCCAAAAATTCGATTCTCGGACTAATGTGCGCTTCTTTGTTGACAAACGAGCCTGTTATTCTCCACAATGTGCCTAATATCAGCGATGTTCTTGAACTCGGTCGGATACTGATTGAACTCGGTGTCGATGTCCGTTATAATTTCCGTCAGAAAATTTTGTATCTCCACGCTGCTAAAATTACAAATAATATTGTATCACAAAAAGCTTCTCATATTCGTGCCAGCTATTATCTTTGGGGATCGCTGCTTGCTCGTTTTCGTTATACTGGAGAATTTGACGGCCTGAAAGTTTATGTCCCCGGCGGCTGCTCTTTTGGCGGCAAACGTCCGACAGATTTTCATGAAGATTTGATTCGCTCTGTCCTCGGGGCTTCTATTGAAGAAGAAAATACCGCTGACGGAAATTATCTTATTTTCACCCTGTCTCATGGAAAAAACGAGACTGTCCGCCCGATTTATACCACGTTGCGGGTTTCTCACGGCGCGACCTTTCACTGGCTTCTTGCTGTCGCCGGAGCGCAAGATGTTAAAATGATTTATAATGCTTCCTTAGAGCCGGAAGTCTCCAATCTGATTGACATGCTGCAGCAAATGGGACTTGGCCTCTCTGGTAACGAGAGTACCGGTATAATCTATGACGGCAAAAACAAATCTTTGTTAAAAGGCGGAAATTTCTACGTAATTCCCGACAGAATAGAAGCTGCGACTTATGCGTTGCTTGCCCTTGGTACCAAAGGTGAAATTCAATTAAACGGTATCAATTTTGAACATTGTCGTCCTTGGTTTTTGCAGTTGAATAAAATGTTCAAAAGCGGCATTTTCTATTCTCCTAATCGAACACAGTTAAGCTTTAACTTTCGTAATCGTCCGGATTTTGACGGTATTCTTATGCAAATGACGCCCTTCCCCGGAGCAGAAACCGATATTCAGCAGATTTGGACACCGATTTTGGGGCTTGCACAAACAGATTCTTTGCTTACTGATGCTATTTGGCCTGGTCGCGACAGACATCTGAAAGAAATGCGTAAATTCGGTTTAAACTGTGAAAGTGAAAAAATTGATATTGTTACAAGTCAGGTTATTGCCAATAAAGAAGCTTTAGTGGTTAAAATTCACCAGTCAAAATATCATTCCGCCAATGTTGAGGGAATGGATTTGCGCGGTACTGTCGGATTGATTATAACTGCGGCGATTGCAAATGGCCAAAGCACGATTGAAACGCCGTCTTATGCCCTGCGCGGTTATCCGAATCTGGTACATAATCTGCAAAACATTGGAATAGACGTTCTAGCCTCCGCAGAAGGAGAAGATATAGAACTTTTGCCTTATTATGAAGTGTAAATGATGCAAAACTATTCCTATCATACCCATACGCTATTTTCTGATGGGCGCAATTCTGCGGAAGAAATGCTGGAACAGGCCGTCAAATGCGGATTAAAAGAAATTGGCTTTTCTGAGCATTTGGTTGTTCATAAAAATTTTCATCAAAGTCCGAGCTGGCCGAAATTAAAGGAATATCACGGTTTTCATATATATCGCACTGATTTTGCTGAGGCGGCAACAGCCTTTATTGCGTACAAACAAGAGATTGCCAAACTGGCAAAAAAGTATCCTTTGCGAATTTTTGTCGGCGCAGAGGTTGATTTCTTTACGTATGATGGCTGGTTGGAAGAATTTATGAACTTTCGCAGCCGGACGAAACTGGATTATTATATCACCGGCAATCATTTTTTGTTTTCTGAATCTTGTGATTATCCGATAGATGCTGATGAATTGATAAAATTTGTTCCGCAAAAAGAGCGGCAGAAAACATATCTTCGTCGCCATTTTTTAACAATAGCACGAGCCGCGGAAACAAAATTGTTTAATTTTGTTGCTCATATTGATTATATGCGTCGTGTTACCGGCTGTAACGATAACAGTTTTATGACAGAAAAAGAATATCTGCTGCAAACTCTGGCAAAGAATAACATTCCGGCAGAAGTGAGTACCAAAGGCATTCGTAAAAACGGTAGTTGTTACCCTGCATCTATTTTGTTACAAAAAATGCGCCAACTTAACATTCCTGTTCTGATTAGTGATGATGCTCATCATATAAGTGAATTAACACAGGATTTTTCAGTTGCCGAATCTCTTTTGCAAAGAATGAATTATAATAATCGCTGGAAGCTATAAAATATTAAAATATTGAGTCAAGGAACAGTGATTAACTGCTTGATTTTAGAATCTTTTTTATTTTGTTATGTCTTTGTTTTGCTTTTGTTGCAAATAATGCGATTTTTATTCATAAATATATGTTTATAACTCTTATTTTTATATTTTAAATTTTTTATAAAAATTATATAAATATTTTATGAAAAATTTAGAGCGTAAATATACTGTTTCACGTGAAACAATGGACAAGCTAAAAGCGTATGAAGCTTCTCTTTGTGAATGGCAAAATCGCATGAATCTTGTCAGTAAAAATTCTTTAGAGAGTGCTTGGCAACGTCATTTTCAAGATTCAATGCAGCTTTTCTCACTGCTGCCGCAACAGGGTGTTGTCTATGATTTTGGCTCTGGTGCTGGTTTTCCGGGAATGGTGCTTGCTGTTATGGCTGCGGAAAAAACACCGTATTTAAAATTCAAGCTTATTGAAAGTATTAAAAAGAAAACACTGTATTTAAATGAAGTTAAGAAAATTACCGGAATTTCAAACGTTGAAGTCTTAAATAAAAGAATTGAAGACATTCCGGCTGAAGCTGCCGATGTTATTACATCGCGCGCTATGGCTTCATTAAGCGATTTATTAAACTACGCGCAAAAATTTTGCACCAGCAAAACCAAATGTATTTTTCTTAAAGGCAAGTCTTACGCAGATGAAATTGCAGAGGCTGAAAAGCTTTGGAAGTTTAAGGCCGAAGTCTTGCCCAGTCAGGAAAGTGACGAAGGTGTTATTTTGATTATAACGGATATTCATAAAAGGAGATAATTGTATGCCCAGAATAATTGCTATAGCCAACCGCAAAGGCGGCGTCGGCAAAACCACCACCACGGTTAACGTCGCCACGGCCATGGCCGCAACCGGCAAAAAGGTTTTAGTAATTGATTTAGATCCTCAGAGAAATGCCTCAACATCAATGGGCATTGACAAACGCGGCCGCATGGTTTCTTCTTATGAAGTTCTTGTCGGCACGCGCAAATTGAGCGAAGCCATTGTATGGACGGAGATTCCCAATTTTTCACTTGTTCCTTCTTCTCCGGATTTAGCCGGCGCAGAGATTGAACTGGTCGATATGGACAATCGCGAATATGCACTGAAAAGAGCCATTCAGCGTGATGCTGTCAATTATGATTATGTTCTGATTGACTGCCCGCCGTCACTGAGCCTTGTTACAATTAACGCTCTTGTTGCGGCCAATGCGGTAATTGTTCCGCTGCAGTGTGAATTTCTGGCGTTGGAAGGCATTACGGACTTGATACGCAACATTAATACAATCAAGAAGAAATTTAACCCTTCCTTAGAGCTTCAGGGTGTAGTCTTAACAATGTACGACAAACGCAACAACTTGACCCAGATGGTAGAAGAAGACGTGCGCAACTTCTTTGGTAAAAAGGTTTATAATACCGTAATACCGAGAAATGTTCGCATTTCCGAAGCGCCGTCACATGGCAAACCGGTTTTGATTTATGATTTCAAATGCCCCGGCTCGCAGGCTTATATCAGCTTGACCGGTGAAGTATTAAAAAGAGAGAAGGAATTGGTCGCATGCTAGATAATGAATTGGACGAATTGTTAAACAGTAATGAAAATGAGATGCCGCCGGTGGAAACGCAGGAACAACATAAACGCAAAAGCCTTGGTCGCGGTCTGAGCGCCCTGCTCGGAGATGACGATTTAACGGCGGATGACGTTTTGCTCCCGACTGACACATCGACTACCCATCAGGCGGATACAGAAATTTTTATTAACCAAATCGTCCCCGGAAAGTATCAGCCGCGTACCGAATTTGATGAAGAAGCCTTAAATGCCTTGTCCGATTCAATCAAAGAAAAAGGCGTGCTGCAACCGCTTTTGCTGCGCAAAAAAGATGACAAATATGAGATTATTGCCGGTGAACGTCGGTGGCGCGCAGCTCAAAAAGCCGGATTGGAAAAAGTTCCGGCCATTATTAAGGATATGAGCGACAAAGAAGTTCTGGAAGTTGCTCTGGTAGAAAATCTGTTGCGTGAGAACCTGTCAGCTATTGAAGAAGCCGAGGGCTTTCAACGGTTGATTGACGAGTTTTCTCATACGCAGGAGGCTTTGTCGCAAATTGTCGGCAAATCGCGCAGCCATGTTGCCAATACATTGCGCCTGCTTGCCCTGCCCGATTCTATTAAGGAACTGATCAAGGAAGGCAAGCTGAGTGCCGGCCATGCCCGTTGCCTGATTGGCATTGAAAATGCCGAAGAATTAGCAAAAGCAATTATTCAAAAAGACTTAAGCGTTCGTCAGGTCGAAGAACTGGTTGCCCGCCTGAAAGATAAAAAAGACAAACAGGAAGAAAAGAAAGCAGTCAAAAAAAATGAGGATTTAGAAACCATTGAGAGAGATCTGAAAAAAGCTTTGGGCCTGAGAATTAAAATCACGCCAAGCAAACAGGGCGGCGGTAAAGTTGTTTTACAATATGCTTCTGTAGCAGAACTGGATATGATTGTTGACATCTTGGAAAATAAGCGCAAAAATAATCTTATTACGGATAATCAGCCGCAAACGCAAACTTCTGCCGCTCCGGCTGCCGGCTCCGAAAAATTTACTATAAAAGTTATTGATTAAAGAGAGAAAAATTATGACCATTTTAGAAAATATGCTTAAAAAATGCGAAGAAGCCGGATATACGCCGACTAAAAACATTGAAAAAATTGCCAAAGCCAAAGCCATGATGTTTGGTGATGCCGAATGGCAGAGATGCCCCTGCGACGGCAAAAATGCTGCCCGCTATTGCATTTCTGAACAATGCCGCAAAGATATTGAAGAAAAAGGCGTTTGCCATTGCAATTGTTATCAAAAAGCCGCCGAAGTTAAGAAAGAACAAACGGCTTAAGCTTTATCTTTTCGCTTCTAAAGCTCTGTTTCTGACAGAGCTTTTTTATTGCATCATTCTGAAAAAACAACACCGAAAATATTCACGGAAAAATCCGCTTGCAAAATCTCTGCAATACTTTATGATAATAGCCGCAGTTCGGAGACGGGCTGTGGTGTCTAGAAAACATCTCTTAGATTAATTCCACTTCGGGTGGAGTATTGGGAAATAAGTGCGCTTGCGCAACGAATAACCATGACTGTGTCTAAGCAGTTTTCTAGCTCCATCCGCCTATTTTTTTTAGGCGGATTTTGTTTTAACAAAACTAAGGAGCTAAAAAAATGTTATCAAGAAAATATAGAAAAGAGTGGTATAAGACCTTCCGGAGTTATTGCAATAAAGAATTAAACCGGATAATGACGGAGCAGGGTTTAACAAGTAC
>CAKQRB010000052.1 GCA_934271195.1 uncultured Alphaproteobacteria bacterium | reverse complement strand
ATTTTATACTGTGAGTGTAGGTAGCAATTTTTTAAGTTTGCAAAAATGGTCATTTTGTAATTTTAGCGATGTTTTCTGGTAAAGACTTGATTTATCATTAAATATTTTTCTTTTTGATTGCTCGGTTTATTTTTAGTGTACTAATTTTTCGATACCTGTAGTAGAAAAATACTGTATTGCCTTTGAAAATAATTGTTGTAATATTATATTTAGTAAAGATGATATAAAAGATCATCGTTAACGGATACAACATAGCACAAAAGGATTAAGATTATGAAACAAGGTACAGTAAAATGGTTTGACTGTAAAAAAGGATATGGCTTTATTGTTCCCGATGACGGACCTAAAGATGTATTTGTTCATATTACACAAATTGAGAAAATAGGATTGCGCCGTTTGCATGACGGACAACGTGTTTCTTATGATGTGTATAATGACAGAGGTCGTATGGCAGCCGGAAATATTTCATTACTGTAGTTATGTCATAATAATGAGCTATTCCGGTATTTTCAAAAATTTATAGTTATTATTTTAATGATATGGAGGTTATTGCCGCTAGGGGGCTGCTCCGGATAATCCAGAATTGTATGAGAATTTGGAGATAATGAATATTCCCGTTTGCAATTGTTTTATCAGAATAAGAAAGCTGCATTTGAAAAATAGAGGAGAAAATTCCCCTCTTAAATGCAGGCCTGATATAATTTTTCAACAAAGCGTTCCGGCAATTCCGGAACTCTGCGCAGTTTGGCTCCTTTAAGAGCCAGGCTGACAAGCTGTTGAATGTTAGGCGCGTAAATGCCGGCTTCCTTCATACTTACCGGCGTACCGATTTTTACATACCAGTTTTTTAATGCTTTTATGGTTTCTTCCGCAGCCTGTTGGTCGTTTTTCTGCGCTAGGCCGAAAACCTCTCTTCCGAAACGGGCAATCCGGTCTTTTTTATCTTTCAGGCGCAAAGAAAGCCAAGCCGGCGTAATGATGCTCAGGCCGGAACCGTGCGCAATGTCGTATACTGCACTCAGTGGGTGTTCCAGAGTATGGCATGGCATTGAATATATGCCAATGCCTGCCGTGTTCAAGCCGTTCCCACCTAAAGTTGCACACCACATCATTGCGGCACGGGCTTCATTATCTTCCGGATTGACCATCAGTCGTTCAACGGTTTCAATCAGCGATTTTACCAAGCCTTCGACATAACGTTGCTGAACCGGTGTCCAGCCGCCGTTATTAGTAAAATAGCTTTCAATTAAATGTGAAATAATATCTGCTGCGGAATAAGCGGTGTATTGGGCCGGAATTGTATAGGTCAGTTCCGGATCAAGAATTGATATACGGGGATACAAATGTTCATCCGATAAGCCGAGCTTTTCGCTGGTTTCTTCATTTGTGATAACCATATTGGGATTCATTTCGCTGCCGGTTGCCGGAATGGTCAATATTGTTATGAGCGGCAGAGCTTTTGTTATAGGGCTTTTTTTCAGAAAAAAGTCCCAAACGTCAGCTTTGCTGCCGACGCCGGCAGCGATAGCCTTGGCCTCGTCAATAACACTTCCGCCGCCGGCGGCAATAATGAATTTGGCCCGATAAGACAAGGCTTTCTTTATGCCTTTGCGCGTGTGTTCCAGACATGGATTGGATTTTACGCCGCCGTGTTCAATAATTTTAATGCCCTGTTCATCTAATTGCCGACAAATTTTTTGATACAGGCCGCTTTTTTTTATGCTTTCTTTACCATATACCAGTAAGACCCTGTTGCCAAACGGTTTTACCAGACTGCCAATGCTGCCGGAGCTGCCGTTACCAAATACGATTTTTGTCGGGTTATGAAAACTAAAAGATTCCATGCTGATTTTCTTTCATAAAGCCCTTTGGTTTGGAAGACCAAAGGGCATAATTTTATTGTTTCTGATCTTTTAGGTTCTGTCCCTGAGCAACATAAGCTTCTACGGCGCGCGTTGCTTTTTTGGGGAGGGCAACACATCCTAAACCGGAAATGCAGCCGCCTTCGCAACCCATAACTTCCAGCATATTGCAGTCGCAGCCTTTGGTGGCATAGCGTTTTAACAATTTTATGCTGTCACGGGTCAGGCCGTCAATATTTTCGGCGCGAATTTCCACCTTGCCGTCAAGCAGAGAAGCAACTGCGCCGGCAACGCCGCCGGTTAACGGAAAACGTCGTCCCTGAGCGCTTGAAATCATTGTAAATTCCTGCGGTTCGCATTCTTCTACTTTAATCCCCTGAGCATTGAGCATGGCGTCAACTTCTTCAAAGGTTAAAACGTAATCGACATTGGGGTCGTCTTCGGCCTCAACGCGTTTGGCCAGACACGGGCCCAAAAATACAGCAATACAGTCAGAATGTTCTTTTTTGACCAATTCGGCAGTGTAGTACATCGGGCTGCGGGTGCCGGAAACAAAAGGTTCAATTTCCGGAATATGTTTTTTGGCGGCATAGTAATAAGCCGGACAACAGGAGGTAGTCATCAATTTTTGGCCTTCTTCCATTCTCTCTGCAAATTCAGCAGCCTCTTTACGAGTGGTGATGTCCGCCCCGACGGCAACCTCAAACACTTCGTCAAAGCCGATTTTTTTCAGTGCGCCGACCATGTTGTTTACTGTGCCGTTGTATTGGCCGACAATGGCCGGAGCAACCATGGCGATGACTTTTTTGTCGCTGTTATGGATTTTGTTCATGACATCAATCATTTCGGAGCGCTCGACAATGGCGTCAAACGGGCAGGAATTTAAGCATTTGCCGCAGGAGATGCATTTTTCATGATCGATATGTTCTTTGCCAAACTCGTCTTTGGTAATAGCGCCGACCGGACAGACATCTTCACAGGGAACAACGGCTTTGATAATGGCGCCATAAGGACAAACGTCATGACAGCGGCCGCAATTGACGCATTTGGCGGTGTCAATTTTGGCGCGTTCATCAACAATATCAATTGCTTCTTTCGGGCAATTCAGGCGGCAGGGCTGTGCCAAGCAGCAACGGCACTGATCGCTGACGACATATTGCTGGCGTTTGCAGGCGGCGCAGGCAATGTTAATCACCGAAATTTTGCTTTTGCCGGGTTTTTCGCGGCTTAAAGCTTCCATCGCGTAGTCATGCAGCGATTTTGTTGACGAATCAGTTTCGTCTTCAGGACAAAAGCCGAGAGCAGCCATACAGCGGGCTTTGTTGATTTCATTAATAAACTGCAAGTGTTTAGAGCAGCTGGAGCAGGGGTTGACTTCTGCAACAATGTCATCAACATGAGCAAAGCGGTCTTTGATAAAGCTGGCAGCAATTTTGTTTAGGATAGTGCTGCGGGTGAATGCGGCGTTATTTTTGGGTGTTAACATTACTTTTTTACCTTCTGTTCTGATAATAGTTATTTTTTAAATATTTTCTGATACAATCCTTTTAACAACAGTAATTTTTATCGTCAAGTTTTAAATGGATTTTGCTGTGCTAATAATTGATTTTTCAGAAGAACACGGGAGCAGGTATATGACGGGACAAAATCTGGTTAGAAAAGCGGCAGTGGGAGCCGGACTTGTTCTTTGGGTGTTGTTGTCGGCATGCGGGGGAGCCAGAGCGTCTGAAAACAGTCGGCCGGAGGTTGTCCGTCTGGGAGTCTTCCGGTATTCGCCGCCGTATGAGTATATTGAAGACGGGGCACTGAAGGGTTTTACTTCAAATTATGTTGACATTTTGAAGGCCAATTTGCAGGACGAATTTGAGATTGTGCCGATTGACAGCGAAGAAGAAGGGTATCGTAAACTACAAGATGGTGAAATTACCGCCGTATCTCTGGCAGTCAAAAAACGTTTTCCGAATCAGAAGTGGCAGGTTTCTGTTCCTTATATGGCCTCATCGCTGGGAATTTTCGGCCCCAAAGGCACGTTGGTTAATACCATAGACGAAATCGGGGCGCAGCAAATCGCCATTACACCGCAAAGTAAGGCACACCGGCTTTTGACTAACGATAACAAGCACAATTTTGTGGTGTTTGACAATGCCATGGACGCGATGAAAGCAGTCAACCGCGGTGATATTCCTTTTTATATCGGCGATATTCTGCACACCAAATTTGTGGGGAGCCGTTTGGGACTGGACCGTTTGTTCTATGTGGCGCCGGTGGTCGGGTCGGCTTATGAGTTCGGATTTGCCGTCATGCCGGAAAATGAGAGATTGCTTCAGGATATAAACGCCGTTATGAAAAAAATCGATGCCGAGCAGCATTGGCAGATTCGTTCACAATGGCAGAATATTGAATATCTGCACTGGGAGGCTCTGGTGGAAAAATACAGCCCTTATGTCCTTGGCGCCATGTTGTTTTTACTGATGCTGCTGGTGCTGGTGGTGTGGAGGAATAAACAGGCTCAAAAAAAGGCGGCGCAGTTGAGCCATTTGCAAAAGATGGAATCCCTCGGACGGCTGGCAGGCGGCGTGGCGCATGATTTTAATAATATGCTGGCGGGGATTCAGGGAGCGGCCGAGTTTATCAGGCTGCAGAAAGACGAGAAAAGTGACGGCAAATATGTGAACATTATTATCCGGACCTGCAAAAGAGCGGCTTATTTGACGTCGCAGCTTTTAGTTTTTGCCCGTGACAGAGAGAAGAATTTTGAAGACATTAATATCAAGGAAACAATAGATGACGCAGTGTGTCTGCTTGAGCACGGCGTGCCGAAAAATATTGAGATTTCCGTGACAAACAAAAAAAACAATTATTGTATTTACGGGGATAAGAATTATCTGCAGAGCCTTTTGCTTAATTTGGGTTTTAACGCCAAAGATGCCATGCCCGCGGGCGGCAGACTGACGATTGCAACACAGGCCGTGATGCTGGATGAGGAAAAAATTTCGGCATGTCTTTTGAAAGTCAGGGCGGGGCGGTATCTGGAGCTTTCGGTCGGGGATACCGGACGAGGGATTGACAAGAAGATTTTGCATAATATTTTTGAACCGTTTTTTACGACCAAGGAAACCGGAAAAGGAACGGGGCTCGGCTTGGCTGCGGTTTATGGTATTGTTCGGGAGCACAAAGGAACCATCAGGGTGGAAACTTCTGCTGCGGGGACGGTGTTTTATGTGTATTTTCCGCTTAAAAAATCTAAAGCCTGCCAGCCGGAAAAATTTGTGCAGCCGGCAAAGCTTAACGGGCGTATTCTGGTTTTGGACGATGAAAAAATTTTGAATGAACTGCTTAAAGACATTTTGATGCGACTGGGATGCGACGTGGTTTCGTGCAATGCTCCGGAAGAGGCATTGGTCTTGTATGACCGGAGTTTTGATCTGGTGATGCTTGATGTCGTGATGCCTAAAATCAGCGGCGTTGAGGTTTATCAGAAACTGCTTTTGAAAAATCCGAAGCTTAAGGCGATTTTTATGAGCGGTTATACGCAGGATCGGGAGGTTAATAAAATTGTGGAAGAAAACCGTAATACGGCTTTTGTGAAAAAACCATACAGCATTCAGGAACTTCATGACAAACTGGCAAAAATGCTATAAGCATGTGAAGAAACTCAGAAAGGTTCTTGCTATCAGTCTAAAGCAAGTTTATGATTTGATGGTTATGTATGATGGGGGTTGTCGGGAGAGTAATGGCCAAATCTGCTAATAATATGGGCGAAACATATTTGCTGGATGCTTTGAACCGGATAGGACGGAATCCTTTCGGATATTCGGTGTTGTATGTTAATATCTCCAAGCTGAAACCCAAAAACAGGCATCCGGAATTTGTGAAGATTTTTGCCAAGTTGTTTGACAGTATGGTCGGTAATGCGCAGGGTTCTTTCTTTGTAATGAGTAATGGCGATTTTGCCATTCTGGGTAAGGGGATTACGTCGGGTATGGTTGAAGAGGCCGTGTTTAAAATCCGGCAGGGGTTGTCTTCCGATCCGGTTTTACATGGTCATGACGTCAAAGATTTTGCGGTTCTTTATTCTTTTCCGGCTGATTATATTTCTTTTTGCGCTTTTATTGAAAAAATGCGTGACAATGCTGATTATCTGGCCAATATTACCGTACAGCCCGAAGTTAAGCGTCCGATCCGCGCCGATGAAATCGATATGGTGATGGAACAGCTTGATATGATTGATATTCCTGAAATCATTAAGCGCCAGAGCGTGATGAAGCTTTGCGGACCGGGGAAGTTTAAGGTCGAGTTTCAGGAGTTTTTTGTTGCTGTCAAGGATTTGAGTTCTTATTTGGACGGAAAGTTGGATTTGCTGGCCAGCCGCTGGCTGTTTTTGTATCTGACACAAAAACTTGATAAAAAAACAATGAGTTCTTTTTTTGCTTCAGACATTAAGAACTGGCCGAATCAAATCAGTCTTAATTTGAATCTGTCTTCTGTCTTTTCTGTGGAATTTGTGACGTTGGCTAAAAATTTTTTACAGCCCGGACAAAAGCTGATTGTAGAAGTCCAGCTTATGGATGTGTTTAACAATTTGCCGGTTTATTTTAAGGTGAAAGAGATTTTGAAAGCCGGCGGGCATCGTCTGTTGATTGACAATATGAGTCCAACGCTGTTGAATATGTTGAATCTCAAGCGGCTGGAGCCGGATATGATTAAGCTTTTTTGGGAGCCGCTGATGGAATATGATGTAGCAAACGAAGGAATTAAGGAAATTGTTGAGTTTTTAGGGGCGGATAATGTGGTTTTGGCCAAATGTGACAGTGATAAGGCGCTGGTTTGGGGTATGAAATACGGGCTTCATACCTTTCAGGGACCGTTGATTGATCGGCTGGAAGCGGCTTGTGTCCAGCAGCAATGTCCCGATGCAAAATATTGTTCCGCCAAAACTTGTCTGAAACGCCGCCGTTTGTTGTGGGGCGCTTTTCGAGACGAATGTACGCAGAAAGAGATTTTGGAAAAGTTGTTGGAAGGGTAGCTGATGTTTAATTTTTCAAAAAACACCAATCCTGTTTCGGCAGAAAAAACAACCTTGAAAAAAGATGCGGTTGTTTTGGATTATCTGAAAAATATTGAAAAAGACATTAATGACTATAATGCTCTTTACATTAAAATCAACCAGCTGGAAAACCCTAGTCTTAAAACAGTTCAGAAGCAAGGGCTGCTTGATACTTTTGATAATTTGAACCGTAAAAACAACGGTGAGATTTTTTCTCTGCCCAATGATGATTTGGTGGTGATATATCGAGCAAAGGCAAAAGAAGAAATTCAGGCATGTATTATTAAAATCCGTTTTATTCTGCATGATGACAGGCTGATAAAGGATAATTTTGATCTAGAGACCGCTGGCTTTTTGAAGTTTTTTTCCTTGCGCACCGATATGTCGGAGTTTCAGCGTCTGATAACCAGCGAAGCGAGCAAACAGGCTGCAGGAAAGAAAGAACCGGTTATGGTTTCTGGCGGCGGCGAGGGCAAATTGTGGACCTTTTCTAAGGTGACAACTCGCTCAAAAAACGAATTGACGCCTTATATGCTCGGTAAACTGACCAAAACATTGTCAATGGCGGATTTTTCCAGCCTTATTCGGCGGCAGGCCATTTGTGCCATTATCGGAAAGTCAGAGCCGCAAATGCTGTTTGAGGAAGTTTATGTTTCAATTGCCGATTTGCGGGATACGCTTTTGCCAGACGTGGATTTGACGGCCAATCCATGGTTGTTTCAATATCTGACCGAAACGCTTGACAAGCGTGTGCTGGCCAGTATCAGTAATCATGACGATGGCTCTCTGACTAGCAATTTTAGCCTTAACCTGAATGTTTCAACAGTTTTGTCGGATGAGTTTTTGGAGTTTGACGAGGATATTAACGCCTCCATGCGGTCGACGATTGTATTGGAGTTGCAGCTATTGGATATTTTCAGTGATATCAAGGCTTTTATTCTGGCCAAGACTTTTGCCCAGTCACGCGGGTATAAAATTTGTATTGATGGTATTACGGTTGATAAGCTGAAGTATTTGAACCGTGAGCAGCTTGATGCCGATTTGATTAAGATTATCTGGCATCCTACTTTTATGGATGTGATTCATGAAGACAAACATTTTATGGATTATGTGAACAAGGCTGAACGGGCTAAAATGATTTTGTGTCGGGTAGATGAACCACAGGCGGTTGAGGTCGGTAATTCGCTAGGGATTAATCTTTATCAAGGACGCTATATTCAGAGGTTGCTTTCTCGCCGCAGCAGTAAGCAGGTTATTTTTACCTCCCAGCATTAATGCGGTTGTTGTCTGACAAACAGCGGAAAATGTGCTTATTGATTTGTTGCAGCCGTTTGGCAATATTTGATAATTTTCGGTATTGTCTGATAAAAAACACTCCGCAAATTGCGGAGCGTGTAAAAAAACTGCTTTTTAATCGCTGATTTCGGCTTCGTAAGCATAGACTATTTTTGTGTCTTCTTCTTTTTCTTCCACGCTCAACTCACAGACCATAAGTTTGTCAGCATCCTGCAGGCTGTCAAAAACGTTTTCAGGAATATCAGTCAGCATGATTTCATCATTTTCATTACGATAAAGAACGGCAGATTTTTTTTCTTCGTTTAATTCGATTGCTGCGTTTTTAGGTTCGCTTTCCTGTTCATACAACAGCAGCATGACTTCGTCTTCATCATTAATCAGGAAGTCAAAAGTCCGGTATTCTTCGCTATTTTCCTTATCCATTGGACTGTTCCTTATTTATTATCCATATCTTTCTTATTATAATAGCCTGAAAACTTTGGAAAGACAATAGTTTTTATTATCCTGTTTATCTTTTGGCGCAAGAGCGCGGCGGAAAGGGATAGGTGTTGATATCGCAAATTTATGATGAAAATAGGTTTTTTTTTATGTATAGTGCAAAAATACGGAGGTTTTTTATATGCGTATTTTAGTCGACAGATTAATTGATTTGTTCAAATGGCCGGTGGGGATATTTATGTTTTTAAGTCTGCCGGCGTTTATCCAGTCTTTCGGGTATTTTCGTTTTTTTGAGCTGCATTATGTATGGTTGATTGCCGGTTTTATCTTCTTTTTTATCTGCCGCTCCATGATGGACAAAGAAATCAACCAGACATTTGAGGTGGCAACGCATGAGCTGGCACATGGTTTTTTTGCATTGCTGACGCTGCACAAGGTTAAGAGTATCCGTGTTAATCCAGATGATACCGGCGGCGAGATGGCTTTTGCCGGAAGAGGAAACTGGCTGATTATCATTGCGCCGTATTTCTTTCCGCTAGTAGCATTGTTTGTAATGTTCGGAATTTCAATTTATACGCATTTTGCGCCGTCTAATTTTATTTTGAACGGAATTTTGGGCTTTTTTATTGCCCAACACCTTGACGCCGTCGGATCACAGATTCATGAAAAACAGACAGACCTGATTAAAGTGTCTTATAAGTTTTGTTTTTTGTTTCTGCCGTCGGCGAATTTATGGGCCATTGGTTCAATGCTGGCTTTTAACAGCCGGAGCTGGAGCGGTATTTACGATTATATGCGTCTGATTAATTATTTGAATAATCAGAACTGGATTTGGGCAAAACGCTTTTTCTCAGAGTTGTTCTAAAGTACAGTTATCTGCGTTCAGACGAATCGGAGAGCCGAGCGGTAAAACGTATCGGCTTTTTTTATGCCCGTACGGAAAATGGCGGATAACAGGAATGTTTATTTCCCGCGTAAAATAGTTTATCATCTCGTCGGTGCTGCCGTCTTGCGGCTGACGGATTTCGCAGTTGTAAAAATCTCCGAAGATAATGCCGCTGATTTTTGAAAAATCAGGGCATTGCCGCAGTTGTTCCAACATTAAGTCCAGTTTGTAGGTTTTTTCTTCCACGTCTTCAATCAGCAGGACGGCATTTTTTAAAGACGGAAAGTAAGGCGTGCCGCAAAGGCTTTTGAACAGGCTGAGGCAGCCGCCGACCAGTATGCCCTCCGCTTGTCCGCGCGTGACACATTGTCCGCCGGATACTTTGAGTTTGTCGCCGTTCAGCAATGTTGTGAGCGAGGCGTTGATTTTGGTGTCGGGCAGGGAACCGTCAGTAAAATCATAAGACAGCAGAAAACCGGTCAGCTGCGGTGTGCCGGTTTGGGCGATGATTGCATTTTGTATGGCGGTTGTGTCGCTGAAGCCGATGAGCGGTTTGGGATTTTGTGCGATAATGCTATAATCCAGAAACGGGGCAATCATTTGTGAACCGTCGCCGCCGGCAGTGCTGAAAATGGCCTTGATTTCCGGATCGCGGTAAAAGGACATCAGGTCTTCGGCACGGTCTTGCGGCGTGCCGGCCATATAGCGGTAAGTATCAAAAGCATGTTTGCCTGTTATCGGTATGTAGCCGAGACCGCACAAATATTCCAGTCCGTGGGTTACGGCTTTCTCAGGTACGGGTTTGGACGGAGATACAATGCCCACTTTGCTGCCTGACGGTATTTTCATTTTTATAAATCCTTCAAAAGACTGCGGCAAAAATCGGGAAGGGAATTGTCATGCGCGCCCATGACGATAATACGGTCGCCGGGACGGGCATTTTGCAAAATATATTCCCGAACTTTGTCTTTGGTTTCCAGATACAGTGCATTTACACCGTTGTCTTTGGCGTATTGTACGAGGTTTGCGCCGGAAATGTCGGTATCGCGTTCCGGAATGCGTTCATAAATGTCCGGCATGAGAAGAATGTCATCTTTGTTAAGAGTACGGCCGAAAACTTCGCCGTCTTCTTTGCCGGTATTGCGGGCGGAGAAAGGCGTGTGAGCCTGATAGACGGCAATGATTCTGCCGGGGTATTCTCTTAATGTACCAAGCGAGGCTTCAATTTTTTGCGGATTGTGGGCAAAATCGTCATAGACTGTTATGCCGCTGCGTTTGCTTCGGCCAATACATTCCAGACGGCGCTCGGTTCCGGTAAAGCCTTCGAGAGTGCGGGCGGCTTCAAATTTGTCAATGCCGAGCAGCATACAGGCCGAGATGGCGGCCAGAGCGTTAGAAATGTTAAAACGTCCGAGCAGCTGAAGGTTGAAGCTTTGTCCGGCTATGGTGTATTTTACGCCATGTTCTGTCAGCCCGATTTCCGAAGCAAAGAGATTGGCGCGGGAATCTGAAACCGAATAGGAAAAAGTATTGGGGTGATGGCTGATTATACGGGCATTCGGACAATCATAATTGACAACAACGCCGCGCGACGTATGAGCTGCGAATTCGGAAAAATATTCTTTCAGCTCTTCCAGAGGTTTGTGGTCATGTCCGATATTGTTAATCAAGGCAATGTAAGGATGATATTTGCAAATCGAGCCGTCGCTTTCGTCGGCTTCAATCACGCAGATTTCGCCGCGATTATAAATGTAGTTGGCAAGTCCTTTGTCTGAGGCATAGTTTTTGAAAAAACCACCGTTTATGACACAAGGTTTTTTGCCGAGTTCGTTGAGAATGTATCCGATCATGGCCGTGGTTGTGGTTTTGCCGCAGGTGCCGCCGACGGCAATGCCATATTTGCTGCGATGAAAAATTTCGGCCAGCAGATCCGAGCGGCTTTGAATTTTAACGCCTTTGGCAAGAGCGGTTTTAACATCGGGATTTTGCTCATTGATGACACTAGTGATATACAGCGTGTCCAAATCATCGGAGACTGCAGAACCGTCTTGCGGAAAAAATCTGATGCCGACAGCTTCCAGTTTTTCGCGGCGGTGGTCTCCGTCCAGTCCTTTGTCAATATTCAGGTCGGAACCGCGGACTTCACAGCCCTCAAGTTTTAAGATTTGGGCGAGGGCGCTCATGCCGTTGCCGGTGATGCCGCAGAAACTAACTTTTTTCATTTTGTTCAATCCTTAAAAATTATAGAGCATCCAGAGTTTGCGCTTCGCGCCGGCGGAGAATCCTCAAACTTCTGTAGTCAATGGTGATGTAGCTTTTACCTTCTCCATCAACGCTGACTGTTAAAGCCGCGCCGGTGTCTTTGTTTTGAAAAGTGGCATAAATCGTGGTCTGTCCCGATTGCAGATTTTTTAACAAGTTCGGTGCATTTTGCGGGTTGGGGGCGTTTTTGCACGGTACGAACGCCGGTGCCGATTCATCTTTGGAATTTTGGTCAACGTTGGTAGCTGCGGGGATATAAGTTTCCTGCGCATTGCCGTATTTTTTGTTCAAAAGGGCATAATATTTGCGGTATTCAAGCATGACTTTGCTGGCGGAGGCGTCATCATTGAGAAAGTTGCCATAAGCGATAATCCGCCAAAGTTCGTTTTCTTGTCCGAAAACAACGTCAACCGTCCGGAATCCGATGACGGATTTGGGCAAGTTTTTGGCGCTGAAAGTGTTGACATAATCTTTGATTTCGATGGAATTAAGCGTGATGCCGAGGTCATTGATATCGGCAATGGTTGCTCCCCAGAGAAGTCCGAATGGTGCCGGCGACAAGTTTTCCGGCGCGGCTTTTTTGATCTCTACCGGTTTGCGTTTGCGCAGCCGAGCCGGCTCGATTTCCTCCGGCAGGGCGAGTTTGACAGGTTTTTGTTTTTGTTTGAGCAGTTTACGAGCCTGTTGTGAGGCGTCATCCATTTTGTCATGCATTTTGAGCTCTTCAGAGATCATGATATCTTTATAAAAATCGGCGTTTTCCTGAGCACGGAGCCCAAAAGCAGCTGTGCAGAGCAGAGTGGCGATGATGTAAAAACTCTTTTTCATATTTTTATCCTTACCGGC
This sequence comes from uncultured Alphaproteobacteria bacterium, assembly GCA_934271195.1. GTDB lineage: Bacteria > Pseudomonadota > Alphaproteobacteria > RF32 > CAG-239 > MGBC133411. Next base: position 59,800 of record CAKQRB010000052.1, on the reverse strand, counting down.
AATAAAAAAATTGAACACTGTTCAGATTTGTTTTAATATAGCCTTAATTTACAAATATTTTGTTAAGATGATATAATAATGACAGATACAAAAGACAATAAGAAAGCAGAAATCAGGGCTTTGTTAATTAAGACCGGACGGAAGCTTGTAGTACAGAAAGGGGCTGAATTTCTGACAGCGCGCAAGTTGTCAGAAGTGTCAGGCTGTTCCGTCGGGACGATTTATAATCAATTTGCCAATATGGATAATTTTGTGATTGCACAGAATATGCAGACACTGGACGATTTGGTTCTGGCAATGCGGCAGATTGTGCCTTCGCAGGACAGTTATAAAAATCTGAATATGTATGCGGATGTTTATGCCGGCTGGGTATTGGGGCATGAAAATTTATGGTTCCTTTTGTTTAACTTTCATCTTTACCATAAAGAAAGCAGTTTGCCGTCTGCTTATCTGCGCCGGTTTGTCAGGCTGGCAGACGTGTGGAAGAAGGATTTTGAACGTGAAGTCGGCCATTTCGGGCGGAAGGAGAAAAAACTTTTTCGGCAGGTATTGATGCTTGCCATGTTCAGCCTGAGTTCTTTTTTAGCGACACAGCAGGGCGGAAAGCACAGCCGTAAAAACATTTGTAAGCTGTTGCTTAATTGTTATCTGGCCGGTCTGAAAGTTTTGAGACAGGAGGGCTGATGCTGTATGAAATTTGGCAAAAACTGGCGTCTTACTGGAATAGTTCAGAGCTTTTTTGGACGGTGGCTGATAATCGCTTTTATTTGATTTTGCTGGTGATTTTTCTGGTGCGGGCAAAATATGCTGCTTATCGCAGTTTGTGGTTGTCGGCGCTGGTGAATATTCCAGGGACGATTTTGCATGAATTTATGCATTATTGGGTCGGGTTGCTGATGAACGCTCGTCCGGTGAATTTCAGTCTTTGGCCGAAACGGGATTTGAACGGTTATTATGTGATGGGAAGCGTAGGTTTTCAGAATGTGACATATTATAATGCCGTGCCGGCAGCCATGGCGCCGTTATTGCTGTTGCCACTCGGTTTTTACATCAATCGTTATATTTTGCCACAACTGCCGATGAATTTGACAAACTACATTTTGTATGTGCTTTTGCAGACGATTATTATTGAAAATGCCATGCCGTCACGAGCGGATTTTCGTGTGGCGGGGATGTTTGTTTCCGGTATACTGATTTATGGTTTTTTGCTGTTTGCTCTGCTTTTGTATTGGTGATTATGACTCGACAAAAATGTTTTTTATGCTAATGTGGTGCGGAATTAAGTATTATTATAAATTTTAGAATATGAGAAAATTATTTTGTTTACTTATGTTTGCGGCAATGTTTCTACCTTTGAAATGTTTTTGCCAGCACTTTAACGGAAATACCGAAGGTGAGTTTGTTCCTAATCGTCTTGTTCGTCAGGCCGAAGTTGATCCGGTTTACCGGCATCCGCCGAAAAATGAATATTTTTCAATACCGGAGCTCGGGGTTGAATTTATCTGGGACGACAATTTACAAATGCTCTACGTTTTGAAAAGAATTTATTTTCGGGGAAAAGAGTTGTATCTGAATGGCAGGCGTCAGAGCAAAAATATGCCAGTGACAGTTCTTTCTGAAATTTTTATGACGGGAGACAGCAGTGTCAAAGAGATGTGTTTGGGAAAATTTGCCGACAGCGGAGAAGAGTTCCGGCTGCAGGTGGTTACTACAAAAAACAGCCTGCAAATAAAGGTCTACAGCAATTTTCCGGATGCTTTGCCGGTCTATAGCCAAAAATGGGTTAGTCCCTGAATTTAAGATACCGTTTGAACAGTTTGTTCAGACGGTGTTTTAATGTTTAGTTTTATTTTCCTCTTTTTATAGAGTCGTTTATTTTTTATTGTTATTTTTGTTCCAGCGCCGAGACGATTTCTTCAGTGACTTTTTTGGCATCACCGTACAGCATGATTGTATTATCTGCAAAGAGCAGCGGGTTTTCGATACCGGAATAGCCTGCGCCTAAAGAACGCTTTACAAAAAACACGGTGCGGGCTTTTTCGACTTCTAATATCGGCATACCGAAAATCGGCGAATCTGGGGCGGTTTTGGCCAGCGGATTGGTTACGTCGTTGGCGCCGATAACATAAGCAACATCAGCCGAAGCAAATTCGCGGTTGATTTCTTCCAGTTCATAGACGTCTTCATACGGAACATTAGCCTCGGCAAGCAGAACGTTCATATGACCGGGCATTCGTCCAGCGACCGGATGAATGGCGTATTTTACTTCTACACCGTCTTTGCGGAGGTCATCGGCCATTTCTTTTAAGACATACTGTGCCTGAGCAACGGCCATGCCGTAACCGGGAACGATGATGACTTTGTTGGCATTTTCCATAATAAATGCGGCGTCCTGCGGATTCCCAGCTTTGGCAACTTTGCGGTCACGGGAATTTTGTTGCAGGTCTTCGGTTTTTTCCAGTCCGAATCCGCCAAGCATGACGCTGAGCAGCAAGCGGTTCATGGCTTTTGTCATAATGTAAGACAGGATTGCGCCGCCGGCGCCGACGATTGCTCCGACAATAATCATCAAAACATTGTTTAAGGAAAAACCGATACCCACGGCCGCCCAGCCGGAGTAAGCGTTAAGAACCGATATGACAACCGGCATATCGGCACCGCCAATCGGCAGAATCAACAGTAGTCCAAAAACGATTGACAGGCAGACTAGAATCTCAAATAATTCAATATTGCCGTTGATTATGTAAGCGGCGGTTAAGCCGATAATGGCAAGAACAAAAAACAGATTTATGCTTTGTTGTCCGGCAAATATGATGGCTTTGGGCGACATAATCCCCTGAAGTTTGGCAAAGGCTATCAGCGAGCCGGAGAAAGCGACGGCACCGATGAGCATTCCGAAAGAGGCTTCCAGACGGGCCTGGGAACCGGCGGCAATTTCGGCTGCGGAGATAAAAACGGCGGCAAGTCCTCCCAGTCCGTTAAATGCGGCAACCATTTGCGGAAGCGCCGTCATTTTTACTTTTAATGCAAAAATGGTTCCGACCAGTCCGCCACTGAGTATCATCAGCAGAATCCAGTAGATGTCTTTGATTTCCGGCAGCATTAACGTTATTACGATGGCAATGGTCATGCCAAGCATACCGAGAATGTTGCCCTTGCGGGCCGTTTGAGGAGAGGCCAGCCCGCGGATTGCCAGAATGAACAAGATCCCTGATAGCAAATAGGACGCTGAGAAGAATGCGTTATTCATTATTTTTTCTCCTCAGGAAATTTTTTCTTTTTGAACATTATCAGCATGCGGTGTGAAACGGCAAAGCCGCCAAAGATGTTTACACTGGCCAGAAATACGGCAATCAGACCGAAGATTTTTGAGGTATTCATCTCTGCTACGCCGGCGGTTATCAGCGCGCCGACAATAATGATTCCGGAAATGGCGTTGGATACGCTCATGAGCGGAGAATGCAGCGCTGGCGTTACGCCCCAGACGACAAAGTAGCCGACAAAACAGGCCAAAACCAAAATCGTGAGCAGGGACCAAATATCTATCATCTTATTTCTCCGTCTTTGCATATGCAGGTTTTGTTGACAAGTTCGTCTTCAAAACGGAAAATGATTTTGTGTTCTTCCGAATCGTACATGGCATTTAAGAAGTTATAAATATTATTGGCAAACAGTCGGCTGGCGGTATTGGGAAGTTCTGACGCCAGATTGGAGGCGCCCAGTACCCTGACACCCGAGACCTCGGTTTCTTTGCCTTCGGCCGAGCCTTCGATATTGCCGCCTGATGAAGCGGCCATGTCAAGAGCGATACTGCCGTCCGGCATCAGCGCCAGCATTTCTTTGTCAATCAGAAGAGGGGCCGTTTTTCCGGGGATGAGAGCTGTTGTGATTAAGATGTCGGTTTTTTTGAGTTGTTCGGTAATAGCCTGTTTTTGTTTTTTCTGATAGTCTTTGGTGGTTTCTTTGGCGTATCCGCCGGCATTTTCCAGACTTTCATCGGTTTCAATGTCCAGAAATCTGCCGCCGAGGGATTCAACTTGTTCCCTGACCTGAGGGCGGATATCGGAAGCGTAGACCTGCGCACCCAGACGTTTGGCGGTTGCAACGGCCTGCAGTCCGGCAACGCCTGCGCCCAGAATCAGTACTTTTGCCGGAGAAATCGTACCGGCGGCGGTCATCAGCATCGGGACGGCTTTGTCCAGACGTTTGACCGCTTCAATAACCGCTTTGTATCCGGCGAGGTTGCTTTGGGACGATAAGATGTCCATTGACTGGGCGCGGGAAGTCCGCGGTATCATCTCCAGCGCGAAACAGGTCAGGCCGAGGGCGGCGAATTTGTCGGTGCGTTTTATATTGCCGAGCGTTTGAAAATTGGCGATAACGGTCATGCTTTTTTTTAAGTATTTGTCTTCAGCGGGCAGGGGTGCCCAGATTTTGCAGACAATGTTCGCGCCGGCGTAAGTTTGGGCGGCTCCTTCGGCAATTTCGGCTCCGGCGCTGTGATAATTCTTGTCAGAAAAACCGGCAGCCGTTCCGGCATCTTTTTCAACCCTGACCTGATATCCCCAGGTGATGAGCCTGCTGACAATTTCAGGCGTCAGCGCAACGCGTTTTTCGTGCGGAGTGGTTTCTTTGGGCAACGCAATAATCATTCTTTATCCTTATTGGAAAATTTTCTTGTCTCTTGTCTGCTAACGATATAATAATTAGCTTAAAGAAAACCAGAGGATAATGTTATGAAATTGTTATGGCAGTTGTTTTTTTCTTTTTTTAAGGTCGGAATGTTTACGTTTGGCGGCGGTTATGCAATGATTCCGCTTTTAAAGGCCGAGCTTGCGGACAGGCGTAAATGGATAAGCGAATCCGATCTGATGGATTATTTTTCCATCGGACAGTGTACGCCGGGGATTATTGCCGTGAATGTGGCGACTTTCTGCGGTTATAAAATGAGGGCCAAAACCGGTGCTGTGGTTGCAACTTTCGGTATTATTGCGCCGTCAATGATTTTGATTATGCTGATTGCTTCGCTGCTGAGGAATTTTTTGGATAATCCGTATGTGGCGCATGCTTTTACCGGTATTCGAATCGTGGTTGTGGCTCTGATTGCGGAAACGTTGATTTCTTTTTGGAAAAAAGGAATCCGAGACAAAACCGGTCTGGGAATTTTGGTCGTCAGTTTCGGGCTGTTGCTGGGGCTGAAGGTTTCACCGGCGGTCATTGTGTTTTTGGCCGTGGCTTTTGGCGTCGTTTTGCAAAAGCGGAGGAGCAGATAATGATTTACGTTTTGTTGTTCTGGGAGTTTTTTAAAATCGGCCTGCTGGCTATCGGCGGCGGTTTGGTGACGGTGCCGTTTTTGTTTAATCTGAGTGATAAATACGGTTGGTTTTCTTATCAGGAACTGGCGGATATGATTGCAATTTCAGAATCCACACCGGGGCCGCTCGGGGTGAATATGTCCACTTATGCCGGTTTTAACACTGCCGGTGTTTGGGGCGGTATGATTGCGACGTTCGGGCTGACGCTGCCATCGTTGATTGTGATTGTCTGGGTGAGCAAAATGTTGTTTCGATTTAAGGACAATTGTTATCTGCAAACAGGTTTTTACGCTGTTCGTCCGGCAGTGGTGGCGCTTATTTTCGGCGCTTCAGTACAGTTGTTTAATCTGGCGGTTGTCAATATTTTGACTGCGGTTATCTGTATGGCGTTCTTTGCGGCTATCCATTTTATCAAGCTGCATCCGATAGTTTATATTCTTTTGGGCGCGGTTGTCGGAATTGTGCTCAAACTGTAAAAAAAGCCCGTTTGCATAACGGGCTTTTGACTTAAATGTCCAGAGCTTTGCGGTAGGTCTCAATCAGGAACTCCTGCTCGTCGCGGTCGGCGGCGTTCATCTTGCGCAGTTTGAGGATTGTGCGCATGGTTTTGACATCGAATCCGGCGCCTTTGGCTTCGGCAAAAATGTCGCGGATGTCGGAGCTGATGCCTTTTTTCTCTTCTTCCAGACGTTCAATTCGTTCAATCAGCGAACGCAGACGGTCAGCCGCAATGCCGCCGACATCTGATTTTTGTTCTTCTTCACTCATTGTTTTCTCCTAAAAATTAATTACTTCGTGGTATAAGTTAACAAAGATGTTTGTGTTTTACAATAATAAGTTTAATAAGCTATTAACTTATTTTTGATATTGCTGTCAGTATTCTGATTTAAATTTTTACGAGGTGTCATATGCCGCAAAAAACCAAAACAAAAATTCTTGCAACCATCGGTCCGTCTTCTTCAACCCGTGAACAAATTGAAAAATTGATTGATGCCGGTGTGGACGGATTTCGCTTTAATTTCAGCCATGGAACTCATGAAGAGCATAAGGAACGTTATGAGATTGTGCGCAAGCTTGAGAAGGAAAAGAAAGTTCATATTTCCATTCTGGCCGATATGCAGGGGCCAAAACTCAGGGTTGGCGAGTTTGCCGACGGCAAGGTCTTTTTGAAAGACGGGCAGTCTTTTGTTTTGGATATGGATAAAGTCCCCGGTGATGTTACTCGCGTTAATTTGCCGCATCCCGAGATTTTTGCCGCGGTCAAAGCCGGTGACGAGCTTTTGCTTAATGACGGCAGTATTGTTTTGGACGTGGAAGAAGCGAATGACCATATGATGCGGACGATTGTTAAGGTCGGAGGCTATTTGTCAAGTCATAAAGGCGTGAACCTGCCGAATACGCAGTTGCCGATTTCGGCTATTACCGAGAAAGACAAAGACGACTTAAAGTTTGCACTTAAACTCGGGGTTGACTGGATTGGTATGTCTTTTGTGCAGTCTGCTGACGATGTGCGCTATGCGCGTGAGCTTATCGGCGATAAGGCTTGGCTGATTTCCAAACTGGAAAAGCCGAGCGCCATTGATGATCTGGAGCAGATTATTGAGCTTTCGGACGCTATTATGGTAGCGCGCGGCGATTTGGGCGTGGAATGTCCGTTGCCGACGGTACCTGTTTTGCAAAAGCGGATTGTGACGGCCTGCCGCAAATATGCGCGTCCGGTGATTGTGGCAACTCAGATGTTGGAATCGATGATTAATAATCCCAGTCCGACACGCGCCGAGGTTTCCGATGTGGCGACTGCCGTGTATGATGGCGCCGATGTGGTTATGCTGTCAGCCGAGAGTGCGGCCGGAAAATATCCGGTTGAAGCCGTAAGAATGATGAACAGCATTATTACCAAAGTCGAGGCTGATCCGTTGTTTTACAAACATATGGAAAATTCTCGCATTCATCCTTGTTGTTGCGGAGAGGCAGATGCCATTACTTTTGCGGCCAGTGAGATTTCCGGAGTTTTGAAAAATGTATCGGCGATTGTGACTTATACGACTTCCGGATTTACGACATTGCTGGCAGCGCGTGAACGTCCGACTCAGCCTATTCTTGCCGTTACACCAGATGCAGAAGTGGCTCGGAGGATGGCACTGGTTTGGGGAACGAAACCTTTTCTTAATAAAGAGAGTTATAAAAGCTTTGACAAGGTGGAAGAAATTGCCATTAAATTGGTCAAGGAAAACGGATATGCGAAGTCTGGTGATTTCATTATTATTACGGCCGGTTTCCCGCTTGGCAAAAAGGGAAGGACTAATATGCTTCACACGGTCTACATTCCTTAGAAGGGTGGATAATGGACTACTAAGGCGGTTTTACGCTGTCTCGAAAAATTCATGTACTTCTTTTGTACACTAAAATTTTTCTCGCAGCTAAAAGCCGCCTTATTAGTCTCATTCTACACCCTTCTAAATTTGAGTTCTTCTCATGCAGGCGCTTCAAAATTCTCGTGTACTGGACGTTGTACACGTCGAATTTTGCTTCACCGGCAGCAGGGGGCTTTATCAAACTTCTAAAATTTTAGCGGTTGTTAAAATTTTTCTCGCAGCTAAAAGCCGCCTTATTAGTCTCATTCTACACCTTTCTAAATTTGAGTTCTTCTCATGCAGGCGGTAAAACAGAGGAGAAAGTTGAATGTTAAAAAGAGTAATGCCGTCGAATCGGCGGAATCTGTGTATAAATCTTCGAATCAAAAATTTTGCTTGTAGAATCGTCAGAAATGTTCTAAATTCAACGCAGTTTTTAACTTTAACGGGTTGTATTTCTGATACAACTATATTTTAACTTTATAAGCTTAAGGAGCTAAATAGACCATGAGTAAATGGGTATATACATTTGGTGACGGCAAAGCCGAAGGCGATGCCAGCATGCGTAACCTCCTTGGCGGTAAAGGCGCTAACCTGGCTGAGATGAACAAGGTCGGTTTGCCTGTACCTCCCGGATTTACTGTAACGACAGAAGTTTGTACATATTATTACAACAATAACAAAACTTATCCGTCTGATTTGAAAGATCAGGTTCGTGAAGCTGTTGCCAGCGTTGAGAAAATTATGGGCAAAAAATTTGCCGATGCCAACAATCCGTTGCTCTTCTCTGTTCGTTCCGGCGCCCGTGTTTCTATGCCGGGTATGATGGATACCGTTTTGAATCTCGGTTTGAATGATGAAACAGTTAAAGCTTTGGCCAAGGCTTCCGGTTCTGAGAGATTTGCTTACGACTCTTATCGTCGTTTCCTGCAAATGTTCTCCGACGTTGTTTTGGGTGCAGATTTGGATTTGTATGAAGAAGCTTTGGAAAATATGAAAAAATCCAAAGGTTACAAATCTGATACGGATTTGACGGCTGAAGATTTGAAAGAACTGGTTAATCAGTACAAAGCTATCGGTCAGAAATTGGGCAAAATCGTTCCGCAGGATCCGTGGGATCAGTTGTGGGCCGGTATCGGCGCCGTATTTGGTTCTTGGATGGTTGATCGTGCCATTACTTATCGTAAACTGAACAATATTCCGGGTGACTGGGGTACAGCAGTTAACGTACAGACCATGGTGTTTGGTAATGCCGGTGATGACTGCGCTACCGGCGTTTGCTTCTCTCGTGACCCTGCTACCGGTGAAAATGTTTACTATGGCGAATATTTGGTAAATGCTCAAGGTGAAGACGTTGTTGCCGGTATTCGTACGCCGCAACCGATGGCTTCTAAAGGCGATGGCACTTCTCTGGAAGAAAAATGGCCGCACCTGTATCAGGAACTGGTTGATGTTCGTAACAATCTGGAAAAACACTACAAAGACATGCAGGATATGGAATTCACCATTGAGCACGGCAAGCTTTGGATGTTGCAGTGCCGTAACGGTAAACGTACTGCAGCCGCTGCTGTTCGTATGGCTGTAGAAATGGTTGAAGAAGGCCTGTTGAACAAAGAAGAAGCTATTATGCGTGTTGGCGCTGATCAGCTTGACCAGCTTTTGCACCCGATGTTGGATCCGAAAGCTAAGAAAAACGTTATTGCTACAGGTCTTCCTGCTTCTCCGGGCGCTGCTGTCGGTCGTGCCGTATTTAGCGCTGAAGATGCAGAGGCATGGGCTGCCAAAGGCGAGAAAGTTATTCTTATCCGTAATGAAACTTCTCCGGAAGACATCGGCGGCATGCATGCTTCCCAAGGCGTTATTACTGCCCGCGGCGGTATGACCTCTCACGCGGCCGTTGTTGCCCGCGGTATGGGTACGCCGTGCGTTTCCGGTTCTCATGAAATTCATATTGACTATGCCAAAAAGACTATGACCACTGACAAAGGCGTTGTTGTCAAAGAAGGCGACTGGGTATCTCTGGACGGTGCCAAAGGCCAGATTATCGAAGGTCAGGTTCCGACGGTTAAAGCCGATACCAATACCGGTAACTTTGGTAAATTGATGGGCTGGGTTGACGAAATCCGCACAATGGAAGTTCGTGCCAATGCCGAAACTCCGAAAGATGCTCAGACAGCCCGTGACTTTGGTGCTCAGGGTATTGGTCTGGCTCGTACCGAACATATGTTCTTTGACGCTGATCGTATTCCTGACATGCGCGTGATGATTTTGTCTGAAAACGAAGAAGGCCGCCGCACCGCTTTGGCTCGCCTGTTGCCGTATCAGAAGCAGGACTTCAAAGATCTGTTCAAAATCATGGAAGGTCTGCCGGTTGTTATCCGCCTGTTGGATCCGCCTTTGCACGAATTCCTGCCGCATACTGATGCCGAAATGCAAGAACTGGCTGACAAAATGGGCATGACTTTGGAAAAAGTTAAACAACGTGCCAATGCTTTGCATGAAGCCAATCCGATGTTGGGTCACCGTGGTTGCCGTTTGCCGATTACCTATCCGGAAATCTGCGAGATGCAAACCCGTGCTATTCTGGAAGCCGCTATGGAATGTGCCGATGCCGGTATTAAAGTTTTGCCGGAAATCGAAGTTCCGTTGACAGGTTCTAAGAAAGAGCTTGACATTGTTAAAGCTATTATTGACAGCACAGCCGAGAAAATCTTCGCCGAAAAAGGCAAGAAGATTAAGTATGAAGTCGGTTCCATGATTGAACTGCCGCGTGCTGCCCTGAAGGCTGATGAGCTGGCTCAGTCTGCCGAATTCTTCGGTTTCGGTACAAACGACCTGACTCAGACAACTTTGGGTATGAGCCGTGATGATACCGGTGCTATCTTGGATGAATACCGTGCCCGCGGCGTTTATGTTGCAGATCCGTTTGCATCTATTGACGTTGAAGGCGTTGGCTGCTTGGTTAAGCTGGCTTGTGAAAAAGCCCGCAGCTCTAACCCGCATATCTGGTTGGGTGTTTGCGGTGAACACGGTGGTGATCCGGCATCTATCGATTTCTTCCAGACTTGCGGCATGAACTATGTTTCTTGCTCTCCGTACCGTGTGCCGGTAGCTCGTCTGGCCGCAGCTCAGGCTGCTGTTCGTCATAAAGGCGAAAAGATTGAGAAAACCTGCTGCAAATGTGCTTAATTTAGCTCGTTTTAAGCAATAAAACAAAAGGCGTTTGAATGAAAATTCAGGCGCCTTTTTTTGTCGGCTATTTTGAAAAGGGCGGCAGAAAGTGTCTGTTTGGTAGCTTGACAGGCTGCGATAATCGCTTTATATTTGAGGGCGTAATTTTTAATTGTTAATGCTATGTATAATTTTGAAAAATTAAGAGAGATGTACGAAAATATATCTCAGGTTGAAAAGGCTTTGGCAGATTTTGGGGAATACGTTGTGGTATATGAACTTGATAGCGGACTTCCTGTTTGGATTGAAACGAAAGAGGTTATTCTGAGCAATCTGCAGAGGCAAAAGCTGTTGTTGCGAAATATTCGTGAAAAAGGTTCAGGCCTTACGGCGGAGCAGATTCTTCTGATGCGGGAGTGGCAACTGGATTAATCAGTTTTTTTTGATTGTTATTATTTGGAGAAAAAGCGTCTGACAAAATTCAGGCGCTTTTTGTATCAAGAAAAACCTCCGTTTGAGCGGAGGTTTTTTAGGTGTTCTGACCTGAAACTCTAAATACTGATGTCGACAATTTGTCCTTTGGCGCCACTTGCCGCAATGGCGGTTTGAAGTTGGGTATTTTTTTCAGTTTCAGCAATTTTTTCCTGAACCTGAAGGGCGGTTTTCATATCACTTAATTGAGATGAATTTATTATTGGCGGATAAGAACCGTAATTTGATGAAATGTTCATACTCATGTGTTTCGTCCTTTACTGTCCAAACCAAGATGTATTATAGCATATTTTTATGATGGGGTCAAGGTTGAGCGAGATATAGAAAAAACGCCGGAAATCCGGCGTCTTTGAGTAAAGAGATGTTTTTTTTTATTCTTTTTTTCAGCCGAATATAAGCTGCCTGCAAATTATCTTTTATAAAAAATGCTGGTGATTTTTTTGATGACGGAATTTTGGCAGGAAATTGTTCCTTTTCAGAACCCTTGAACATCTTTTTCGTTTAATCAGGCAAAAGTATTTGCGCATGAAAATAATAAAGCCGAAATTTAAAAAATTATGTTTTTTTCTCATAAATAAAAAATAATTAAAGATTAATAATGTTTGTTTTATGTATGTATATTATATATTGACGATTTTTTTGTCAATGCTGTTTTGTCAAAAAAAAGCTCTGGCATTAAGCAGAGCTCTTTGATATTAGCATGAACCGCCGGTGTAGGAGTTGCAATAGTCTTCACCTGAATAATCAATATAGTGATAGTAAGGTGCACCGGCATAGGCTGAATTGCGGTGATAACAGCTTGAACCACAGCCGGCTTTGCAAGAAAGATGAGAATAATCGCAATCCCAGCAACCACTAGAAGTTGTTTCTGTTCCCAAGTCACGGGATGAACCGTCTGAGCATTGACAGGTAACAGAATAGGTATATGTAACTGAGTTTCCATTTACGCGTCCACTTTGCCAAGTATAGTATTTTGAGCAGCCTCCCCCTCCTGAGCTTCCTCCTGAGCTGCTGCATCCAGAGCCACCGCATTGCGTATCACAAGGTTTTATTGTTCCGTCAGTACAGCAGTCACCATGACATGTTGAGTGAACGGAACACCAGTTTGAAGAGTAGCGATTACAACATGAAACGGAGTTATAACATGACTTATTGCCGCATCCGTTTGTCGTGCTGTTGGAACAACCTGTCGGATCAGAAGAATAAGGATAAGAAGACGGACAATTCATGTTGCAGGTGTAATAACAGGTATATTCGCAGCCATCAGTACCGTTAGTTCCGTAGTTGGTAGAGGCAAGAGAAGTATAAGCGGGACAACCTGACGGTTTACAACAGGTTCCGTAAGAAGAATCATAAGAGCATCGTCCGGAGTTCTTTTTAAGCTTCTGACCGGAAGGACAAGAGTTAGTATAACCTGTATCCTGACAAGCGCGGGGATTGTCAGTCTTGCATTGTTTGTAAAGAGAATCGTCACTCGGACAAGGAGTGTCAACATATTGAGGAATGGAGCATGAGGTCGTGTTATATCCGTTTTGTTTACACCACTTCGCGGCGTCGCATTTAAGATAATGGTCGTCACGGGAACATTTTCCGGCATCGGCATAATATTGCGGACACTTGCCGTCAGCATAGTGGGTGAAGCCGTTGCTTTCACAAAAAGCAGAATCTTCATTCTTATTCATGTTTCCGCCGCCACCGGCAAGATCATCATCAGCACAGTCTGGCAGGAAGCAAACGCCACAGTAAGCGGAGGTTGGGAGGAGGACCGAGAAAGCTGCGGCAACAGCAAAAACTGACACCGCAGAGTTTAGTTTCATGTGTAGCATAGTGTTAGTATTCTTCATCGGCTTCCTCCCTAAAAAGTTCCAATACTAAGAGATCAGTATATCATAAAGAAACGCCAGTGTCAAACACTCATGAAGAATAATGTGGAAATTTTGGGCAGAAGAATAGGAAAAGCAGAGAGGATTTTGGCTAAAGGAATGAGAAGGAAAGAGAGAAAGAAAAACGGAAGTGATGAGAAAGTGGGGCAAGGAAAAAGACAGGAATGAGAGAAGAGGTGTGTGAGCAGTAAAGAGCTTGGAAGGTGAAGAGGAAAGGCGGCAAAATTGGAAAGAAGAAGGAGTGGTGATGCAGGAACGGGAGAGGAAAGAGGGGCGAGAGGCGGAAAATGAAAGAGCGGGAGGATATCAGAAAGTCGAGTTAAAAAAACGGGGTTTAATTTAAAACCCCGTTTATGAAAAGCACTGTTAGCGAATTAACGGTTTATATTTAATCCGGTGCGGATTGGCGGCATCTTCGCCGAGACGGCGTTTTTTGTCTTTCTCATATTCCTCGAAGTTGCCTTCAAACCAGACAACGTTACTGTCGCCTTCATAGGCCAGAATATGGGTTGCCAGCCGGTCTAAAAACCAGCGGTCGTGCGAGGTTACCAAAACGCAGCCGGGATATTCCATAATACCTTCTTCCAAAGCTCTGAGTGTGTCGACATCCAAGTCGTTGGTCGGTTCGTCAAGCAGAATGACGTTGGCACCTTTTTTGAGCATTTTAGCCAGATGGACTCGATTTCTTTCTCCGCCGGAAAGCTGTCCGACTTTCTTTTGCTGGTCAGCACCTTTGAAGTTAAATTGTCCGACATAGGCGCGGGATGGCATTTCTTTCTTGCCGAGCTGGATCATATCAAGGCCGTCGGAAATTTCTTCCCAGACGGTTTTGCCGGCATTAAGTTCGTCGCGGGATTGGTCCACGTAGCCGAGGTCGACAGTTTCACCAAGGCGGATTGTTCCCGAATCCGGCTTCTCCTGACCGGTTATCATGCGGAACAATGTGGTTTTGCCGGCGCCGTTCGGGCCAATGATGCCGACAATCGCACCTTTTGGAATTTTGAAAGAAAGGTTGTCAATCAGCAGTTTGTCGCCGTAGCCTTTGGAAATGCCATTGGCTTCAATAACCAAATCGCCCAGACGGTCGGTCATCGGGATATTGATGCTGGCAAAAGAGAGCTTGTCTTTGCCGGATTGCGCCAGAAGTTCTTCATAAGCGTTAATACGGGCTTTGGATTTTGCCTGACGGGCTTTAGGATTTTTCTGAATCCATTCCAACTCATTGGCCAGTGTTTTCTGACGGGCTGTCTCTTCTCGGGATTCTTGTTCCAGACGTTTTTGTTTTTGTTCCAGCCAGGAAGAATAGTTGCCTTCATAAGGGATTCCCTGTCCGCGGTCAAGCTCCAGAATCCAGCCGGTAACGTTGTCAAGAAAATAGCGGTCGTGCGTCACCATGACAACGGTTCCGTTATAATTTTGCAGATGTTTTTCCAGCCAAGCCACGGACTCGGCATCCAGATGGTTGGTCGGTTCGTCGAGCAGCAGCATATCCGGTTTTTGCAGCAGCAGGCGGCAGAGGGCGACACGGCGTTTTTCTCCGCCAGAAAGTTTGGTGACGTCGGAATCGGCCGGCGGGCAGCGCAGGGCATCCATGGCGATTTCAATTGTCCGTTCAAAATCCCAGCCGTTGCAGGCGTCGATTTTTTCCTGCAGGGCTGCCTGCTCTTCGATCAAGGCATTCATTTCTTCATCGCTCATCGGCTCGGCAAATTTTGCGGAAACTTCTTCAAAGCGTTTTAATAGGTCTCTTGTTTCTCCCAAGCCGTCCATGATGTTTTCAATCACGTTTTTTGACGGGTCAAGTTTAGGCTCTTGTTCAAGATAGCCGACGCGGGCGCCTTCAGCAGCCCAAGCCTCGCCGTTAAAGTCTTTATCGACTCCGGCCATAATTTTCAGCAAAGTCGATTTTCCGGCGCCGTTAACGCCCAAAACGCCGATTTTGGCACCGGGCAGAAAGGACAAAGTGATGCCTTTGAAAAGCTCTTTGCCGCCGGGAAAGACTTTGGTCAGGTTTTGCATTACGAAAATATATTGGTAAGAAGCCATATTTTTATTTCTCCGGTTAAAAGTTTTAATTGGAGCCAAGTATAACGAAAAGTTTTGATTTTGCAAGCGAAGTTATTTATTGCCGGCGGCTGATGCGTTTGATGCCTGACGGCTGGGGCGCCGAAGCTGTCCGCGGTGCTGTTGTGCCGGCGTTTGAAACGGCGTTTTCATAACGAGGGCGGGCTTCCGGTTTGAGAGACGTGATTTGCGGCTTGAGTTGCTGAGAATTGATTTTGCGTTGTTTTTCGGTATAAATGTTTTGTGCGGCACCGATTTCGGGAGCGCTTGTGTCATAAATTTGAGAAGCGTCATAAGGGCGGAAAGGTTTGATGATTTTGCCGTCAGGCATTTTTAAGGTGCCGTCCGCATATAATGTGATGTTGAATATTTCCTGATTGTCAAAGCGGCGGACAATCAGCGGGCATTCGTAGAAGCCGTCAAGCTGTTTGGAAATATAAGCATCGGCTTTGGCTTCGCTGTAAGCATAAATTCCCTGATTCATAATCTCAACATTCGGCGCTTTGGTCAGCATAATGGCGCGGGCCAACATTTCATAAGTGGCATAGCGCGTGGAACCGCACGCCATGCCCTGACCGCCGATGGCTCCAAGAGCCTTGACTTCTTCCATATAAGGGAGTTGGGCAAGAGCGCTGCCGACAGACAAAAAAAAGGCAGAACCAAACAATAGAATCTTCTTCATTTTTCTTTCCTGTGTTGCGGATTTGTGCCGATTATAGTAAAAATATTTGCTTTTGCAAAATCTTTTTTCAGAATTTGTATAAATTTTGGTTGACAAAGCAGAATAATTGGCATAAGTTGCGGGCAAACACTTCGTATAAGGAAAGAGAAATGAAAGTTTACAGCTCATTGAAGTCGAAAAAAGTACGTGATAAAGACTGCAAAGTTGTTCGCCGGAAAGGCCGCGTATATGTTATTAACAAGAAAAACCCGAAGCTGAAAGCCCGTCAGGGTTAATTGCTTGTTGAACGAACAGACAGATTTTTGAAAAAGGCGCCGTTGTTAAGCGCCTTTTTTTGTTATTTGTTGGAAAGGCGGAAGCAAAGAACGAATCATAAAAAACTTAGCGTATTGAGCGTATTTTTGTTCTTTGTTTTAGTCTAAAGTTGTGCGTAAAACTAAGAAACAGCAAAATTTTATCCCCTTTAAAAATGGCTGATTTTACGGGTTTTTCGTATGTTGGGACGCAGGTTATGCCCCGTTTTGGCGTATTGAAAAAAATAATGCTTGCCAAATTGGGATTTTCTGTGCTAACAAATCAATCACAGGCCGCTTGGTGGTTTGATTAATTTGTTTTAATATTTTTTGAGGTTTATCATATGACTGATACAGCTAATCGCGTTAAGAAAATCGTTGCCGAACACCTCGGCGTTGAAGAGGCTAAAGTAACTGACACAGCAAGCTTCATTGACGATTTGGGCGCAGATAGCTTGGATACAGTAGAATTGGTTATGGCTTTTGAAGAAGAATTCGGTTGCGAAATTCCTGATGAGGCCGCTGAAAAAATTCTTACTGTTAAAGATGCTATCGATTATCTTTCTAAGAATGCTTAGTCTGTTTAGACTTGAAGAATTGATGAAACTCGCTTGACTTATAGCGAGTTTTTTCATATAAGAAGTAGTCGTGTCTTTTGACTATTAATAATTTTTTATGAGGTAATGTATGAGAAGAGTTGTTGTTACCGGGCTTGGTATTGTTTCACCTTTAGGAAGGGGCGTTGAACATAACTGGAAAAGTATTCTGGCCGGTAAATCCGGAATTAAAAAAATTGAGAATATTAATTTGAAGGATATTCCAGTTCAGATTGCCGGACAGGTGCCTTGGGGCGAAGGCGAAAATGATTTTAATCCGGATACGGTAATGCCTCCCAAAGACCAAAAGAAAGTTGACAAGTTTATTTTGTATGGTCTGGCTGCCGGCGGAGATGCGCTGAAAGATGCCGGCTGGGATGCCGAAACAGCCAGTGAAGAAGAAAAATATCGTGCCGGTGTTATGATGGGTTCCGGTATCGGTGGTTTGCAGGTTATTTATGACAATTCTATTTCTTTTCATGAAAACGGTGTCAAGAAAATTTCTCCGTTCTTTATTCCTTCCTGCCTGATTAATCTGGTATCGGGTAACCTTTCTATCAAATATGGTCTGAAGGGACCGAATCATGCTTGTGTAACCGCTTGTTCTACCGGTACGCATGCAATCGGCGATGCCGCTAGAATGATTGCGATGGACGATGCGGACATGATGTTGGCCGGTGGCGCCGAATCTGCCGTTAATGTTCTCGGACTTTCCGGTTTTGCCAGAATGAAGGCCGTTACTTCGGATTTTAATGATGCGCCTGAAAAAGCTTCTCGTCCGTGGGATAAAGAGCGCAGCGGTTTTGTGATGGGTGAAGGTTCAGGCGCTCTGGTGCTTGAGGAGCTGGAACATGCCAAAAAACGCGGCGCCAAGATTTATGCCGAGGTTGTCGGTTATGGTATGAGCGGTGACGCTTATCATATTACCGCTCCGTCAGGCGACGGCGCATACCGTGCCATGAAAATGGCTGCAGACCGTGCCAAAGAGTATGGGGTTGAGTTGAAGGATATCAACTATATTAATGCACACGGAACTTCAACACCGGCTGGAGACGTCGGTGAGGCTATGGCTGTCAAACGCCTGTTTGGTGACGAGCTTATTGGCAAGGTTTCAATGTCGTCAACCAAGTCTGCCGTCGGGCATCTGCTGGGGGCTGCCGGCGCCGTAGAGGCTGTTTACAGCATTATGGCCATTAAAGACCAGTCTTGCCCGCCGACACTGAATTTGGAGAATCCGGCTGACGAGTTGGAAGGTTTTGATTTGGTTCCGTTGAAGGCCAAAAAGCGCGAAATTAAAGCGGTTATGTCCAATTCATTTGGTTTTGGCGGCACAAACTCGTCTTTGATTTTCAAGAAATTTGAAGACTAATGAAAAAAGCACTCTTTTTTGCTTTATTATTAAGTCTGATTGCACTTTTGCAAATTAGGAAGTGGGTTGTTGAATGCGGCCCGCTTTCTGATTCTGTTACCGTTATTGTGCCCAGAGGGGCAACATCGGGGACGGTTGCCCGACTTTTGGCTCAGGCCGGTGTGATTGACAAGCCGTGGCTTTTTTGTGTGGTTGGCCGACTGAACGGGCTAGACAAGAGAATTCGGGCGGGAGAATATGAATTTACGCCTCTGATGTCCTTGTCCGAAACTCTCCAAAAAGTAACGTCCGGTGAAGTTTATTATCGAAAGGTAACGTTTGCCGAAGGAATGACCGTGGCACAGTTTGTGACACTGCTTGAAGAGAATCCTGTGCTTTCGGGGGAGATCAATGAACCGGCGAAAGAAGGCGAGCTGTTGCCGGAAACTTACAGCTTTACCTATGGAGACAGCCGAAATTCGATTATTGTCAGGGCAAAGCGGGCAATGGTCAAAGTTTTGACAGAAGAATGGGAAAACCGAGCTGCCGGTCTGCCGTTGAAATCGCCGCAGGAATTGCTGATTTTAGCTTCGGTAGTTGAAAAAGAAACGGGGGTGAAGGCGGAACGTCCGCAGGTAGCTTCGGTTTTTGTCAATCGTCTGAGGAAAGGAATGAAATTGCAGACGGATCCGACAGTAATCTATGCTCTGACAAAAGGTGAACGGGATTTGGGACGGCCGCTTTTGAAAAAAGATTTGGGAACGGACAGCCCGTATAATACGTATAAATACTATGGCTTGCCACCGACACCGATTTGTAATCCGGGGGCAGAAGCTATCAGGGCTGCCGCTCATCCGGCAGATAGCGATTATCTGTATTTTGTAGCCAGCGGTGACGGCGGGCATAATTTTGCAACTTCCCTTAATGATCATAACCGGAACGTGAAGATTTGGCGACAGAAAAATAAATAAACTTATTGACAAAAATTAATGGATTAGAGTATAAGGAAGCATTATAAAAGATTATTATGTAATATAAAAAGTTATCATTATGGAGATTTTAAGTTTTTATTTGCCGGAAAGTGTTCAAAAGTATTTACGGGAGAACAGAATTCCGAATGAGTGGTTTTATTTGCTGGCATCGCTTATTGTTTATCGCGGCGGAGCCAAAGAGGTAAAAACACTGACTCCGGAGACGAGTTTTGAAAATGATCTGGGTATGGATTCATTAGATAAGGTGCAGCTGGTGATGGATATTGAAAGAATTTTTGATATTCGGATTGCCGACGATGAAGCGGAGCGCTTTTATACTTTGGCCGATATTTTGGAATATTTGAAAAATAAGGATTCTGACGTCAAACTTTCCGAGGTTTTTGACCTTGATTAGGAAAATGCGGCTTTGTGCCGCATTTTTTTTGTATTTGGACGAAAAAACATCTTGTGTAATTTGCGAAAATGGTGTATATTTTCTTATACAAAAAATTATGAAGTTATTATTATTGTTTAACATATTAAATTCATTTAAGATTATGGATAAAGATGAGATTAAAAGCAGATTGTTGGGAATTATTGCCCAAAGAGTTAACAAACAGCTGAGTCAGGATTGGAAAGATTCTGAAAGATTGAAAAATCTAAAAGCCAGCGACGAGTGTGTGACTATGGACAGTAATTTTTGTGATGATTTGTGCATGGATTCATTGGACAGGATTGAACTGGCGATGGATATTGAAAAATCTTTTTCTCTGCCGCGGTTGGATGATACCAAGGTAGAAAAATGGAAGATTGTTTCTGATTCTTATCAGACGATATGTGAGGTTTTGAAGGTTGCATAAATTTTAATTATTAACTTATGAATATCATTTGGTGGACAATCCTGATGCTATTGACGGCATCCGGTCTGTTTTTTACCCGAAAAATCGGGGAATTGAAGAAGGAATACGTCCGGCGTATGTCAGTGTATTATTCCCGAAAAATCAAAAAGTATGAGTTGCTCAGCAATGTGATTGTTTTTGGTTTTATGGCTCTGACTTTGTGGGTACTTGCTGCCAAACAGCTGGAAGGCAATGAAATTATATTGGCATTGATGGCCGGTTATGCATTGTTTGAGACTGTAAGGGCTTTTTATCGCCGCAGATTGATTTATCTGCTGTTATGGGGAGCTACTCTGATTGCTATTTGGGCTTATCTACTGTTTAAGAGCGACTGGCTTGTGCTTGTCATAATTGTTCTTATGGTAATCAGCTGGTGGATTAAAATCTGGAATTTTTATAAACATTAATCTTATTGATATGATATGCAAAAAAACATGAAATATAGGATGTTGGAGCATAAGTGCCTGACATGCTATGCGCCGATATATAAGGCTGGGGAAATTTTTGAAGGTACAATTTATGAAATAAGCAGCGCTCCTGATAGCTTATCAATTGATTTGCTCAGGGGAGGAAATTGCAAGGTTGTTCTTGGTTCGCTTGCCGGAATTGGATCTCAGTTTAAAATCGGGGACAAGGTGGAACTTGTTTATAAGCCTCAGGCTGCAACCCGATGGGATCCGGAAAAAAGTTTTTCTTTGAGTTTTCGGTATTTGAAGACGCGTTTTCCTGATTATGTGTTTGGTGATGAACGTGTCGGAACAGTTTTGGTTCGAGGTACGAATACCATTTTGGTTCTGTTTGATGAAGAAGAAGAAATTGTCGGGAGGTATTTGCCGCCGTATGGCGCAATTCCTTATTATCTTCAGAAATTGAGCGCGGGTGACAAGGTTATCTGTACTTGTACTCAAAATGGTGATATCATTTATATTGATGAGATGGTTTATTGTGAATATTAATAATCTTAAAATTTAAGAGTATGTTAGAAAAACTAAAAAAAATTGCCCGAAAGTTTGGTGTTTTGGCCAAACCGATGCAGATTTTGGCTCCGAGAAGAACTTCTCAAAAATTGGTAGAAGCTGACAGGAGCAGAATTTCTGCCGAACAGAGAGTTAAAATCTCTCAAAATGTTCCGAGAAAAGGGACGAGAGGAAAGTAGAATTGAAAAATGCGCCGGATTATTCCGGTGCATTTTTTTATTTTCTTTCCTCTTTTTTCTCATTCCACGCTCCTATTATTCTAATTAACCAAAATCTCCTTTGCTTTTCCCTCTTTGCACGTCTTCTAACGCTTTTGCAGGAGGCTGTAACAGTGACGGATCGGCGTCTTGCGGCCGGTATAAAAAAACGGAGGATTGTTCCTCCGCTTTAACTTTCAGGCTTCGCCCATAGTTTCCATTAACATCGGATACAATGCGCGTTTGGGATCCATGCCTTTGGTCAGCACGACTTTGAAAACCGGATACAGGCGCTCGCACTCTTTGACGGCGATTTCAATAATCTGTTGTATTTTGCCTTCAAAACTTTCCTCAGTTTCGTCAAGAATAATAGAGTGTTTGAATACCGGCATATTTTGTTCGGCCCAGTATGAAAAGTGGCCGACCCAGAGTTCTTCGTTTGCCAGAGCGAGAAGTTCAAAAATTTTGCTGCGGTCTTCGATGGCGCTTTCAATATCCATCAGGCAGGATAAGTGAAGGCAGCGCATGTTAGCTTCCCAGGCAAAAAATAAAAGCATGTTGTTCCATTTGCCCTGAACCTCAATGACTACTTCATTCAGGTTGCGGCGGTCGAGCTCAAAGGACTGAGCGGAGAAGATATTTTCGACCACATCAATGGGATTGTAAGATAAAGGCAGATTCTTCGCCAATTGCATTGTTGTCATTACTCCGAAATTTTTTTATGAATCCATATTGCCTTTGCGAGTCGTTTCTTACAACCCCGATGGCGGAGTTTTCCACTTTCATCGAGTCGGAAAAAATTTTTTAAGACATGTTTTCTTTGAAAATCAATCTTCTGAACCTATATAAAATTTTTAATTTTTTTTAGTGTGGATATTTTATTTTATTTTAATATAGTATTAACAAATTTATTTTTTGAAGAGGATTTGTTTATGACTGGTTTGGAATATCCCGCAATCTCGCCAATTATTTTTTCTGTCGGACCTTTGGTAATCCGCTGGTACTCAATGGCTTATCTGGCAGGCATACTTATTGCCTGGTTTCTGGTTAACTGTAATATTAAGAAAAATAATCTGCCGCTGACAAAAACCGATATTGAAGATTTGGTTTTTTATATGACACTGGGGATTATTATCGGCGGCCGGCTGGGGTATGTTTTGTTTTACGGAACATCTTCCTTTTGGCATAATCCTTTGCAGATATTAGAAATATGGAAAGGCGGAATGTCTTTTCACGGAGGGGCGGCCGGTGTGGCGGCAGCGGCTTATATGTTTGCCCGTAAGGTGAAGTATCCTTTTCTCGGTGTGACGGATTTGGTTGTTTTATATGCTCCAATCGGAATCTTTTTAGGCAGGTTAGCAAATTTTGTTAATGACGAATTGTGGGGACGGGTGACAGATGTTCCGTGGGCGGTGCGTTTTCCGAACGGAGGCGGGCTGCCGCGGCATCCTTCGCAGTTGTATGAGGCGTTTTTTGAGGGCATTGTGATGTTTATTGTGCTGAATCTGCTGTGGCGGTATAAGCCGGTTCGCGAGCATAAGGGGACGGTGTCGGCAATGTTTGTTTTGTTGTATGGTTGTTTTCGGATTTTAATGGAGCAATTTCGCGAGCCGGATGCACATATGGGGTTTTTCTTTTTTCATCTGACGATGGGGCAGATTTTATCTCTGCCGCTGGTTATGCTTGGCACTATGGTATTGTGGCTGGTCTGGCGGCAGAAGCTTAAAGCTTAGAGGTCACGTTCTGGCTGAATTTGATTGTTTCCTGCAAGGCCTTATAGGTTCTGGCAAGGGTTTCCAACGCAGTGGCATCACTGCGTTTTTTTTCGGTTACACTGGTGGTCAGCGTCAGTTTTACCGGCTTTTTGAAGTTTGACATCATGAATGAGGCCGAAGCGATGGAACGGCGGATTTGTTCCATCTTGTTATAAGCATTGTTTTTGTCTTCGTTTTTAAAAATAATAACCAGTTCGTCTTCACCGTAACGATAAATTACGGCTTCGGTTTCGCAGGCGTTAATGCGCAGGGCTATCATCTTCATCAGCTTGTTCAGACCACGGCGGCGAAAGGCGTTTTTGAGCGAGATGTAGTTGTCAATCTTGGCAACGGCAAGGCTGTATTTGAGCGGAAAGTTCCGGTATTGCAGCATAAAGGCGCTGCGGCTTGAAAATCCGGTCAGTTCGTCTTTGTAGGTGTCTGTGTAAATGTATAAAATAGTGGCGATTAAAATTGTGATGCCGGAGAGGCTGTAGAACAAGGTCAGAGCCGTTGTGCTGTCGGCATAGTAAAAGCCGAAGAAAATGTCGGCGGCGGCAAAAAACAGGGCATAATCATAAATTTTACCGGTGTTGACGGCTTTCCAGAAAAAAGAAAACAACGCGCCGAAAAATATCAGGTAGCTTAAAAAGCATAAATTGTCATTGGCGGAAAAAGGGGTATAGTTCAGGGCAATATTATATTTGTGCAGGTGTTCGCCAATAGAAAACTGTGCAAAAATAAGCAGCAACAAATAGATGTTTTTCTTTTTTAAGAGCTGTTTTTGCGGCCAGAAATAAAAAATTATCAAATTAAGCGGGATGAAAACACTCAAGTTGACGAAATCAACGCTTTCGCGAAAAGCCGCCGGATTGGTGATCTTGATATAGTTGATTAAGACATAACTGACAGCGCCGGTCAGGATGAAGAAAACGGCAATGCCTTTGCGAAAATAAAGCAAAATCAGAAAGCTGAGGCAGGACGCGGCATAAAAAAGATGGTGCAGGGTCAGTTGTGAGGCGTGTGGAATTTCTTCTGCGGCAAAAAAATAAATCAGTCCGCCGCCAAACAACAAGGCCGGAATCAGCATATTGCGTATCAGCGGAATTATTTTATCTAAAATCAAAGCAAATTTTGGCACGTTTTTCTCCTTGGTCTTCAGGAAAAAAGTATAGTGGCGGAAAGTTTAAATTTTATTTACACATTTTAAAATAGAGCTGTCGCCGTAAGAATAAAAACGGTATTTTTCTGCAATGGCATGAGCATATCCCTGCTTCATTCGGTCGAGGCCGGCTACGGCACAGACCAGCATAAACAAAGTAGATTTCGGCAGGTGAAAATTTGTGACCAGATAATCAATCATTTTGAACTTGTATCCCGGCGTGATGAAAATGCTGGTGTCATCGGCAAAAGGATGCAAGATGCCGTGTTCGTCCGCGGCGCTTTCCAACAGGCGGAGCGAAGTAGTGCCGACAGCAATGATGTTTTTGCCGGCAGCTTTGGCGGCATTGATTGTATCAGCGGCTTCTTGGGTAATGATGCCGTATTCGGCGTGCATTTTGTGGTCTTGGGTATCGTCCGTTTTGACCGGAAGAAAAGTTCCGGCGCCGACATGCAAGGTCAGAAATACTTTTTTCACGCCTTTTTCTTCAATTGCCTGCAAAACTCGGTCGGTAAAATGCAGGCCGGCTGTCGGGGCAGCAACGGCGCCTTCGTGTCTGGCATAGACCGTCTGATAGTTTTCTTTATCGTTGTATTTGTCCCAGATACCGTCAGCGGCCGGTTTTTCACGTTTGATATAAGGCGGCAGCGGCATGGAACCGTATTTTTCCAGCAAATGCCCGAGTTGCGACGGGTCACAGTTAAATTTTAAAAGTGTTCCGTCTTCGTCTTGTTTTTCAATGACTTCGGCGGTAAAGTCAGACTTTTCGGCAGAGATTTCGGAAGTGTAAAAGCTGACCGTGCTACCGGGTTTTAAGCGTTTGGAATTTTTGATAAAGCTCCACCAGCAGATGCCGTCAACCGGACGGTACAGCGTGACTTCAACCAAAGCTTCGCCATGGCGGCCGTATAAACGGGCCGGAATGACTTTAGTGTCATTAAAAACCAGCACGTCTCCTTCATTTAAAAGCTGTGGCAAGTCATAAAAATGACGGTCGGAAATCCGATCTTTCTGCGATAAATCAAGCAGACGAGAGGTATCTCGCGGAGAGACAGGCTCTTTGGCAATCAGGCTGCGGTCGAGGTCAAAATCAAAAATATCCACTTTCATGTATCTAATCCTTTATTTTTTGCTTGTTATAATATATAAATGCCGTATTAGCAATAACCTTTTACGGAGATTTTTTAGATGAGCAGAATAGTGACGATGATTCCGGTTAGAATGGCCTCGACCCGCCTGCCGAACAAACCATTATGCGATATTAACGGCAAGACACTGATTAATCGTGTTTATGAAAATGTTTGCAAGGCAATTAAAGGTGATGTTTATGTGGCGGCCGGCGATCAGGTGATTTTAGATGAATGTACAAAGTTTGGCGCTAAGGCTATTTTGACAGATCCGAGTCTGCCTTCCGGTACTGATCGTATTGCCGCTGCATTAAAGACGATTGATCCGGATGGCAGCAAGTATGATATTGTGGTTAATTTTCAAGGCGATGCCATTAATGTGGATCCGGACATCAATAATCAGTTGATTGAGATGATTGAGCGGACGGGGTGCGATATTGCAACTTGTGGAATGGTATTTGAGTCTGTCGAGGAAGCTGCAAAACCGGCAAATGTTAAGATTGTCATGGGATTGCGCGACGGTGAGACGGAAGGGCGTTGTTTATATTTTACCCGTGCGGTGGCTCCTTTTACCCGAAATCCGGAAAAGTGTAAGAATCAGGATTTGTATCATCACATCGGCATTTATGTTTATAAAGCTTCTTCACTGGCCAAGATGGTAGATTTGCCTGTCGGCGTTTTGGAAGCGCGCGAATCTTTGGAACAGTTGCGCGCACTTGAAAACGGCATGACTATTCGGGCAAAAGTTATTAATAACATGAAGCTGGTTCAAGAGGCTCCTGCGGATATTGATACGGAAGAGGACTTGGTTGAAGCTCGCCGCTACATTAAGTAAAAAGTTTGCAAAGAGCTTGCGCGTTGCTCTTTTCTTTATCTGAACAACAGAGTGCCCAGATCAGAACGGTTAATAAAATTCTTTTCTTGTCATTCTTGGACTTGATCCGAGAAACCGTTTCACAGTCGGCACTCTGCTTCTTTTTTTTATGAATTGCCGGTTTGAAGTCCGGCAATGACAAACCTTTCAAAGCACATACTTTGTCATACATTCCGCCAGAGCAATACGGAGTTTAAGACACCGCATAAAACCGGCGCCATCCGGCTTGCAGGTGACAATTCGGATACTACAGCATAAAGAAGTGCAAAATTTGACATGCAATAAAAAGTCGAGCAGGGTTTGGGATAACAGGTGAAGAAAGCCGTGGGGACTTTGGTTAATTGGAATGATGAGAGAAGCAGAATGGCGAAAGCGGAGAGATAAGAGAAGAAGAAAGAGAAAAATAATGAAGAATAAAAAAGAGGCAAGATAGGGAAAGGGGAAGAGGACGGAGAGAAATAAAAGGAAAAAAGAGGATAAAAGTTTTTTTATTTCATCAGATATTTTAAGGTTTATTTTAGAAATTGCGGGTAGGATTAAAAATAAAATTTTATGATCCGGGGGACTATTGGGAATGTTTAACAGTTTGTTTCAGTCTGCAGCGAATGAATTGTCTGTTTTCAGCTCTACGCTTTGTTGGCGTACCGGCGGCGCTTTTTTTACCGCTTTTATTCTGGTGTTGGTTTGCGGGGAGCGAATCATTAATTATTTGCGCCTTCATCAGGGAAAAGGCCAGCCAATCCGCGAAGACGGCCCACAGAGCCATTTGCTGACCAAAAAGGGGACGCCGACAATGGGCGGCCTGATGATTTTGGGCAGCGGCATTCTGTCAACAATCCTCTGGGCGCATTGGAATGATCCTCTGGTTTGGGTTTGCATTTTGGTTTTGCTGGTTTATGGCTTTGTGGGGTTTGTCGATGACTATGTCAAGGTCAAAAAACAGACTGCAAACGCCATGACGGCAAAAATGAAGTTGCTTCTGCAGTTTTCAACCGCTTTGGTTTCGGTCTTGATTGTATCTTATCTGACGCCTGAGCAAAACCGCTTTAGCCTGACAATTCCTTATTTTAATCTGGCGGTTAATTTGTGGCTGTTTTATATTCCTTTTGCCATGATTGTGATTGTCGGGTCGTCTAATGCCGTGAATCTTTCCGACGGATTGGACGGGCTGGCTTCCGGATTAATGATTGCGGCTTTGTTTGTGTTTATGGTTTTTGCTTATATCGGCGGCAGTCCGCTGGTTGACGTTTTTGCAATCGCCAAGCTGCCGAATGTCGGCGAAGTTGCCGTCGTTTGTGCTGCCGTTATCGGTGGGTGTCTGGGCTTTTTGTGGTTTAACTGCGCGCCGGCAAAGGTTTTTATGGGTGATACTGGCTCTCTGGCTTTGGGCGGTTTGCTCGGTACGATTGCCGTTATGCTCAAGCAGGAAATTATACTGGCGATTGCGGGCGGGATTTTTGTGATTGAGGCTTTATCCGTTATGATTCAGGTAGCCTATTTTAAGAAGACCGGCGGCAGAAGATTTTTCAAAATGGCGCCGATACATCATCACTTTGAGCAATCGGGCTGGCCGGAAACCCGCGTTGTTAATCGTTTTTGGATTATGGCCCTGATTTTGGCCGTGACAGCCCTGATGTCTTTAACCGTGAGATAAGAAAATGATTATTAATCTGGCCAGAAATTCCCGAAGCGTTTTGAGCAACTGGTGGTGGACCGTTGACAAGATTCTGCTGTCGTTGATTTTGTCTTTGGTTATGGTCGGATTGCTGCTGACTTTTTCGGCCAGCCCGTCGGTGGCTAACCGGATCGGGGCGGACAGTTATCATTTTGTAAAACGGCAGCTGTTTTTTATGCCGTTGGCGTTGTCCCTGATGCTGTTTTTATCCATGCAAAGTTTGAAGGCTATCCGCAGGGTGGCGATTTTGGGATATACCGTAACGATTGTTCTGATGGTTTTTACGCTGATATGGGGTTTTGAAGCCAAGGGCGCCACGCGTTGGATCAGAATTCTGGGTTTTACACTTCAGCCTTCCGAATTTGTCAAGCCGACTTTTATTGTCGTTGCGGCGTGGTTGTTTGATGGGCAGAATAAGTCGGCAAATTTTCCGGGAAATCTGATTTCTCTTTTTCTGTTTGTTTTAACGGTCGGTTTATTGTTGTTGCAGCCTGATTTCGGGATGTCATGTGTGGTTTCTTGTATTTGGGTCTTTCAGTTCTTTCTGGCCGGTTTATCCATAAAATTCGTGGCGGCGCTGGGAGTGGGATTCCTGGCTATGCTGGTGACGGCTTATTTTACATTTGACCATGTGCATAGCCGCGTGAACCAATTTTTGGCTTCCGGCAACGAACTCAGTTATCAAGTGCGCAAGTCGCTGGAGGCTTTCCAGAACGGCAGCTTGTTTGGCAAAGGCCCAGGCGAAGGCGTAGTTAAGATGAATATTCCCGATGCGCATACCGATTTTATTTTTGCGGTAGCGGCAGAAGAATACGGATTGATTTTGTGCTTGTTTATTGTTGCAGTCTTTGCCATAGTAGTTATACGTTCAATGATCATATCACTTAAAGACAACAATTTGTTTATTATTTTGTCGGCTTCCGGCCTGTGTGCGTCATTCGGTGTTCAGGGCATTATTAATATGGCGTCCACGCTGCACCTGATGCCGACCAAAGGAATGACCATGCCTTTTGTTTCTTACGGCGGGTCTTCGGTTTTGGCGACAGCGCTGGGAATGGGGATGTTGCTGGCAATTACCCGAAAAAATGTTCATGCGGAGGATAAAGATGAAACGTACTAAAAAGAAAGCAAAACCTTTAATCTTTTTAACAGCCGGCGGAACGGGCGGTCATGTTTATCCGGCCGAGGCTCTGGCAGAGGAACTGTTAAAGCGGGGATACCGGCTGGCACTGATTACCGACAGCCGCGGTAAAGATAATTATAAAGGGCATCTGGGTGAGATTCCAAATTATGCGGTCTGGGCCGGAGCGATGGTCGGAAAGTCAAAATGGTTTAAGCTTAAGAGTTTGTTCAAAACATGCATTGGTATTTTGCAAGCCGGTTTCCTGATTTTGAAAAAGCGGCCGAAATGTGTGGTCGGATTTGGCGGTTATGCCTCTTTTCCGGCATCAATGGCGGCTATTCTGCTCGGAACGGATTTGATTTTGCATGAGCAGAATGCAGTCATGAGTCGGACAAACAGGTTTTTGAGCAAATATGCTTCATTGATTGCGCAGAGTTTTAAAAATGTAAAATATACGCCGACAAATGTCAGAACGCTGCTGACCGGTATGCCGGTGCGGGGAGCGATTGTCAAAACCGGAGAAGGAAAATATAAAGAACGTACGGCAGATGATGTTTTTCAATTGCTGATTTTGGGCGGAAGCCAAGGGGCAAAAGTATTCAGTGAAGTTGTGCCGACTGCGGTAGCTGCTTTGGATAAGTTTGAGCAAAAAAAGATGAAGATTTTTCAGCAATGCCGGAAAGATGACATAACGCTGATTGAAAACGCTTATCGGGGTTGTGGAGCCGAGGTTGTGGTTTCTGCTTTTTTTGACAATATGGACGAGCTTTATGCTTCAACGGATTTGATTGTGTCGCGGGCGGGGGCGTCTTCGGTTTCTGAGATTGCAATTGCCGGCTTGCCGTCAGTTTTGGTTCCGCTGCCGATTGCCGCCGATGATCATCAGTCGTACAATGCCCAGACTTTGGGAGAAGCCAAAGGAGCTGAGGTTATTCGGCAGAAAGATTTTACGCCGGAAGTATTGTCCGGCATTTTGAAAGAGGCGATTGCGAATCCGAAAAAGATGAAAAAAATGTCTGACAATGCCAAAAAGACCGCAATTAATGATGCTGCGCAGCGTTTTGCCGACGCGGTGGAGCGTGAAATTTCAGCAAGATAAAATCAGGAGGAAAAATGTTGAGGTTAAAACGGCTGTGGCCGAAGAGAAAAAAACTGGTAGATTTTCTTCCTGAAGTCAGGGGACGTTATGATATCGACGTGCCGATGTCAAAATATACATGGTTTGGCGTCGGCGGACCGGCTGACGTAATGTATCATCCGGAAGATGAAGGCGATTTGGGCTTTTTTCTTAAGATGATGCCGTATAATCTGCCGGTATGCGTGGTCGGCGGCGGCTCTAATCTGTTGGTGCGCGACGGTGGAATTACCGGAGTAGTTATTCGTCTGGACAGCAAATATTTTAAGCAGATTGAAATAAAGGATAATGAAATTACCTGTTTTGCCGGCGTACGTAATGCCGATTTGAAAAAGATTATGCTGGAGAATGAGCTGGGCGGGCTGGAGTTTTTGTGCTCCATTCCCGGCGTTATTGGTGGTTCGGTCAAGACCAATGCCGGTTGTTTCGGGCGGTGTGTAAAAGACGTGATTGCCCGTGCGACGATTGTAAACGGTCGTGGCGAAAAAGAAACGGTGACGGTCGATGATTTGATGCTTTCTTATCGAAGCAGCTTTTTTCCCGATGACTGGATTATTACGTCCATTACTTTTCGGGCAGCAAAGGACAAGAAGGAAAATATTGCCCGTATTTTGGAAGAGCAGCGGCAGTACAGAATTGCCAATCAGCCGTATAATGAAAAAACGGCCGGCTCAACCTTTAAAAATCCCGAGGGTTTGAAGGCCTGGGAACTGATTAAGAAATCCGGCTGTTGCGGGTTGAGCGTTAACGGTGCCAAGGTTTCGGAAAAACACTGTAATTTTCTGATTAATACCGGTAAGGCAACAGCTAACGATATTGAGACGCTGGGAGAGGAGATTATTAACAGGGTTAAGGAAAAGACTTCCATCGTTTTAGAGTGGGAAGTCAAACGCATGGGAATTATGAAGAAGTAATGTTTGGAAAGAGCAAGACCCAAATAGCGCCCGATCCGTTGGAAGATATTGTCAGGCTTCCGGCAGAGTGGCTTTATCGTCTGGTTGGCAGTCTGATTGTGCTCGGGGTGATTCTGGTTTTGGCTTCTTTAACTGCGACGGTTAAACAAAGTCTGGTCAGCAAACAGTTTAGCGAATGGGCGCAGGAGTTTTATGTTTTTAGCGGAAAGCACGGTTTTGGCGTGGACGAGGTTTTGGTGTTCGGGCATGAAAAAACAAGCGCCGAGGAATTGCGGCAAGCAGTCAGGCTGAGCCGTGATGATAATATTTTTCAGGTTAATGTAGCGGAGATTAAAGAAAGGGTTGAGGCACTGCCGTGGGTGAAATCGGCAGTGGTTAAAAAATCTTTTATGCCGAATGTGGTGCAAATCGGTATTGTTGAAAAGCAGGTGAAGTCAATTTGGCAGATTTCGGAAAAGTTTTATCCGATAGATGAAGATGGCAAGGTTATTCATGCTGATTTTAAACCGGATCAGCCGATTTTGCTGATTGTCGGGGCAGGAGCGCCGGAAAATATTAATGCATTGCTTGAGGTTATTCAAAAAGACAATGCTGTTTTTAAACGGGTGAAAGTGGCGAATTATATTTCGCAGCGGCGTTGGAATCTGGTTTTGGACGACATTCGGAACGGTATTACCGTAAAATTGCCGGAAGAGAAAATTGAAAAAGCATGGAAAAAATTGTTAAAATTAAATGTGACAAAAGGGATTCTTAAACGTAAATTAACCATAATTGATTTAAGGTTAAGGGATAAGGTGATTATCAAGCTTAAGAAAACGGCTATTAAAGAACCGCTTAAGCTTAATAACGGCAAGGAAAGGGCAACCTGATGAGGAGGCCGTTGCCGTAAAACAAACCGGAAAGT
Organism: uncultured Alphaproteobacteria bacterium; assembly: GCA_934271195.1. Lineage (GTDB taxonomy): Bacteria > Pseudomonadota > Alphaproteobacteria > RF32 > CAG-239 > MGBC133411. The sequence continues at coordinate 27,890 of CAKQRB010000052.1, read as the reverse complement.
TTGGAGAAGGGGGAGAACTTGAACAAGTCGTCAACATTTGCAGCTTTGGACGTGGGATCTTCAAAAGTTTGTTGCGTGATTGCGAAAGTCAGCCGTGAAGGGCAAATTAAAATTGCCGGCTATGGCTACAATGCTTCCAGCGGTATTAAAAACGGCGTGGTAACAGATATTAACAAGGCGACACTGGCAGTGTGCAATGCTGTTGAGGCTGCAGAACAGCGCGCCAACGAACGTATCAGCAAAATTATTGTCAATATTTCCGGTGACAAGGTACACAGTTCTATCAAAAATGCGGCGATTTCTCTTAATAAAAACCGTCCGATTAACGAAGCTGATTTGAACAAGGTTTTGGAAAAAGGGCTGAACAAAATCAGTGTCGACGGGTGTGATCTGGTGCATTGCCTGCCGACCAACTATCGTCTGGACGGCGGTGAGGAGATTAAGGATCCGCGAAATATTTTTGCTGAAAAGCTGGCTGTTGACATTGTGCTCGGGTTGGTGCCGGAAATTACATATCGTAATCTTTCAACAGTGATTGAGAACGCACATCTCGAAATTGTCGGCAGGGCTTTTTCTTCTTATGCTTCCGGACTGGCCTGTCTGGTGGAAGACGAGAAAGAAATCGGAGCGACCGTTATTGATATTGGCGGCGGAACAACCAGCATTGCTACCTTCCGTCACGGATATCCGGTATATTTTGCGGCATTGCCGGTAGGTGGAAATAATGTGACAAATGATATTGCTTACGGGCTTACGACATCCATTGCCAATGCCGAACGTCTGAAGACTTATCATGGCTGTGCTTTTTTGACCAGCAAAGACAAAGAAGAAACAATTAACGTTTATCCGGTCGGAGAGGAAGACGACAGCAGCATACGCCAGATTACCAAGGCTGATTTGATTAGTATTATTACGCCGCGGATCGAAGAAATTTTTGAACTTGTCAATATGAAACTGGAAGAACAGGGGCTGAAAGATATGCCGAGTCATCGTGTGGTCTTGACCGGTGGCGGCAGTCAGCTTCCGGGTATTCGCGAAGTTGCGACAATGGTGTTGGACAAGGAAGTGCGGGTATGGAAGCCAAAGGCTGACATCAATCAGCCAGAGGTCTTTACGAATCCGGCTTATTCAACTTGTGTCGGCTTGTTGATGTATGCCCTGAATTATACGGAAAAACGTCCGAATAAAATTATTAATAAATCGGTTCGCAGCGTTGGCGGATTGGGCAAAATTTTCTCGTGGATAAAACAAAATTTTTAATATTGGTAACTAAAACTTAATTATTGAATGCGTATACTGGTATCCAAAGTGTATTTTAGTATTTTGGAGTGAGAAGCATCATGTCAATCAAATTAGCCGTTCCTGAGAAAACAGTTATGCATTTGAAACCGCGGATTTCGGTCATCGGTGTCGGTGGCGGCGGCGGAAATGCCGTAAATAACATGATTGCGCAAAATCTGGAAGGTGTGGATTTTATTGTTGCCAATACGGATGCTCAGGCTCTGGCTCATTCTGCTGCCAGCCGCAAAATCCAGCTTGGTCTTGAGACAACTCAAGGGTTAGGCGCCGGTGCGCGGCCAGAGGTCGGAAAACTGGCGGCGGAAGAAGCCCATGAGGAGATTGAGAAAGAGCTTGAAGGTGCCAATATGGTGTTTATTACTGCCGGTATGGGCGGCGGTACGGGCAGCGGCGCGGCTCCGGTTGTGGCTAAAATTGCCAAAGAAAAGGGGATTTTGACTGTCGGCGTGGTGACCAAGCCTTTTCAGTTTGAAGGCCGCAAAAGAATGGAAACAGCCGAAAGCGCTGTTGAGACTTTTACCAGTGAAGTAGACAGTATTATCATTATTCCGAACCAGAATCTGTTTCGGGTTGCCGATAAAAAGACAACGCTGGCCGATGCTTTTGTGATGGCGGATAATGTTTTGTATGCCGGTGTGCGTTCCATTACCGATTTGATGATGATGCCGGGGCTGATTAACCTTGACTTTGCCGATATTAAGTCGATCATGGAAGACAAGGGCAAGGCGATTATGGGAACAGGCGAAGCCGAAGGCGAGGATCGTGCCGTGAAGGCTGCCGAGCAGGCTCTTTCCAATCCTTTGCTTGACGATTGTTCCATGCGCGGCGCCAAAGGCGTGTTGATCAATATTACCGGCGGTTCCGACATTACATTGTTTGAAATCGACGAGGCGGCCAGCCGCATTAAAGAAGAAGTTGATGAAGATGCCAATATTATTTTCGGTTCCAGCTATGATGAAGCTTTGGTCGGAAAAATCCGTGTGTCTATCGTGGCTACCGGTATTGGCGAAAAAGCCAGTGTTAAGGCCAAGGCGCCGAAAGCGCAAGATTATATTGCCGAAAGCTTTACAGAAGAAAAAGTTTCGGCTCCGATTGCTCCAAATGTTGAAATTGATTCAAATTTGGAGAAGTTCTCAGCCCATGATATTGATAAGGCTGTAGAAATGGAAGAAGCTATTGATGCTGCAGAGATAGTTTCGTTTGAAGAAGAGCGAATCGAGGAAGACGCCGCAGAGACAGTTGCGGCTCCTGCAGCGGCAGCTCCCGCAGAAGTAAGCCGTTTTGAAGATTTTGACATGATTGAAAAATCTTCTGCCATGGGTGAAATGCCAAAAGCCTCGGCTTTGTTCAAAGCTATTATTAACAAAAACGAAGATACATCCGCTAATGATGCCAGTACATTGAATAATATTCTGGCATCTGACGACAATGTTTTTGCTGCCAAAACGACAGTGAGAGTTGTTGAGGAAGAACCGGAACTGTTTCCGGACCATAATCCGGGTATTTTTGCTCCGAAGAGAGAAGAACCGGAGCAACTCATTGTTGACGACGAAGAAGAACATACGCCGACCCTGATTGAAAGAGTCACCGGTTTTTCAATTGCCAGAAGAAACCGTAAAAAGATGAAAGAAAACGAGCGTTTTCAGGAGCCGGTTTCTCCGTCTTTTGCCGACAATGACTATGAAGATAAAATGAATCTGGATATTCCGTCTTTCTTGCGCAGAAGATAAGCGGAAAAGCATTAATTATTTTGCCATAAAAAACTCTCTTCTTTCTGTCCTTTACAGGGCGGAAAAAAGAGAGTTTTTTGCTAATAAATGCGATTAACAGTTGTATGGCCAGCGGTAACTTGAGCAGACGCAGGTCGTGTTTTTGCGTTTTGCCTCGCAAGCTGCTATGTCGTTTGTTTGGTTGCCTGTGCTCCAGCGGTCTAGCTGTTCATAAGCGATACCGCCATCAGTTTCGGTTTGTCCGTTGCAGGTAACGCGGGTTCTGGAAATATTCAGATTGCATACCAGAGCGATATAATTGTAACCGCTGCCATCATTATAACGATTTTGACAGTGAGGTGTGGTGTTGGTTACGCCAGTACACTCAGTTGAACAAGAGCTGTATCCAGAACAGCTAGAACTTCCACCCGTTTCGCCGCCGCCACCGCCGCCGGTAGAGCAACCTGATCCGCCGCAGCGTGTGTCACAAGGTTTGATCGATCCGTCAGAGCAGCAATCTCCATGACAGGTCGAGTGAACGGAACACCAGTTTGAAGAGGAGCTATTACAAGTAGAGCAACCTGAACCCCCGCATTGCGTATCACAAGGTTTTATTGTTCCATCAGAGCAGCAATCTCCATGACAGGTTGAGTGAACAGAACACCAGTTTGAAGAGTAGCGATTACAACAAGATTTACATTTTGTACAAGTTCCGCCGCATCCGTCAGAAACGGAAGTTGTTCCACATGAGCAACCATGCTCATCTGAACACTTTGGTGTGCAGCATGATTGATAAGGATAATAACAAGTTTTTGTGTTACATCCGTTACGTGTCGACCCGCCACAACCTCCGGGGTTGGAAGTTGAAGTACCGGACGGGCAGTTCATGTTGCAGGTGTAATAACAGGTATATTCGCAGCCATCAGTACCGTTAGTTCCGTAGGACGAAGAGGTTAATGAAGTATGAGCGGGACAACCTGACGGTTTACAACAGGTTCCGTAAGAATTATCATAAGAGCAACGGCTGGAGTTCTTTTTAAGTTTCTGACCGGAAGGACAAGTCTTGGTATAACCGGCCTCCTGACAAGCGCGGGGATTGTCAGTCTTGCATTGTTTGTAAAGAGAACCGTCACTCGGACAAGGAGTGTCAACATATTTAGGAATGGAGCATGAGGTCGTGTTATATCCATTTTGTTTACACCACTTCGCGGCGTCGCATTTAAGATAATGGTCGTCACGGGAACATTTTCCGACATTGGCATAATATTGCGGACACTTGCCGTCAGCATAGTAGGTGAAGCCGTTGCTTTCACAATATTTAACATCTGGTTCAATAAGAGGTACATCATCAGCACAGTCGGGCAGGAAGCAGACACCTGCAAATGTGGAGGTTGGGAGAAAAACCGAGAAAGCTGCGGCAACAGCAAAAACTGACACCGCAGAGTTTAGTTTCATGTGTAGCATAGTGTTAATATTCTTCATCGGCTTCCTCCCTAAAAAGTTCAAGTCCTAAGACCAGTATATCATAAAGAAACGATAATGTCAAATACTCATGAAGAATAATGTTGAAATTTTGGGCAGAGGAGCGGGAAAAACAGAGGGGATTTTGGCTAAAAGAGGCTAAGGTGGAAGGAAAGAGAGAAACAGAAGATAAGGGGAATGGAAAGCCGCGAGGTGTGAGAGAAGAAAGTGGGGATAAGGAGAATGGTTGGAAGTATGAGCAGAGGGCTGAAATAAGAGATGAGAAGATAAGTATTGAAGTGAGAGAGAAAAGAAGAGGCCAAAGGAGTTGGAGGAGTAAAATGTGAAGCGGAAAATGAGAGGTGGAAAATAAGGTCGGTGAACAGAAATAAGGGAGAATATGAAGAGGAAAATATGGGAAAGAAAAGAGTGAATTCTATAAAAATATTAAATTTGCAGTTTACAAAAGAATTTTATTGTTTTAACTTTTAATAGTTTTGAATTATTAAATATATAATTATATGGAAGAAATAAAACATTTTATTGAGTTTGCAAATACCAATTATTCTTCAGCAGTATTAATGCTTTTTGTGTTTGTTTTAGTCATTGACTGGGCATTTGAAATTAAGGACGAGCTTGCTGTTGTTAGTAACTGTCTTGTCGCTTTTATGGTTTTGTTGCTGTTTTTGTTTGGATTTGTTGACAAGTCTTGTTGGTTTTTTGCAGTGGTGGGTGCAATTCATCTGCTTTTTTAAGGACGAAAAAGAGTGATATGTTTTCATATCACTCTTTTGTGTTTTTATTTACCGCAGAGGGTGCAAAACTCATCTTTTTTATGTTTCAGCATTTGCTCGTTTTCCGGTGTCAAGGCTGCCAGTTTGCGGGCAATGACGTATTGCGGCAGCAGTTTTTTGATTTCCTGTACCGGACGTGGCCAGTCTTTCGGTTTTATGCGGATTTTTTTGCTTTGACCGGCAGATACTTTAGGAGTGATTTCTCCGGTTTCGGCATCTTCAAACCGGTCTAACGTCAAGCGCAGGTTTTCTAATGTGTCGGGAATTAAAAATTCGATAAATTCGCCGCTGTTTATGTAATTGCGAATTTCAAAAATGGCGTCGTCATTCTGCCATTCAACAATTGAACCGGCAAAAAGCCAATTGCCCAAAGTGCGCGTATATTCATAATTCTGACTGATATTTGTCAGTTTGCCGTCATGGAAACCGAGACAGTAGCCGCGGTTTTGCAAAGTATCAAGTTCCGGCATGTATTTTTGATAGTCCCATTTGTCCGGTGCGGCGTAGTAATCGTCAATGGCCTGCCGGTAGGCGCGGGCAACAATGCCGGCGTAGTATTCGGTTTTATTGCGACCCTCTACTTTGAGCGAATCTATGCCGATTTTTAAGAGGTCGTCCAATCTGGGCAGCAGGCACATGTCTTTGGAATTGAGCATATAGCCGCCGTGTTCGTCTTCCATGACCTCAAAATATTCTCCGGGACGGAATTCTTCTTCCAGTAAAAACTCAAAGGCGTTTTTGTTTTGATCGTTGATTTCAATTTCTTTAATACTTCCGTCTTTTAAACGTAAATGGAGTTTGTAATGCCAGCGGCAACAGTGGGCGCATTTGCCCTGATTAGAGCTGCGGTCGGCCAGATAGTTGGAGATTAGGCAACGGCCGGAATAAGACATGCACATGGCGCCGTGCATGAAGCATTCAAGCAGAATGTCAGGACATTTTTCCCTGATTTCTTTCATTTCTTCATAAGTGACCTCTCGACCGAGAACGCAGAGCTTTGCGCCTTGGTTCTGCCAAAATTTAACAGCTTGCCATGAGCATATATTGGCCTGAGTGGAAACAAAAAGGTTAAGTTCCGGCGCGTTGTCCTTGACATATTGAAAAACGCCGGGATCGGCAATTAAGACACCGTCCGGTTCGAGCTCACGCAGTGTGGCAATGAACTGCGGCAGTTTTTCAACATCGCGGTTGTGCATAAACAAATTCAGCGTCAGGTAGATTTTTTTGCCATGGGCGTGAACAAACTCAATGCCTTCTTTTAAGTCTTCCATGGTCATTTTGGACTGGGCGCGCAGGCACATGTCCGGTGTTCCGGCATAAACGGCGTCGGCACCGTAAAGGATGGCAGTTTTCAATTTGACCAGCGAACCGGCCGGAAGTAAAAGTTCTGATTTTTGAAGCATGTTATTTCTCTGTCTGAATGGTTTGGGTGAAGGCTTGTAATTTGCCGAGCGGCGTGTCTTCGATTTCTATGCGGGCGATAAACGGAAGACGGTTCTCTTTGTCTTCCAGTATCCAAAAGTAAATCGGTTTTTCTGATGTTAACTCCCACAGCAGGTCATCGCCGTCGTTGAGGAGTTTGTCAATATACATGGAGCATTTATGTGCCGTTCCGGCAAAAGGCGAATATTCATTGGCGGCAATTTCTTGTTTGCCCTCGTCTTTGAAGATGGTGTCAAAGCGTCGTTTGCCGTCAAAAATCTGCATGCGGGCGTTGCAGTTTTTGTTTTTGTTATACTGCAAGGCAAGTTCGGCAATAACGGTCTGCAGGTCGGTGGTGTCTTTGTTGTCGGGCGAGGGTTCAATTTCGACTTTTTTGACTTTGTCGTTTTTGGCGCTGATACGATAAACCGGATTGCCGTTTGGGTCGTAAATCAGCTCTTTGCGGCGGGTGTTGAAACGACTTTGCGATTTGTATTTATAGCTTGACGTTTCCAAATTGTTGCCTTTGATTTTGCCGGCGGCGGCATATTCGGCCGTAAAAGGGTATAGCGTGTTAAAAATGCCTGCGGTTTCAACTTTGGAGCGCACATTGTATTCCCGAGGGTGCAATGTATAAGTAAAACGGGTTTTTCCGGCGTTGAACGGGCCGAGAAAAATTGTAAAATTATGCTGGACAGCGGCTGTTTGTGCAGGTGTCGGAAACAGCAGCAAAAACAATGAAATCAGGCAGAATTTTTTCATTTATGTTAGTCTTTCTTAAAACATTTTTGCGTAGAATAACATAAATTTTTAGAAAAGGAACAAAAAAATGAGCAAAATAGTTTTGGTGTTGAGCGGCGGCTTTTCAGCGGAAAGAGAAGTTAGTCTGGTCAGCGGAAAAGGTGTGGCCGAAGCTTTGGAAAAAAGCGGTTATGACGTTGTCTGCCATGATTTGACAGATGTTAAAAAGCTGATTGCCGTTTTAGACGAGGAAAAGCCGGATGCGGTTTTTAATGCTTTGCACGGCAATTGGGGTGAAGACGGCGAAATTCAGGCTTTGCTTGATATGCTGCAGATTCCTTATACCCATTCGGGAATGGCGGCCTCGGTTATCGGTATGAACAAGGCGTTGACAAAAACATTAGTCGCACAAGCCGGCGTTAAAGTCGCGTCCGGAGATAAAATGCGTGCAAAAACCTTTTTGCAACTGGCGAAAGATTTGCCGATGCCTTATGTCGTCAAGCCGGTTTCCGACGGTTCAAGCGTTGGCGTTTATATTATCAAAAAGCCGGAAGATACGGACGGAATAAATTATCCAGACGGTGAGCGGGAGGTTATGGTTGAGCGGTTTATTGCCGGTAAGGAGCTGACCTGTATGTGTCTGGAAGGCAAGGCTTATGTGGTGACGGAGCTGCGTCCGAAAGTGGATTTTTATGATTATCATGCCAAATATACCAACGGGGCGACAGAACATCTGTTGCCGGCAGAAATTCCTGAGGAAGCCGCCGAAACCTGCAAAAGATACGCCGAGACCGTACATAGGGTTTTGGGCTGCCGGACGGTTTCCCGTTGCGATTTCCGCTATAATCCGGAAGACGGCGTGGTATTTTTGGAAGTCAACACGCATCCGGGGCTGACACCGTTGTCTTTGGTGCCGGAGCAGGCCGCTTATGCCGGAATTTCTTATGAAAAGCTTTGTGCCTTACTGGTTGAAAATGCCGGTTGCCGCAAAAGGTGAGAAATCAGATGGACAAACAGCAGAAAAATCGCGTTATTGTTATTGCCGGGCCGACGGCTTCGGGAAAGTCACGGCTGGCTATTGACGTGGCCAAAGCTGTGAACGGCATTGTGATTAACGCCGACTCTCAGCAGGTATATAACTGCACGCCGCTGTTGTCGGCTTGTCCTGACGAGCGAGACAAAAGAACGGTTCCGCACCGGCTGTATGAAATCTGGGGAATTGAAAAAAGCAGTTCGGTCGTGGAATGGCTGAATTTGGCGGTTGAGGAAATACGCAAGGCATGGACTGAAGGAAAAACGCCTGTCGTCGTCGGGGGCACAGGGTTGTATATTGATAATCTGATTAACGGAACAACGCCAATCCCCGAAACAAAGCCTGAGGTTAGAGCCAAGGTTTTGGAAATGTTGGAAAATGACGGCGTTCGGGCTTTGCATGCCAGATTGGCGGAAGTTGACAGGGAGGCGGCCGCACGCCTGAACCGCAATGATACGACACGGGTGCGGCGGGCTTATGAAGTCTGGCTGGATACCGGCAAAACGTTGAGCGAATGGCACAAGCTGCCGATGAAAAAACTTTTGCCGGAGGCGGTGTTTGAGGTTGTGAAAATCCTGCCGCAACAAGAGGAGCTTGACGAACGTTGTTTTTGCCGTTTTGATATGATGATGGAGGCCGGCGCCATGCAGGAGGCCGAAAAAATTTATGAAAAAAAATATAATGACAGACTGCCGGCAATGCGTGCTTTAGGACTGCCTGAACTACTGGATTATCTCAAAGGACGGTGTTCTAAGAAAGAAGCCGTCGAACAGGCAAAACTGCACAGTCGGCAATATGCCAAGCGCCAACGGACATGGTTTGCCAACAAGCTTGAGGCGCAAGTGGTTTTGGATCATTGTTATAACGGTGACGAAGCCGTTGTTAAAAAAATTGTTAATTAATGTTAAAAAAACGTTATAAGCTATTGCACAAAATTTGTTATGGTTATAAAAATTAGGATAGTAGCAAAATTTTGTGGAATCTTTTTTGTGGAGAAAATCTAAATGCTTTCAAAAGTGATGGGATGGCTGTCGGCAGATATGGCGATCGACCTCGGTACTGCCAATACGCTGGTGTATGTTAAAGGCAAAGGAATTGTTCTGAACGAACCTTCCGTGGTGGCTATTGAAGAATACCGCGGCAAAAAACAGGTATTGGCCGTGGGTAATGACGCTAAGCAGATGCTGGGGCGTACGCCGGGCAACATTCAGGCCATTCGTCCGTTGCGTGATGGCGTTATTGCCGATTTTGAAATTGCCGAAGAGATGATTAAGCATTTTATCCGCAAAGTTCATAACCGCCGCACTTTTGCTTCTCCGTTAGTTATTGTCTGCGTTCCGTCCGGTTCGACGGCCGTTGAACGTCGCGCAATTCAGGAATCTGCCGAGGCTGCCGGCGCCAGAAAAGTCTGGCTGATTGAAGAGCCGATGGCAGCGGCAATCGGCGCTAATCTGCCCGTGACGGAGCCGACCGGCAGTATGGTTGTTGATATTGGCGGCGGCACGACCGAAGTAGCCGTCTTGTCTTTGGGCGGTATCGTTTATGCGCGTTCTGTTCGTGTCGGTGGCGATAAAATGGACAGCGCCATTATTTCTTATATTCGCCGCAACCATAACCTGCTGGTCGGTGAAAGCAGTTCGGAAAGAATCAAAAAAGAAATCGGTTCCGCTTGTCCGCCGGAGAGTGGCGAAGGTCGTGTTATTGAAATTAAAGGTCGTGATTTGATGAACGGCGTGCCGAAAGAAATTGTTATTACCGAGCGCCAAGTGGCCGAGAGCTTGAGCGAGCCGGTTTCTCAAATTGTGGAAGCCGTTAAAGTTGCTCTTGAGCATACGGCTCCGGAACTGGCCGCCGATATTGTTGACAAGGGTATTGTTCTGACCGGCGGCGGTGCTTTGCTGGCTAATCTAGATCAGGTTTTGCGCAATGCGACCGGACTTCCGGTTTCTATTGCCGAAGAGCCTCTGGCCTGTGTGGTTAAAGGTACCGGTTGTGCTTTGGAAGATATCGGCAGACTGCATACAATTCTTTCCAGCATGTATTAATTGCGGTTTGGCAGAGGGGCCGGAAGGCGCGGAATAGGCGTCTGTCCGGCAGCCCTTTGTTTTTTTATTAATTTACCGGAAAAACGGGAATGAAACGTCGGAAGAGTTTATTTATTCACTTTAGTCATATCAGGCAGCTGGCCAAAAAATTTGCATTGGTGCTGCTGGTGTTGTCGGCGTTTATTTTGATGTTGATTAATAAAACAGATACAATTCTGATTGAAAAGACTTCCTCCGTTGCTACGGATATCATGAGCCCGATGATTGATGTTTTTGTGGTTCCTGCCAAAGCCGTTGCCGGAATTTATGATTATTTTAAGGAACTGAAGCAGATTCGTGAAGACAACAAAAAACTGCGAAAAGAAAACCGCTATCTGATGGGAAATCTTGATCGGGCAAAGGCTTTGGAAATTGAAAACAAACTGCTGGCCAATATGTTGAATTATACGCCGCCGCCGGAAGCAAAATTTGTGACGGCACGCGTTATTGCCGAGGAGGGCGATGCTTTTTCGCATTCACTGATTGCTTATACCGGTCATATCAATAAAGTGAAAAAGGGGCAGGTTGCCCTTAGTGACAAAGGCGTTGTCGGCCGGATTGATAAGGTTGGCGAGATGTATTCCAAGATTATTCTGATTACGGACATTAACTCGAAAATTCCGGTTATGGTTGAGCGGACGCGGGTGCGTGGTATTTTGTCCGGCGATAATACACCTTGTCCGAGAATGATTTTTATTCCGCTGGAAGCAGAGCTTTCGGTTGGGGATCGAATCGTGACTTCCGGCGTGGCCGGCGTTTTTCCCGCGGGCTTGCCAATCGGACGTATCAGCTCAATTGAAAAAAATGACGTAAAAGTAACGACATTCAGCAATCTTGACCGTTTGGAATATATCAAACTGGTTGATTATAATCTGGATGACGTGTTGATTGATTAAGCGGTAAAGAAAAATATGCTTGATGACTGGAAGGAAAATTTGGTTTCTTATTTGCAGAGGCTGTTGCCGCTGATTTCTTCGCTGGTCTTGTTGTTTATATCTTACACGCCGCTGGATTTTTTACCGGTGCACAATATTCGTCCGGCCGTCGGCTTTATTTGTGTATATTACTGGCTGGTTCACCGGCCGGATTTGTTTAATTTGGTTTCTGTTTATTTTTTGGGGCTGGTTGAAGATATTATCAGCAATGTTCCTTTTGGCGCTAATATTTTTTCTGTGCTGGTTTTATATATCATGCTTAATAATCTGGTGCGTTTTTTTAACGGAAAGCCCTTTGTGATTGTCTGGTATGGATTTATTGTCACGGTTTTTGTGGCGTTTTTTACCAAATGGCTGGTCTTGTCAATTTATTATGCGCAGTTTTTGCCGTTTTCGATTGTTTTTTTCAGCTTTTTGTTTACGGCAGCCGTGTATCCGTTTTTGAGTCTGTTGTTGGCTTTTGTGCAAAATAATATGATTGCAGATGAGGAATAGCCATGAATCGTGATAATGATAAGGGAAAGGTTTTAGTCAAGCGGTCGCTGATATTGGCCTTTATGGAATTTTTGCTGTTTATGGTGATTATTTTCCGTTTGTATTATCTGCAGGTTTATCAGGCTGACAGATACAAAATGTTGGCAGATGAGAATCGAATCAGTACGCGTTTGCTGATTCCGCCGCGGGGAATTATTTATGACCGTAATCAGGAGCTTTTGGCATCTAACCGGCAGAATTTTCAGGTTTCGATTGTGGCGGAACAAACACCTGATATTCAGGAAACGCTTGATGCCTTTAAGAAAATTATGCCGTTGGCCGAAGCCGAGGAAGAAAAAATCAAAAAAGAAATCAGACGCAAGAGAAGTTTTGTTCCGATTAAAATCAAGGATAATCTGACTTGGGAAGAAGTTTCAAAAATCCAGCTGAATGCGCCGAGTCTGCCAGGTATCGTGATTGATGAAGGCTTATCGCGTTATTATCCTTTCGGGGAAATGATGATGCATATTCTGGGGTATGTTTCTTCAGTTTCCGAGAATGATGTCAAAGATGATCCGTTGCTGGAGGTTCCGGGGTTTAAAATCGGAAAGGCAGGTATTGAAAAACTTTTTGAAAAACGTTTGCGCGGCCGCGGCGGCAACCAAAAGCTGGAAGTTAACGCTTATGGACGGGTGATGAAAGAGATTGAAAAAAATGACGGTGTTTTGGGTGAAAAAATAGATTTGAGCCTTGATGCGCGCCTGCAGACAAAAGCCTTTGAGCTTCTGGGAGAGGAGAGCGGGGCGATTGTTCTGATGGATGTTCATAACGGCGAGATTTTGGCTTTTGCCTCCACGCCGTCTTATGATCCGAATCTGATGGTTACCGGCATTAGCAACGAGGACTGGAAGGCTCTGGTTAATAACGAGCGGCATCCGTTGACCAATAAGGTTATTGCCGGACGCTATTCTCCGGGATCGACTTTTAAGATGATTGTAGCGCTGGCCGGTCTGGAATCGGGAGCTATTAAGCCTGAAACGCGTTTTTTCTGTGCGGGAAAAATGTTTTTGGGATCTCATCCGTTCCACTGCTGGAAGCATTCCGGACACGGTTATTTAGATGTGGTTCAGGCATTGCAGCATTCTTGCGATATTTTCTTTTATGAAACGGCGCAAAAGGTCGGAATTGAGAAAATTGCCGATATGGCTCGTCGGCTCGGGCTGGGAGAAAAAGTAGGCATCGGGCTGGATAATGAAAATTCCGGACTGATTCCGGATAAGGCTTGGAAGCTGCGTGTACGCAAAGAACCGTGGCATCCCGGAGAAACCCTGATTTCCGGAATCGGACAGGGATATATCCTGACAACGCCGATTCAGCTGGTGACGATGATGTCGCGTCTGGTTAACGGCGGTTATGAAGTTCGGCCGAGCTTTTTGCGGGTGAGTGAAGAAGAACAGAAAAATATTAAAAAGATTAATTTATCCCCGACTTATCTCGATATTGTCAAAGAAGGGATGTATAATGTGGTGAATGTGCCAGGTGGTACGGCTTATATGTCGCGTTTTGATTATAATGGTATGAAAATGGGCGGAAAAACCGGCACTACGCAAGTTCGTCGCATTTCTTTGAAAGAAAGGCAGACCGGAATTTTGAAAGAAAGCGAATTGCCGTGGCGGTTGCGTAATCACGCCTTGTTTGTTGGTTATGCCCCGCATAATAATCCCAAATATGCCGTGGTGGTTTTAGTGGAACATGGCGGAGGCGGTTCTTCCGTGGCGGCGCCTATGGCCAGTAAATTGCTGCAGGAAGCGTTGAAGCTGGATCCGTCCAAGAAGACTATTGAATAGGATTTTGCCGATGTATAAGTTTTATGAAACCAGTATAAAAAACCAGAGCCTGACACTAAAAGAAAAATTTTTTAATTTAAGTTTTTCTTATATTCTCTTCATTGTGCTGTTGGTGTCGGTGGGAATTGTCATGCTTTATTCTGCGGCAAACGGCGAGTGGAACCAATGGGCGCTTAAACATTTGTTGCGTTTCAGCGTGGCTTTCGGGCTGATGATTTTTTTTGCGATGATTGACATCAAATACCTGCTGCGCTATGCCTATTTCTTTTATTTTGTAGTTTTGCTTCTACTGATTTATGTGGAGATTAAAGGGCATGTCGGTATGGGGGCGCAACGCTGGATTAATTTGAAATTTTTTAATCTGCAGCCGTCGGAGTTGATGAAGATTGCGCTGGTTTTGGCTTTGGCTAAGTATTTTCATACAACATCTTTGCAATCGATTGAAACAATCCGCGGGATTATTCCTCCGCTTTTGCTGGTTTTATTTCCGGCTTTTCTGGTCTTAACCCAACCGGATTTGGGTACGGCGATGATGCTTTTGATGACGGCCGGCGCGATGTTTTTTGTGGTTGGTGTGCAATTGTGGAAGTTTGGGGTCATTATTCTGGGGGCGATTGTTATGGCGCCGGTAGCTTGGCATTTTTTGCGAGAGTATCAGCAAAACCGCGTGTTGACTTTTCTTGATCCTGAACGGGATCCGCTAGGCGCCGGATATCATATTATCCAGTCAAAAATTGCGCTGGGGTCGGGCGGAGTGTTTGGCAAAGGCTTTTTGAAGGGAACACAGAGCCATTTAAACTTTTTGCCGGAAAAGCATACGGACTTTATTTTTACAATGTTATCAGAAGAGTTTGGTATGGTTGGCGCCGTGTTTGTTATTTTGTTGAATATGCTGATTATTGCCTATAGTTTTGCGTTTGCTTTACGCAGCACAAGTTATTTCGGAAAGCTGCTGGCGATTGGTTTGGCAACGAATTTCTTTTTATATGTTTGTATTAATACGGCGATGGTTTTAGGGCTTCTGCCAGTGGTCGGAATTCCGTTGCCGTTGATTTCTTATGGCGGAACGGTGATTCTGTCGGTGATGGCTTCTTTCGGGATTATTCTATGTGTGCATATTAACCGAAACGTCAATCTTGGAAAATCGGATTAAAAATTATGCCGGAATTTATTCCGGCATAGGTCGTGTTTGCTCTTTTGAGTGTCTGCGCGATTGCCTGTTCGTTTGTGATTAATGTTTCTTCTGACGGAAATTAATGGTTTGATTATTGAAAAATGTCAGCTTTATATGAACGCTTTTATGGGGACGGTTGCAAACGAAAATTGTACCAATACTCAAATAAGACTTCGCTGACGTTTTACGGATAAAATGGCCCCGCTGTTTGAGAATCGCCTTTTGTAAGTCTGTTGTTCAAAATAGGCGGGGTTTTTTATACATTAAATCAAAAGTTTTTGGCATTTGCCGATAAATGTTTATTTTTTTGCATTAATGACCTGAAGGGCTTCTTCCAAAGTCGGTTCCTTATCTTTGAGGGCTTTAGGCAGGGCATAATTATTTTTACCCCATTTCAGGTAAGGTCCGTAACGGCCGACATTCAGCGTGATATCGGCTTTATCCTTCGGATGCCGGCCGATAACTTTTCCGACCGGACGTTCGGCAACGTTTTTCAAAATTTCTTCGGCGCGTTCCAAGGTAATGTTGAAAATGTTATCATTACCGGTCAGAGACTTTGATTTGCCGCCCTGTTTGATATATTGTCCGAATTTTCCGATATTAACTTCAATTCCGTTGCCGAGCTGTTTGGGCAGGCTCAGTAAGGTTGATGCCTGTTCATAAGTAACTTCTTCCGGATTCAAGTTTTTCGGCAAGGCCGAGCGTTTAGGCTTTTCTGTGGTAGCCGTTGCGTCTTCACCCAATTGCAAATAAAAACCGTAAGGGCCTTTTTTGAGATAAATCTTCATGCCGTTTAATTCGCCCAGAACTTTATCTTCGCCGGATTTGGGTTTGGGAGAATCTGATGCTTCTTCATCACTCGTATCAACCAGCGGCTTGGTGTATTTGCACTCCGGATAGTTGGAGCAACCGATAAAGGCACCAAATTTTCCTAGTTTGATACTTAAACGGCCGGTACCGCATTCCGGACACGCTCTGGGGTCAGAGCCGTCTTCGCGGGGCGGGAACAAGTGAAACGACAAGGCCTCGTCAATTTTGTTAATGACTTCGGTAATTTGCAACGGCTGTACCGATTCAACTGTTTTGATGAATTTTGCCCAAAAGCCGCCAAGCAGCTTTTTCCATTCCATCTCGCCGGCGGAGATATCATCAAGATATTCTTCCAGCTGGGCAGTGAAATCATATTCTACATATTTTTTGAAAAAGTTTTCCAGAAATACGGTTACAATACGACCGCGGTCTTCCGGAATAAAGCGCAATTTTTCTACCCGAACATATTTGCGTTCCTGCAGAACGGAAATAATCGTAGCATAAGTCGACGGGCGTCCGATGCCGAGTTCTTCCAGCTTTTTAACCAAACTGGCTTCGGTAAAGCGCGGCGGCGGCGTAGTAAAGTGCTGGGCGGTTGTGATTTCGCCTTTGTCAACGTTTTCGCCTTCTTCCACGTTTGGCAGAATCCTGTTCTCATCATCTTCATCACTGTCGTCTTTGCTTTCCTGATAAAGTTTTAAGAAGCCGTCAAAATTGATGACTTGTCCGTTGGCGCGCAAAATGATTTGTTTGTCTGCAGAAATGGAATCAATGGTGACTTTGTCAAGAACGGCCGGATTCATCTGGCAGGCGACGGTACGCTTCCAGATCAGCTCGTAGAGCTTGTGGGCGTCGGCATCCAGTTTTGTTTCCATTTTTTTCGGCGTGTTCATGACATCGGACGGACGAATGGCCTCGTGTGCTTCTTGAGCGTTTTTGGATTTTGTCTTGTATTCTTTAGCTGTTTTCGGCAGGTAGGCTTCGCCAAAATATTTTAGAATCGCGTCGCGGCAGGCGGTTACGGCCTCCTGTGACAGATTGACCGCATCGGTACGCATATAAGTGATTAAACCCGCTTCATAAAGCTTTTGGGCAATCTGCATGGTCTTTTTGGCAGAATAGCGCAGCTTGCGGGCGGCTTCCTGCTGCAAAGTCGAGGTTGTGAACGGCGGAGCCGGATAGCGGTTGGTTTTTTTGCGTTCAACACTGGCAATACTGAATTCTTGCGCTTCAATTTTGGCTTTGGCGGCAAGAGCTTTTTCTTCGGTATTGATATCAAATTTTTCCAGCTTTTTACCGTCCAGCGTTATCAGGTGAGACTTGATGAGCGCCTGAGTTTTGGTGATTAAGTCAACATCGACCGTCCAGTATTCTTCCGGTTTGAATTTTTCAATTTCGGTTTCGCGTTCACAAATCAACCGCAGGGCGACGGACTGAACGCGGCCGGCGGATTTTGATCCCGGAAGCTTGCGCCACAGAACAGGTGATAATGTAAAACCGACAAGGTAATCCAAAGCGCGGCGGGCCATGTAGGCAGAAACGAGATTGTCATCAATCGTGCGCGGGTTTTGAATGGCCTCGGTTACCGCACGTTTGGTGATTTCATGAAAGACAACGCGCTCGATTTTTTTGTCTTTGATTTTCTTTTTGGCTTTTAATTCTTCCAAAATATGCCAGGCAATGGCTTCTCCTTCTCTATCCGGGTCGGAGGCGAGGACAATCGTGTCGGCTTCTTTGACTGCGTCAATAATATCTTTGAGGCGCTTTTGACCGCCGGGGCTGAGTTCCCAGCTCATTGCAAAGTCTTCGTCCGGTTTGACGGAGCCGTCTTTGCTCGGCAAGTCGCGAATATGGCCGAAGCTGGCAAGGACTTTATAGTCGCTGCCGAGGTATTTGTTAATGGTTTTGGCTTTGGCCGGAGACTCTACAATAACTAACTTCATTTCTTTTCCATATTTATTTTATTAAAGCAACTTTGTTGCCGGGTTGTCTTTCGATTTTGCCGTTTAATTCCAGTTCCAGAAGAGCAGGAGAAAGTTCGGAAACGCTCATGCCGGTAACGCGAATCAGTTCGTCGACATAGACACCGTCATAACTGATGTAATCCGTCAGGCAGGAGCTGTCCACAAGATCTTCTTCTTTGGTTTCTTCTTCCGGAATATCGGCATTTTTTTGCAACTTGTCAATATATTCCGTTAGCTGAACACTGTGGGTTTGGGATAAGGTTTCTAAAATATCGTCGGCGGATTCAACCAGAATGGCGCCGTCTTTGATTAATTTATTGGGGCCGAGCGAACGAAAATCCTGTGGTGAGCCTGGGACGGCAAAAATATCGCGTCCTTGTTCCAAAGCCAGTCGAGCCGTGATTAAAGAACCTGAGTTTAACGAGGCTTCAACAACCAGCGTTCCGCAAGACAAACCAGCGACAATGCGGTTGCGGCGCGGAAAATTGGCAGGCTGCGGCAGCGTACCGAGCGGAAATTCTGATATAACGGCGCCTTGTTCGGCAATTTGATGATAAAGGGCAGTATTTTCTTTCGGATAAGGAATATCGACTCCGGTTCCCAGAACGGCAATTGTCGGACCTTGCTGTTCGCAGGCATACATAGCGCCTTTATGAGCGGCCGAATCGATGCCGCGCGCCATGCCGGAAATTACCAAAATTTTGTTGTTGGTCAGGTCGTGGGCGATTTTTGATGCGGTTTTGCGGCCGCTGACGGTTGCGTTTCTGGCACCGACAATTGATATGCTCAGCGGCAGGTTCAGTAATCCGGCGTTGCCAAGGACATAAAAAAGCGGCGGTTTGTCGTTTAGTTGTTTTAAGAGCGCAGGATATTCTTTGTCGCGATAAGTAATGATTGTGGCGCCAAGGTTTCTGACCCTTTCAAATTCAGCTTCTGCATCCGCTTTCGGGCAGGGTTGTATTTTTAATGCAGACGGCAAGGCATCAAGCGCCGCCGGAATACTGCCGTATTCTTTGACGAGCTTGTAAAAGGTGACCGGACCGACGTTTTCGGAGTTGATTAAGCGCAGGCAGTCTATGATTTCCGTATCTGAGGCCATTTATTTCTTTTTGAAGCTGATTTTGCTTTCTTGTCCTTTTATCAAACGAGCAATGTTGGCGTGATGTCTGATCAGTACCAGCAAAGCGATTGCCGTGTAGAATATTGTATAAACCGGAGAGGTGTAAAAATAGGCATACAACGGCAAAGCAGCAGCAGCCAGAATTGCCGACAAAGAAGAATAGCGGGTGACGACGGCGCAGATAATCCAAGTCAGAAATGCGCAGCCGGCAACAACCGGAGATAATGCCAGAATAAAACCAAAAGCAGAGGCTACGCCTTTGCCGCCTTTGAACCTGAGCCAGATTGGAAAGTTGTGTCCCAAAACGCCGCAGGTGCCGGCGATTAAGGCGGCGACCGTGTTGATGGAAGTCAAATAGCCGCAAAACATCATAGCCTCGTTGGTTGCCAGATGTTTGGCAATCAGGGCGGCGATACCGGCTTTGAATGCATCGAGCAAAACGGTCAGCAAAGCCAGATCTTTGCGTCCGGTGCGCAGGACATTGGTGGCGCCGATGTTGCCTGAACCGATTTTGCGGATGTCACCCAAGCCTGCCAGTCGAGTCAAAACCAGTCCGAAAGGCACGGAGCCGAGCAGATAACCGCCGAGCGCCGATAAGATAAAAGCTGTTGTCATAGAAATGTTCCTTGTTCGAAATTTAAATTTGTTATCAACTTAAAACGAACCGGCGGATTTTTCAATATTATTTTTTGCGGTGAAGATAACTTGCGTTAAAGCGAAAATTTATCTTATAAAAGTGAAGAAATATGATGACAAATCGATTAAAGACGTTAATATGTAGAGAAAATATGTTTGCTCAAGGATGTGTATGAAACCTGTATATAAAAGAATCCTCCTGAAGCTTTCCGGCGAGGGGCTGCTGGGGAATAAGCCTTACGGAATGTCGGAAGAGGTCATTAAAACTCTGGCCGGACAGATTGAAGAGATTGCCAATGCCGGCGTGGAAGTTTGTATCGTTGTCGGCGGCGGCAATATTTTTCGCGGTGCTAAAGACGCCTCAAAAGAAATGGCGCCGGTTGTGGCGCATCAGGTCGGGATGCTGGCAACGGTCATGAACGCGCTTTTTATTCAGAATGCTCTGGAGCGGCTGAAGGTTCCGTCGCGCGTTATGTCGGCATTGAATATTCCCGACGTATGCGAGCATTATGTTTATCGCAAAGGGTTGCATCATTTGGAAAAAGGGCGGATAGTCATTTTTGCGGCCGGCACGGGGAATCCGTTTTTTACGACCGATACGGCGGCGGCACTGCGTGCGTCTGAGATGAAATGCGATGTTATTTTGAAAGCAACGCAGGTCGACGGTGTTTATGACAGCGATCCGCTCAAAAATCCGCAAGCACAGAAATATCAGGTTATTGATTATGACACGGTTATCAATAAGCAGCTCAAAGTTATGGATACGGCGGCTGTGGCGCTGGCGCGGGAAAATCGCATTCCTGTGGTTGTGTTTGCGCAGGCCGGAGAAAATGCTTTGATGAAAGCCGTGTGCGGCGAAGGCGAGTTTACGATAATTAAAAACGAGGAATAGATGATGTCTGATTTTAATGAGATTAAAACCGATACCAAGACGAGAATGGATAAAACAATTGAAGCGCTGAAGAACGATTTTGGCGGTTTGCGCGCCGGACGAGCCCATGCCAGCCTGCTGGACGGGATGACGGTCGAAGCCTATGGTTCAATGACGCCGTTAAATCAGGTGGGAACAGTCAGCGTGCCTGATGCCCGCACTTTGGCTGTGAGCGTTTGGGACAAAGGTTTGGCCAAGTCTGTCGAAAAAGCCATTCGCGAATCCGATTTGGGGCTGAATCCGGTTTCTGACGGACAGCTTATCCGTATCCCCATTCCTCCGCTCAGCGAAGAACGAAGAAAAGAGCTGGTAAAAGTGGCCGGCAAATATACCGAGCAGGCCAAGGTTGCCATCCGGAACGTGCGTCGAGACGGGATTGACGGTATTAAAAAACTGAAGAAAGACAATGCAATTTCTGAAGATGAGGAAAAAAGATTTGAAACCGAGATTCAGAAGCTGACGGACGAGGCGATTAAAAAAGTCGACGAACTTCAGGTCCTGAAAGAGAAAGATATTTTGCAAGTTTGATGCAGGCAAAATGTTTTTGGAATATGGATGAATGAAGAGAACTGACGTGACAAACGAAGCAAACAGTCTGCAGCATATTGCGATTATTATGGACGGGAACGGGCGCTGGGCCAAGAAGAATGGCTTGCCACGTTCCGTCGGACATAAAAAAGGCGCGGAAACCGTTAAAGAAATTGCGCGCGTTGCCGGCGAAATGGGGATTAAATATCTGACGCTTTATGCCTTTTCTACAGAAAACTGGCAGCGGCCGCCCGAGGAGGTGGAAACGCTGATGGGGCTTTTGCGCGAATATTTGAAGTCTGATTTGAAAGAATTGCAGGACAATGATATCCGTATTGTTTTTATCGGAGAACGTTCTATGTTGCCGGCAGATATTACCGAAGCGATGCGCAAGCTGGAGAACGAAACGGCAGATAACAAAAAAATGACTTTGTGCATTGCTTTGAGTTATGGTTCTCGTCAGGAGATTGTTCATGCTGCCCGCCGGCTTGCCGTTTTGGCCAAACGCGGTGACATCGCGCCTGATGATATTGATGCCAAGATGTTTGCCGGTCTGCTTTATACCAAAGATATTCCAGATCCGGATCTGGTTATCAGAACCAGCGGAGAGCAACGAGTGAGCAACTATCTGTTGTGGCAGATTGCCTATGCCGAATTTTATTTTTCCGATGTGTTGTGGCCGGATTTTGATCGCAAATGTCTGGAGGAAATTATTAAGAATTTTAATGCAAGGGAGAGAAGATATGGAAAAGTCTAAAGCTCAGGCTTTGTTAAAGCGCACCCTTTCGGCGCTGGTTATGATTCCTGCGGTTTTCGGGGCATTATGGTATGGCGCGCCGTTTATGAACTTTTTGGTGATGCTGATCGGCGTGATTTTAGCTTGGGAATGGAGCTCGATGGTTCCGAGTTCCCGTCAGAATGCTTATGCCGTGGCTTATACCGTGGCAGCGGTTTTTTCTGCCATGGTGCCTTTTCCGGGGATTGTCTGGGGAACGATAATTGCGGTTTGTTGGCTGGCTGTTATTGTTCTGGCTCGGAATGAGGAGCATAAATATCTGCTGATGCTGGGCGTGCCGTATATTTCTCTGGGTGCCGGAGCAATTAACTGGCTTTATGAAACGTCCGGTTTTCCGATTGCCCTGTTGTTCTTTTTGGCGGTATGGAGCGTAGATATCGGCGGTTATTTTGTGGGTTCGACTTTGAAAGGTCCGAAGCTGGCTCCGAAAATCAGTCCGAACAAAACCTGGTCGGGATTGATCGGCGGCATCTTGTTGGCGATGCTGGTGACCGGCAGTCTGGTTTATTATTTTATCGGAACACAGCTTCTTCTTTATGTTTGCCTGTTGTCGGCCGCAGTTGCCGTTGTCGCACAAATCGGAGATTTGATCGAATCGGCAATCAAGCGTCATTTGGGACTGAAAGATTCCAGCGGTCTTATTCCCGGTCACGGCGGAATGTTTGATCGGGTGGACGGATTGATTTTTTCTGCGCCGGTACTTTATCTGGCTTTGAAAATTGTTGATATGATTAACAGCGGGATGTAGTGATGGATTGGTTGACAGATATCTTTTATTATCTTGTGCCCTTTGTCGTTTTATTGGGCGTGTTGGTTTTTGTGCACGAACTCGGGCATTTTCTGGTTGCCAAAGCGGCAGGCGTGAAAGTTGAGGAATTTTCTCTGGGATTTGGCAAGGAGCTTTGGGGGTTTAATGACAGAACAGGCACACGCTGGAAAGTGTGTGCCATTCCTCTGGGCGGGTATGTTCGGATGTTTGGCGATGCTGATGCTGCAAGTGCGACTGAGAGCGATGAGGTTAAAAAACTTTCTGAAGAAGATTTGAAGCGCACCTTTACAGCGCAGGCGCCTTATAAAAAGCTGGCCATTACGCTGG
Organism: uncultured Alphaproteobacteria bacterium; assembly: GCA_934271195.1. Lineage (GTDB taxonomy): Bacteria > Pseudomonadota > Alphaproteobacteria > RF32 > CAG-239 > MGBC133411. The sequence goes on along the minus strand of CAKQRB010000052.1, from coordinate 5,036 downwards.
CTGGTCCGGCGGTAAATTATCTTTTTGCCATCTTGATTTTTACAGCTATCTTTTTCTTTTGGGGACGGCTGACTTTTCCTCCGGTTATCGATGAGGTTCTTGATGGCGGAGCTGCTCAGACGGCAGGTTTGCAGAAAAATGACAAGGTTATTGAAATCAACGGCAAAAAAATTGACACTTTTGCAGATTTGCAGCGCGAAGTTGATCTGAGCGTTGATAAGAAAGCTGATTTAGTGGTTCAGCGCGGCGAGCAAGTTTTGAATATTCCGGTTGTTCTTAAAGAACTGGAAGTTCCGACCAGCGAGTATGACAGCGAGAATGCTCCCAAAAAGCAAAAGCTGTTGCTCGGCGTGCGGTCGGTTAACGCCGTGGAACTGGATAAGAAAGACCTTTCTCTGGGCGAGGCTTTAACGGAGGCCGGCGCTGAAACTTGGGATATTACAACGGCAACGCTGCGCGGGGTCGGGCAGATGCTGACTGGCAAAAGAGCTTCCGATGATGTCGGCGGCATTATTCGAATCGCCGAAATGACCGGTGATATCAGCAAAGAGCGCGGGTTTATTGATTTTTTTGTCTTTATGGCATTGCTTTCCATCAATCTCGGGCTGATTAACTTGTTTCCGATTCCGGTTTTGGACGGCGGACAGGCCGTGATTTGCCTGATTGAGATGGTTTCGCGCAGAGAACTTGGGGAAAAAGTGAAAGAATATATGTTCAGATTTGGTTTTGGGGTGATAATGGCTTTAGTGGTTTTTGCAACTTGGAATGATCTGGTACATCTTTTTAAAAGAATTTTTGTGTAGTGTTTTTTGGGTAAGGATTTTGACTAATGAAAAAAGTTGGACTTATGGGACTGGCATTGTCGTTGATGTATTCAACGGCCGTGAGTGCGGCAGATGTGCAGGTTCGGAACATTGATGTGATCGGCCTGCAAAGAGTCGAACTTGAGACTGTGTTGTCGTATATCAATATTCAGAAGAATGAAAAAGTGTCGCAGGAGGAGCTGGATGACGCATTGAAGCGTCTTTACAATACCGGCCTGTTTGCCGATGTGGTTATGGATGTTGCTGCCAATGGTAATCTTAACATCAGGCTGCTGGAGAATCCGATTGTGAACAAGCGCGTGTTTGACGGCAATGAGAAAATTGATGACGAAATGCTGGAAAAAGAAGTACAGCTGGCGCCACGTTCCGTTTTTTCAAAAGCCAAAGTTCAGGAAGATGTTCAGCGCATTCTTGAAATCTACAAACGTTCCGGCCGCTATGCCGCAGTTGTTGATCCGAAGGTTATTGTGCGTTCCGAAAACCGAGTGGATTTGATTTATGAAATTAACGAAGGTCCGATTGCTTCAATCAGCAAAATCAATTTTATCGGCAATACCCATTATTCGGACGATGATTTGCAAAGTGAGATTATGAGCAAAGAGACACGCTGGTTCAGAATCTTTTCTTCCAAAGAAAATTATGATGCCGAAAAAACAAATTATGACAAGGAGTTGCTGCGTCGTTTTTATCTGAAGCATGGTTATGCCGACTTTGCTGTTTCTTCAGCGGTTGCCGAGTTGAGCCCTGACAAAAAGTCTTTTGTTATTACTTATGTCCTTGATGAAGGACCGCGTTATAAAATCGGCGATATTTCAATTAAATCGCAGATTTCAGAAGTTGACGTCAAGCCGATGTACAAGGAAGTTCTGATTGAACAGGGCGATTGGTATAATGCTCAGAAAATTGAGAAAACCGTGACGGCACTGACCGATGAACTCGGCAAAAAAGGATTTGCTTTTGTTGATGTTGAACCGCAGCTCGTTCGTCATACCGCAAGCGGTAAAATTGATGTTATCTTTAATATTAACGAAGGCGAGCGTATCTTTGTTGACAGGATTAATATTTCAGGCAATACGCGGACGCATGACGAGGTTATCCGCCGCGAATTTCGCATTGAAGAGGGCGATGCCTTTAATGCTTCTAAGATCAAAGCTTCCCGCCGGAATGTGGAAAATCTGAACTATTTCAGCAAGGTTGATATTGAGACTGTTCCGACCGATAATAACAAAGCTGACGTTAATGTTAACGTTGAAGAAAAGTCGACTGGTTCGTTTAATGTCGGTGTTGGTTATTCTACCGTTAACGGCGCTTTGGTTCGTGCCGGTATTAATGAAGACAATTTCCAGGGCAAAGGCCAGCAGCTGGGAGCTGACGTTTCTGTTTCTCAACGGTCGCAGGATTATGACCTGAGCTTTACTGAGCCTTATTTTATGGGGTTGCCGTTAAGAGCCGGTGTAGATTTGTTCCGCAGCGAACAGGATTATCAGGATGAGGGATCTTATGACAGAGAGACAACGGGCGGGCGTTTACGTCTGGGGTGGAACTATACGGATGATTTGTCCCAACAGCTGAGATATACCCTCAGACAAGATAAGATTGCCAATGTTGATGGGTATTCTTCCATTTATATTAAGCAGGAAGAGGGAACCAGTACCGGTTCCGTGATCGGACAGACATTGTATTATGACAAACGTGATAGTTCAATTAATCCGAAAGAAGGATATTTTCTGTCATTCGGCAATGATGTTGCCGGTGCCGGCGGCGATGAGAAATACTTTAAGTTCGATGCCAAGGCTTATACTTATTATACAATGGCTGATTATTATACCTTTAAGCTTTTTGCCAATGCCGGTTATATTGTCGGTTACGGCGATGAGGATGTTCGTTTGGCACAGAGATATTATCTAGGCGGTTCAACGCTCCGCGGTTTTGAATTTGCCGGTATCGGCGCCCGTGATAAATATACGGACGACGCGCTGGGCGGTAACTGGATGTTGTATACCGGAGCAGAAATGTCGTTCCCGATTGGTTTGGATGAGCTCGGAATTCGCGGCCGTACCTTTGTTGATATGGGTATGATCGGCGAGCCGGACAATATTGACCGCAGAATCGTGGAATATTCTTCTTCTCCGCGTGTGGCTACCGGTTTTGGTTTCCAATGGTTGTCGCCGATGGGACAGATTGACGTGGACATTGCGTTCCCGATTGTTAAGGAAGATTACGATAAGACCGAGACGTTCCGTCTGAACTTCGGTACAAGATTGTAATTTAATGGATAAACTGTTTAGAGCAATTCTATGAGTTGCTCTAAATTGTCTTAAGGAGTAAAAAAATGGTTGATAAGGCTTTTTATCGGAACAACGGACCTTTCAGCTTGGCAGAAGTTGCCCGTGTTTGCGAGGCCAGAATTACCGATAATGATAAATCGGGATTGGAAGTTCAGGATATTGCAACAATGGAAGGGGCCAAAAAAGGCGATGTATGTTTTTTTTATGATAAAAAAGCAAAAGAAGCTGCCGGAAAATTGAAAGCAACGGCCTGTATAACAACGGAAGAGCTGGCGCAATTTGTGGCTCCGGAAGCAGCCGTACTGGTTTGTGCTAATCCCAAGCTGGCTTTTTTGAAACTGAATGCCTTTTTTTATGAAATTCCGTTGCCCGAAGCGCAGATTGCTGCTTCAGCCAAAGTTGACAAGACAGTTCAGTTGGGTATGAATTGTTTTATCGGCGAGAATGTTGTTATCGGAAAGAATGTCAAAATCGGAAATAATTGTATTATTGAAGCTAATGCTGTAATTGAGGATAGTTGTGAGATTGGGCAGGGAACCAGAATAGGTGTCGGCGCTCATGCGGCTTTTTGCAAAATAGGCGAAAACTGTCGGATTTTCAGCGGTGCGCGGATCGGACAGGATGGTTTTGGCTTTATGATGATTGGCGGGCAGCATAAGCGGATTCCACAACTTGGTCTGGTGATTATCGGCAATGATGTGGAAGTCGGCGCAAATGCCTGTATTGACCGCGGGGCTTTGGATGATACGGTTATCGGTGACGGCTGCCGGATTGATAATCTGGTGCAGATTGCCCATAATGTCCGGCTCGGGCGCGGCTGTATTCTGGTATCTCAGGTCGGTATTGCCGGCAGTACGGTTTTGGGCGATTATGTGGTATGCGGCGGGCAGGTTGGTCTGGCAGACCATGTTCATATTGGTTCCGGCGCCCAGATTGCCGCACAGTCCGGTGTTATGAGCGATGTGGAAGCCGGTGCCGTGGTGATGGGATATCCGGTTGTGCCGATTAAGCAGTTTATGCGACAGACGGCTTTTGTGCAAAATGCCGTTAAGTCCAAAAAATAGTTTTTGTTAATTTTGAATAATAAGAAAAGGAAGATAAATGTCTGAAGTTTATACTGTTGAACAGATTATGGAATTTTTGCCTCACCGTTACCCGTTTTTGCTGGTAGACAGACTGACTGTGGAAGAACCTGGGGTTAAAGGTTTCGGCTTAAAAAACGTTACAATGAATGAAGAATTTTTCCAAGGTCATTTCCCCGGGAATCCGGTTATGCCTGGTGTCTTGCAAATAGAAGCCATGGCTCAGACGGCAGGTGCACTGGTGATTGCCAGCATGAAAGATTTGGAAAAGAAACCTGGAGTTTTCTTTATGTCAATTGACGGTGTTAAGTTCAGAAAACCGGTTAAACCCGGAGACCAACTGATTATGCATGTTGAAAAGATTAAAGAGCGCGGTAAGGTTTTTGTTTTCAAAGGCCAAAGCGAGGTTGACGGTAAGGTTGTGTCGGAAGCAGAATTTACGGCGATGATTGTGCTGTAATTTTTGATCTATAATGAAACCCCGTCATAATAAATGGCGGGGTTTTGGTTTAGTTGCAAAAAATCGTTGCGCTTGTATTTTTATGAGGTTCATTCGGATTATGACAGCTTACGCTGACAGTTCCATTGCAGGCGTTTATTACACTGCTGCAAAGAGACCAGTCACTGTGTTCGTTTAAACATTTATTATACCAAACGCTTCCGGCCCAACTGCAACCATAATTTTGAATAATTCCGCTTGTGTCACAACAATCTATGCCACTGCTGCCGCCGCCACCGCCGCCGGTAGAGCAACCTGATCCGCCGCAGCGTGTGTCACAAGGTTTGATCGATCCGTCAGAGCAGCAATCTCCATGACAGGTCGAGTGAACGGAACACCAGTT
>CAKQRB010000051.1 GCA_934271195.1 uncultured Alphaproteobacteria bacterium | reverse complement strand
TAACTCAGCCTGTACACACTATGTTGACTTTGTACAAATTCCATGTCTCACTATAACATCGTCGTCGGGAACTTTCAACCCCCAGTAAACTGGGGGTTTTCAGCAAAGCTTGCAATAAAGAGCCTTACTTTTTAAGTAAGGCTCTTTTTCATAAATTTTCCAATGCTTTTTTTACATTAACCATATCAAAAAAGATATTTTTTATACCCATCATTCTGACTTTTTCAATATATTCCCGATGATTATTCATCGGACAGCCAAGGTAAGCGAAAGCGGTCATTTCGGCTTTCTGCGCAGCTGTCAGGCCGGCAAGAGAGTCTTCAATAACAATACAATCACTTGGTTGATACCCCATTTGTCTGGCAGCAAACAAAAACAAATCAGGTTTTGGCTTACCATGCTCTACTTGCTGTGCCGTAAAGACACATTCCGGTTGAAAATAATGATTAAAACCTAATACGTTAAGTTTTTTTTCTGTTTTGTCACGATTGCCGCCGGTTGCAATACATTGCGCAAAGTTTTCAATCTCAAAAATACTTTCTACTCCGTCAACCGGCAGCATTTTTTCCATGGCCTGCCAGTCAAGAATTTTCAGTTCGTCAATAAAATCATTGTCAATGACAATGCCAAGCTTCGCTAAATTCTCAATTTTCGTCTTCGGACTCATTCCGCCCAGATGTAAATTAACGGTTTCAAAATCCCAGTCAATGCCCAGCCGCTTCTTCAAAAGAATTTGCCAGTTGGTTAGCCATAAATGCTCGGTATCGGATATAACGCCGTCAAAATCCCAAATAATAAGCTTTGGTTTATTTATAATCATACTACTAACTTTCAGTTGTTAAAAATCGAGTCCGTATAAAGCCCATACAGAGGATTTTCGACGATTCTATGATAGATTTGTTAACAACAGGTAAAAAAGCGCTCTGCGGCCAAAAAATCGTCTGATTTTAAAACTTGCTAAATTTTTTGGTTGAATTTATAACTAAATTGAAAAAAATTTTTATCTTTGAGGTTACAAATGGATAATAAGACAATATACGCCCTTTCGACGGTTTATGGTAAATCCGGTGTTGCGGTTATTCGTATTTCCGGTTGCAATGCCCTTGCCGCGGTCAAAGCAATGACAAATCTGGATATCGGAACAATCAAACCGCGCTATGCTTATTTTGTCAGTCTCAAAGATACCAAAACCGGCAATACGCTCGACAAGAGCCTTATTCTGTATTTTAAGGCGCCTAATTCCTTTACCGGTGAAGATATCGTTGAAATACAGACTCATGGCTCCAAGGCCGTAATTTCAGGAGTCCTTTCCTGCCTTTCGGATATAGAAGGCTTCCGCATGGCCGAACCGGGAGAATTTTCCAAGCGTGCGTTTTATAACGGCAAAATGGATTTGACTGAAGCCGATGGACTAGCTGATCTTATAGATGCCGAAACTTCCGAACAGCAAAAATATGCCATGCGCCAAATGGAAGGCGGACTGAAAAATCTGTACGATGATTGGCGGGAACAACTGTTGAAAATTCTGTCTCATCTTGAGGCATTTATAGATTTTCCTGAAGAAGAAATCCCCAGCAGCGTTATGTCTGATATAAAAAACAATGTATTTAAACTAGAAAACAGCGTTCATAATCATTTAAAAGGTGATAATATAGGCGAACGCCTGCGCGAAGGTTTTCGGGTTGTAATCGTCGGACCGCCGAATGCCGGAAAATCAAGCCTTCTGAATGCCATAGCCAACCGTGAAGCCGTTATTGTTTCTGACATAGCCGGCACAACCCGTGATGCAATAGACATTCATCTGGATATTAAAGGCTATCCGGTTATGTTTACCGATACTGCCGGCTTGCGGGAGGCAAATGAAGAAATTGAGAAAAAAGGTATTGAAATTGCTTACGGCAAGATAAAATCGGCTGATTATATAATATGTTTGTTTGATGCTTGCAAAGATAGTGTTCAAATCTTTGATAATATAAGAAATTCGTTTAAAAACAATGCGATTCTTGTTGCCAATAAATGTGATGAATTAACATCTGAACAGTGTTCTGAATTACAAAAACAAGGGTGTATATTGATTTCTGCCAAACAAAAGGAAGGTATTTCGCAAATTTTAGACCGGATATACGATTTTATTTGTGAACGTTTTACTTCTAATTCTAATTTACTGATAACACGTAGCCGTTATCGTGAAGCTTTGCTTGATGTCATGGAAAATCTGCAAAATTTCAGCTTTGGCAAAGAAATAGAATTGACGGCTGAAGATATTCGTCTGGCTGCGCGGGCTTTAGGCAAAATCACCGGTCGCATTGAAGTAGATGATGTATTAGACAAGATATTTGGTAATTTCTGTATCGGTAAATAATAAAGTCTTGCAAAAAACTTAGATTCATTTAATATAACTCTCGCAGTCCGAAGACGGACTGTGGTGTCTAACAAACATCTCCACATAATATCCACCATGGGTGGGGTGCCGGAAATAAGCGTGCTTGCACGGCGAATAACGGCGACTGATTTATCGCAGTTTTTCGGCTCCGCCACCTTAGTTTCTAAGGTGGTTTTGTTTAACAAAACTAAGGAGCTAAAAAAATGTTATCAAGAAAATATAGAAAAGAGTGGTATAAGACCTTCCGGAGTTATTGCAATAAAGAATTAAACCGGATAATGACGGAGCAGGGTTTAACAAGTAC
>CAKQRB010000050.1 GCA_934271195.1 uncultured Alphaproteobacteria bacterium | reverse complement strand
GAGTTATACAGAGCAAGTTTGTACAAGTAGTTTTGATTTAATTAATTGAGAGAGAATATGACTGACAGATATAATGGAAAAGGCTCTTTTGAAGAATGGGCCAAAGAATGGGCGATGGAAGACCGCTATAATTTTAAGACGATTGAAAAAAAGTGGCAAAGCATCTGGGACGAAGAAAAGGCTTATAAAGTTGATATAGACAAGAACAAAGAGAAATATTATGTTCTGGTTGAATTTCCGTATCCGTCGGGCGCCGGCCTGCACGTCGGACATCCGCGCTCTTATACCGCTTTGGACGTGGTTGCCCGTAAAAAAAGAATGCAGGGTTTTAATGTTTTGTATCCGATGGGTTTTGATGCATTCGGTTTGCCGGCGGAGAATTATGCCATTAAGACAGGCGTACATCCTGCTGTTTCAACCAAAGCTAATATTGAAAACTTTACCCGTCAGCTGAAATCAATCGGGTTCAGCTTTGACTGGGACAGAGCTTTTAACACATGTGATCCGGAGTATTATAAATGGACACAGTGGATGTTTATCAAGCTTTTTGAAAAAGGGCTGGCTTATAAAAACAAAATGGCTATCAACTGGTGTCCGTCTTGTAAGGTCGGTTTGGCAAATGAAGAGGTTGTCAACGGTTGTTGTGAACGTTGCGGTGCGCAGGTTGTGCGCAAGGATAAAGAGCAGTGGATGGTGGCAATTACAAAATATGCCGACCGTTTGATTAACGATTTAGATGATTTAGACTTTATTGACAGGGTTAAAGCGCAGCAGGTTAACTGGATTGGCCGTTCGGAAGGGGCAGAACTGGATTTTGATTTGATTGATGCGCAGGGGAATCCGCTGGACGGCAGAAAGCTCAAAGTCTTTACCACGCGTCCGGATACGGCTTTTGGCGTTACATATATGGTTATGGCGCCGGAACATGAATTTGTCGCCGCATTAATGCCGCGATTTGAGAATCCGCCTGAAATTCAGGCTTATGTTGAGGCAACGGCCAAAAAGTCTGAATTGCAAAGAACGATGGATGACAGCAAAACCGGTGTTGAGCTTAAAGGCATTAAGGCCAGAAATCCGTTTAACGGCGCTTTGATTCCGGTGTTTATTTCCGATTATGTTCTGACCGGATACGGAACCGGCGCAATTATGGCGGTGCCGGCGCATGATCAGCGTGACTATGATTTTGCCAGGGCTTTTAACCTGCCGATTATTCAGGTCTTGGCCGGCGGTGACGTTTCTGAAAAAGCCTGGGAAGAAGACGGAGAACATATCAACTCCGGTTTTATGGACGGTATGAACAAAGAAGACGCCATGAAAGCTGCCGTTGAATTTGCCGAGAATGGCGGGTTTGGCCAGTCTAAGGTGAATTTTAAGCTGCGTGACTGGGTATTCTCTCGCCAACGTTACTGGGGCGAGCCGATACCGATGGTTTATTGCAAGCATTGCGGCTGGCAGCCGATACCTGAAGACCAGTTGCCGCTGACTTTGCCGGAAGTTCCAGATTATCTGCCGAATGATAACGGCGATTCTCCTTTGGCCAAGGCAGAGAACTGGGTTAATACAACTTGCCCGAAATGCGGCGGTCATGCCCGCAGAGAAACGGACGTTATGCCGAACTGGGCCGGATCGTCATGGTATTTTCTGCGTTATTGCGATCCGCATAATGACAAGGCTTTTGCTTCTAAAGAGGCATTGGATTACTGGATGAATGTTGACTGGTATAACGGCGGTATGGAGCATACGACTTTACACCTGTTGTATTCGCGTTTTTGGCATAAATTTCTTTATGACTGCGGTTATGTGCCTATGAAAGAGCCTTATCAGCGCCGGACGTCGCATGGTATGATTTTGGCCGAGAATGGTGAGAAAATGTCAAAATCGCGCGGCAACGTAATTAATCCGGATGATATTGTCAACAATTATGGTGCGGACAGTTTTCGTCTTTATGAGATGTTTATCGGACCGTTTGACCAAGTGGCAATGTGGTCGGAAGACAGTCTGAACGGCGTGTACCGTTTTGTCGGCAAGATTTATAATCTGTTCAGAAAAGTTACCAAAAATGCCAGGGCGTCGGCCAAAGATATTCAGATAATGCACAAAACCATTCTTGAAGTAACCGAGAGAATCGATCAGATGAAGTTTAATACGGCGGTTTCTTCTTTGATGACTTATGTTAATCATTTGTCTTCATTAGATGAGATTGCGCCGGAGCTTTATGAAAATCTTTTGCTTTTGATTTGTCCTTTTACACCGCATTTGGCTGAAGAAATGTGGGCTCGTATGGGGCATTCGACTTTGGCTATTAAGGAGCCTTGGCCGAAGGGCGATGCCAAACTGGCAGAAGAGAACACCGTGACTTATGCCGTTCAAATCTGCGGCAAAATGCGCGGTACCATTGACTTGCCGAAAGACGCTTCAAAAGAAGAAGTTGAAAAAGCAGCTCTTTCTCTTGAGAATGTTAAGCGTCAGCTTGAGGGCAAAGAGGTTAAAAAGGTTATAGTGGTGCCTAACAAAATCATTAACCTCGTTGCGTAAAAACTGCGTATAATGACCGACTAATACAGATTTAGCGGGATGGAGAAATGCTCATGTACTATTTTGTACACTCCGCTTTCTCCACCCTAAAATCTTATTATTCGGCTCATTCTTCGCAGTTTTTATAAAAACCGCGCTCTGTGGTCACCTAATACAGAAAAAATCTTTAAGGCTAAGTCATGTACCACTACGTACACTCCTGTCGCCTTAAAGGTTTTTTCTTATTACTAGCCTCATTCTCCGTAATTTTTATAAACACCGCGTATAATGGCCGACTAATACAGATTTAGCGGGATGGAGAAATGCTCATGTACTATTTTGTACACTTCGCTTTCTCCACCCTAAAATCTTATTATTCGGCTCATTCTCCGCAGTTTTTATAAAAAACACGCTCTGTGGTCACCTAATACAAAAAAAAGAATTTTAGCTAAGTCATGTACTACCACGTACACTCCTGTCGCTAAAATTCTTTTTTCTTATTTGTGGGCTTTCCCATAAAAAATTATGGACTTGCGTTGGAAATGCGGTTAAATTTGCTGTAAGTGAGTTTTTTATAAAAGGACGAATATGAAAAAAGCAATCGGTGGATTTTTGGCGTTATTATGTATATCAGCCTGTGGTTTTGAGCCTTTGTATGCACAACGGGAAGATACTTCCGGATGGTATTTCAGCGGAAACTTTGATACCTCGGTAACATCGGAAATGGCAAAAGTCAAGGTTGAACCGATTGCTGAGCGTTTCGGGCAGGAAGTCCGAAATGAGCTGTTGGATTTGATTACGCCGAAAGGAATGCCCGATGAGCCGCAGTATCGTTTATATGTGACGTTACGTGGCAAAGAAATTGTTCAACAGGCATTGCGGCGGGATATTACGGCAACACGTGAGAGGGTTCGCTATTCTGTTGTTTATGAGCTGGTTTCTTCTCAGAACAATGAAACGCTTGTTCGCGGTGACAGCGTGTCTTTTGTGAGTTATGATATTCTGGCTAACCCTTATTCGACAACGATGGCGCAGAAAAAAACGCAATCTGATGCCGCTAAGATTATAGCCAATGACATTGCTTTGCGTTTGGGGGCTTATTTTCACCGTGAACTCGGAATGCGGGGGAATTATTAGTGATTTATAAACAAGCGCAGATTGAGAAATTTTGTAAAAAGCCGGACGGACAAATCAAATGTTTTTTGGTTTATGGCAGTAATGAGGGATTGCAGGCCGAATATGTCAAGAATCTGACCAAAAGTATCAGCTCAGATATTTATGATCCTTTTCAGGTTGTGTATTTTAATTGCTCAGATATTCTTTCCGATATCGGAGCTTTGACGGCGGAATATTCCAGTCAGTCGCTGATGGGCGGCCGGCGCGTGATTGTGATTAAAGATGCTGACAATAATCTGACCAAGCATTTGAAGACGTTGTTGGACAATTCGGTTTCTGATACGCTGATTATTATTTCTTCCGGCAGTTTGAACAAAAAATCTTCTTTGGCAGCATTGGGCGAATCACGCGAAGATATGGCGGTTATTGCCTGTTACGATGATCGTGACGAAGATGTTTTTGCGACGGTACGCGGAAAACTGAGTGAAAATGGCTATAGTATCGGTAATGAGGCTTTGCAGCTTTTGTGTTCCCGCCTTTCCAATGACCGGAAGACTAATTTGGGCGAGATTGAGAAGCTGATTACCTATATGGGAGAAAAAAAAGCGGTCGGCAGTGACGATGTTGCGGCTGTGATTTCTGATGCTTCGACTTCCAGTAGTGACGATGTCTGTTATTTTACGGCCGGCGGTGATAAGGATAAGGCGCTCAGGGCTTATCAGAAAATGATTAGTGAGGGAAATGAGCCGATTTCTATCGTGCGGACGCTGACGTATCATTTTAACAAAATTCTGACCGTGCTTTCTTATATGGAAAACGGCGATAGCATTGAACGGGCGATGGGACGGTTGGTTCCCCGCATTATTTTTTTCAGAGAGGGTAGTTTTAAGCGTCAGCTCAACATATGGAACAAAAATAATGTTCTTGACGTTGTTGAGTTGCTGTATAAGTGTGAGCGGGATTGCAAAACGACAAATATGCCGACAGAGGAGATTGTCAGTTATACGCTTATGCAAATTTCTTCCAAGGCAGCGAGATTAACCCGCTAGGGTTTAATTTTTATATATTTGGTCTATATAAATTATCGTTAGGGTGTTATTACAGGGAAAATAAATGAAAGAATTTTGGAACAAGTGGAAACAGTTTTTTGAGCGGAAGCTGATTATGCCAATGAAGCGGCGGCATAAGGATCCGCGTTATGTGGCTCGGGCAACGATGATAGGTTTGGGCGGTTCTTTTATTCCTTTTCCGGTACAAATGCCTTTTGTGTTTATTATCTGGGTTATCGGCAGGCGTTTGAAGTGGCGTTTCAGTCTGGTTATCGGTCTGGCTTGGACTTTTGTTTCCAATACGTTTACAAATTTGCCGATTATGTATGCCTTTTATCTGACCGGAAACAAAATGCGCGGGTTGGAAAGCAATATGAGTTATGGTTATATTGTCTCAAAATTTGATGACGGGCTGTTGCACGGGTTGAAGGATATGGTAACAGAGTATGGTTACAGTATTGTTGTCGGCAGCGTGCCGTATATTATTGTTTTTGGTTTTTTGGGATATTTTCTGGGATATTATGTTTCTGTTTATCATTGGCGGAAACATAAGCAGAAAGAGATAACCGCCGGTTGATTTCCGGCGGTTTGATTCTTATTTTTCTTCGATTTTAGAACGGAAGTAAGGATGATCGAGAATGGCGATGACGGCTGAGATTCCGACCAGCATGTAAATAATTTGAGTCAGAATACTTGCTTCTCCGAACAGAAAAGAAATGAGGTTGAAGCTGAAAAAGCCGATTAAGCCCCAATTTAATGCGCCAATGATTGTTAAAATTAAGGCAATTTTGCGTACGATGTTCATGTTGTTTCTCCTAAAATAAAAAGTTGGCATTTTACACCAATATGATATATATGCGCTGAACGGTTTTTCAACGGAGGGAGTTATGTTCAGCGAGAAATTTGCCAAAGCCGTGGAAATGCTGCAAAAGGATTTTGCTTTGGAGCGCTCGATTGATGAAAAGATTTGTGTTGATCGGGACGGGAATCCGGTTCCGTGGTATACTTTTCCGGCAATAGAATATTTGTCACAATTTGATTATCGGCAGAAAAAGATTTTTGAGTACGGTTGCGGTTCTTCGTCGCATTTTTGGGCTGCACGGGCGGAGAAGGTTATTTCCATTGAGGATAATCCGAAATGGTTTGAAAAATGGCGGCAGGAGATGACGGAAACGAATTTGGATGTGCGTTGGCGTGATGAAGGCGAGATCTATGAAAAAGCCATATTTGAACAGGACGATTTGTTTGACGTTATTGTCGTAGACGGCAAAAGGCGAGCGGAATGTTGTGCGGCTGCCGTGCAAAAACTGGCTGCCGGAGGAATGATTATTCTTGATGACAGCGATCGGATTAATACCAGCCTTGAGTATCAGAAATCTGTTGCAATTTTGAAAAGAGCCGATTTGATTCAGGTTGATTTTTATGGCTTTTGCCCGATGAATTGTTATACCAAGGCAACCAGCCTGTTTTTGCGGCGGGATTTTAATTTTGAATCAAAGCATGAGGTTCAGCCGGTTAACGGATTGGGAAATTTGTGGTCTATGAGCCGGCAGAAGAGAAAAGATTTTTACAAAAAGCTGGGATAAAAAAACAGGATTGCGGTTTTGAAGCCGGAATCCTGTTTTTTTTTATTATCCTTCGGTGTCGCCTTCCGTTTCAAGTTTGTTGAGATATTTGTTGATGTCACGGTACTTATATGAGTCATAAGCTGAATATAAGTAAATCAGAACGACCAAACATCCCCACAAAAGAAGACCTGTCTGCCACCCGTTTAATGAATGTAAAACGTTTGCAATCATAGTATCTTTATTTTAATGGTTAAAAACTAGGAAGTCTGAGCTTTGCAGAGAGTTCCGATAACGACTAAAATGATACGTGTATTTTTATGTCATAGGCAATATAATTTAAATTAATAATAAATTTGTGCCTATGAATATAGTCTGAATCTAAGTTTTAGTCAATATCCTTTATTTGGCAAGTTCGGCAATTTCGGCGCGTAACTCTTCCAATCCTTTTTTCTTTTCAGAACTGGTTGCCAGCAGGCGAATATGGGCAGCCCCGTGTTTTTTGATGATTTCTTCCGTGTCGGCAATGACTTTTTGCAGAGCTTTGGCTGAGATTTTATCTGTTTTGGTCAAAACAATCTGATAAGTAACCGCTGCGGTATCAAGCATTTTCATAATTTCTTCGTCAACTTTTTTTATACCGTGGCGGGAGTCAATCAGCAAGAAAACACGTTTAAGGTTTACACGTCCCTGAAGAAATGTAAAAATCAGCTTCTGCCATTGTTTGACCATGCTTTCAGGCGCCTGGGCAAAGCCATAGCCCGGAAGATCGACCATAAGTATTTTATCGCCCAAGTTAAAGTAATTCAGCTGTTGAGTGCGGCCGGGGGTATTTGAGGCTTTAGCCAGATTTTTCTGTCCGGTCAAAGCATTAATCAGGCTGGATTTGCCTACGTTGGAACGGCCGGCAAAAGCAATTTCATTGAGTGAGGAAACCGGAAGCTGATCCAAACGGGCGACTCCGAGCATAAAATCGCAGGGGCCGGAAAGCAGTTTGCGTCCGGCTTCCAGTTGTTCGGCGGTAAAATTTTCCGGTTTTATCTCCATGTTTTAAACCCCAACTTTGCGCATGATAGCTTTTTGCTGAATGATTGAGAGCAGGTTGCTCAAAGTCCAGTAGATGACCAGACCGGAAGCAAAATGGCCGAGCATAAATGTAAAGATTAACGGCAGCATGGCAAAAACACGTGCCTGATCTTTGTTGGTCGGCGCCGGATTGAGCTTTTGCTGAATGTACATGCTGATACCCATCAGAATCGGCCAGATACCGATGTCCAGAAGTGCCGGAACTGGTAAATGCGACCAGACGGAAATTGTTAAGGGGTCTGGTGCCGAAAGGTCTTTGATCCAGCCGATAAACGGTGCATGGCGGATTTCAATGGAGATGTTCAGCACTTTGTACAGAGAGAAAAATACCGGAATTTGGATTAAAACCGGAAGGCAGCCGGCTGCCGGATTGATCTTTTCTTTGCGGTACAGATTCATGACTTCTTGCTGCAGTTTCATCTTGTCGTCTTTGTATTTCTCCTGCAATTCCTGCATTTTTGGCTGAATTTTTTTCATGCGGGACATGCTTTCATAAGATTTGTTGGCAACCGGATACATCAACAGGCGCAACAGAGCGGCAAACAGCAGAATCGCCCAGCCCATATTGCCGATGATATGGTATAAAAAGTCTAAGATATAAAAGAACGGTTTGGTCAGAAAGTAATACCAGCCGAAATCGACTGCCAGATCAAACTTATCAATGTTGTATTGTTTGGTGTATTTATCCAGCAGTTTGATTTCTTTGGCGCCGGAATAAAATAGGATATTCTGTGTGCCGATAGAACCGGGGGCAACAGTCGCGGCATCGCCAAGGTAGTCAACCTGATAGGTATTGTCGTCGGTTTTGATGAATTTAACTTTGGCATTTTGATTGTTGTTAAAAACCAGAGAGCTAAACCAGTAGCGATCGCCGAATCCTGCCCAGCCGCCATTGGTTTTGAATTCTTTTTTGTCGCCTTTTTTCTTAAGCGAAGTATATTTTGTTTCTTTAAGAGAAGAATCGATAACGCCGAGCATTCCTTCGTGAACTGCGGCGCTGTTGGAATCTTTGTTGTTTACTGTTCGGTTGATCAAACCATAAGGGAAAAGGCTGATGCTTTTTGCGGTGTTGTTTTCAACGGACTGTTCAATGTTAAACATATAGTTTTTATCAAGGGATATTTTACGGATAAAACGCAGCCCCTGACCATTGTTGTATTCCAAAACCAACGGGTTTTCAGGTGTCAGTTCGCCGGTTTTAACTTTCCAATCGGTTGAGCTGTCGGGCAAATTTAACCCGCGGTCGTTAGACAGCCAGCCGAACTCGGCATAATAAGGAGCGGCCGTACGTGACGGGGATAAAAGCTCAATGTCCGGACTTTCTTTCTCTATGCCGACTTTGTATTTGGAAAGATAGAGTTCGTCAAAGCGGGCGCCTTTGAGGCGGATGCTGCCGTGAATATCCGTATTGGCAAATTTTATACGCTTTTCAGAAGCAACGGCTTCGGCGGTTGTCAGCGGCGTTTCGTCAATGATAATCTTGTCGGGTTCTTCAGTCAGAGGTTCCGCGGCGGCAATAACTTCTGGCTCTTTCTGTTGCGGTGCGGCCGGCGTTTTAGGAAACAGGTAGTTGGTGACGAGAATGGCGATAACGGATAAAATAACGGCAAGAAACAGGCCTCTGGTCTCTTCTTTCATAATTTATTACAGCTCCTTTTTGACTTTGGGCGCCGGTTTACTGCCGGCAAAAAATATTTTATATCATATTTAATCCATATTCTGCGCTAAAGCAAGCAATTATCAATGTTTATGCGGTTTTTCTTTTGGCGGGACGGGGTCGTATCCACTGCCGCCCCACGGGTGACAGCGCAGGATTCTTTTTATTCCGAGATAAAGCCCTTTAATAACTCCGTGTGTGCGGAGCGCTTCAATCATATATTGCGAGCAAGTCGGACGATAGCGGCAGACGCCGGGCAAAAGGGGCGAAATAAAAAACTGATAGATTTTAATCAACAGAATCAGCGGCAGAATCAGGAGCTTTTTCATGAGACGTTTTCTCTTTGGTTAAAAGTTTGTTAATGCGTTTTAAAGCAATAATCATTTCTTCTTTGAGTTTGGCGAAGTCTCTGGTTGCCGTATTATGCCGGCCGATTAAGACATAACAAACGCCGGACAGCGCATGTGTGGGAAAAATCTCACGGGCAGCAGCGCGCAAACGCCGTTTGGAACGGTTGCGTACGTGCGCTTTGCCGACTTTTTTTGTAACGGTATAGCCCAAGCCGGCGCCGCCGGGGAGAGCATTAGCTGTGGGAATATGAAAAGCCGCCTGCAGAATCAAAGCGGAAGATACCATTTTTTGACCTTGCGAGGCGACTTTTACAAAATCTTTGCGTTTTTTTAAGATAAAAACTTCAGTCATAGTTTGCTTTCACAGAAACTAAGCAGAAAGTCTTTTACGTCCTCTCAAACGACGAGCAGCCAGAACTTTGCGGCCGCCGACGGTTGCCATGCGGGTGCGAAAGCCATGACGGCGGGCTCTTACCAGTTTGCTGGGTTGATATGTACGTTTCATTTTGTTTCTCCGGTTTTTTAGTTATTTATTTAAAATTTCCAAAGTCAAAACAGTGAAAATACTCGGTTTACAGCTTCTTATAGACAGTTTTTGCCGGCAAGTCAATGATTTTTTGAAGGAATTTTTGTATGGTAAAAAGAGGCGGAGAGAAATCCGGTGAGAAAATTAATCTCGTAAATTGGGTTTACTTGCAAGGATTTCTCTCCAAGGAGTAAGGCGTTGTTCAGACAACGCCTTTGTTTTTTAGTAGGTGTCGGCGGCAGAGTCCTGGAAAGTATCGCCAAAACCTCCGGATGCGCCCTGCGTTGCATTCAGTTTTGTATTGCCGGTTGCATAGCGGACGATAGCGCCAGCCGCCGCTAAAATTGCCAAGCCAACGGCCAGAGAAGCAAAAGCCGACCATTTGATTTTGCCGAAGATGGCGCCGAAAGCCAACAGAACCAGACCGAAACCGCCGACAATAAAGATAATGCTTTTTACGTTGTTGAAAGTGGTGAAGGCTTTTTGTTTGGCAATTCCCATAAGACTGCTGTTGCTGCCTTCTGCCGCCATAGCTGTTCCTGAAATAAGGACAAAGGCCAGAATTAGGCAGATTGTCCAAATGTTTTTTCTGAGGAAGTTCATCATTTTTCTCCTTGTTTATGACATAAATTATACCCCACCTTTTAATCAATATCAATATTTATTTAATTTAAGGTTAATAAAAAAGAGCCTGAATTTTCAGGCTCTTTTTAGAAATTATAACTTCCGATGCAGATTTTATCTGCGGTCGCCCATCAAACGCAGCAGATTGATGAAAATATTGATGAAGTCAAGATACAATGACAAAGCGCCGGCAACGGCTTTTTTGGTTGTTGTTTCATTGTCTTCATAATCAACATACATCGCGCGGATTTTCTGTATGTCATAGGCTGTTAAGCCGGTGAAAATCAAAACGCTCAATACTGACAGGGCATAAGACATGGTTTCGCTTTTCATAAACATATTAACCACCATGGCGATAATAACGCCGATCAGCCCCATAAACAAAAAGCTGCCAAGACCGCTTAAATCGCGTTTGGTGGTATAGCCGTAAAGACTCATGGCGCCAAAGGTTGAGGCTGTAATCAGGAAAACGCGGGTAACGCTTTCACCGGTATACAGAAGCAGAATCGGACAGAGCGAAACGCCCATCAATGCGGAATACAGCCAGAAAACGCCTTTGACCTGAGAAGCGGTGCCGCGGTTGATGACCCAGCCAAAAGCAAAAACAATGACCAGCGGCGCCAAAAAGGCTATCCAGCCCAAAGCCGAAAGACCGGCGCTTTGCGGCGTAATGTTATAAAACAGCCGCATAATCGACGGATTGCTGATAATCAAATAAGATGCCAGAGCGGTAATGCAGAGGCCGCCGGCCATATAGTTAAACACTTTCATAAGGTATTCACGCAGACCTTCGTTGACGACAGTCGTTTCAACAGGCGCAGTATAAATTTTGTTTTCCATAAGAAATTTCTCCGTAATTGGGTTATGTCTGTATATAATATAGAAATTTTTTATGCGTGAATCAAGTTTTGTGACGGGGTTATTCGTAGATATAAAGTTCTTTGCCGTGTTCTTTTAACCAGTCGCGGCCTTTGCGATAGTGCGGTTCAAAAGAGGCAACGCAGTTCCAGAAGTCTTCGGAATGATCCGGATGACGGAGATGGGACACTTCATGGGCAATCAGGTATTTTATGACATAGTCCGGCGCCAAGGCAATCCGCCAGTTATAGTTAATATTATTACGGTTGGAGCAGCTGCCCCAGCGGCTTTTGGTGTCTTTGATACAAACGTCGTTGACATGGCAGTCTATTTTTGCAGCCAGCCGCTGTGAAGCCTGACGAAACTTTTTTTGCGCCTGTTCTTTGATAAAGTCGCACAGACGGCGGTGTAAAAATTCCCGTCCGCCGGACACGCAAACCGAATCGCCGTCAAAGAAGACGCCGGCGCGGGCATTTGGCATATGTCTGACGGTGTAATTTTTGCCAAAGAGTGACAATTGTTCGCCGTTCTGAAACTGTCTGATTTGCGGAATTTTGGACAGACAGGAATCTATCCATTCCTGATTGCTGCGGACAAATTCAAGAGCACGTTTGCTTGAACAATAGCGCGGTATTGTCAGAACGGGAATTCTTTCTTTGTTATCAATTTTTAAAATCAGCTTGCTGGCACGGGGCGATTTGACAACCTTAATATCGTAACCCAAAGCTGCGGCATAGTCAAAGGTCCGGCCAGTCAATAATGTGATTTTCATAATCATCTATTCCTGTTTCGGAAACGGTGTCTTTGTCTTTTAAAGACATTCCCGCTTTGTGAACGCTGTCGGCATGGCCGGTTTTCAGAGGATGCCAGTCCGGCAAATCGAAGCCGTTGTCCAACAGCCAGTAGGCGCATGTTTTGGGCAGCCAGCGGGGTTTTTCGCGAATGGCAGCAAGGTCAATGTCGCGGCAGTCCGATACTTTTTCAAAGCGGTGGCTGTATATTTTAAAGATGCAGTTTTGGCTGTCCAAAAAGCGACAGCGGGTGTTGGTGAATTTTATTTTTCCTTTTATTTCAAGTTTATTGAGACAGCATTTGCCACAACCGTCGCAAAGAAGTTCCCATTCTTCTTTGCTCATGTTTTCCAGTTTTTTCTTTTTCCAGAATTCCTGTTCGAATCGGGATAAATCATCATAACGCGACTGCGGGTCATATGTGGTTTCCAAGCTGTAATCTTTGTTGCTCATTGTTTATCCCATTCTTCAATAATATGGTCTTCAAGATCATTTTCATCAATTTCGAGTTCCGAGACGCAATAGTTTTTTATGGTATGTTCTTCAGCCAGTTGACCATTGTTTAAGAGCGGGTGCCAATCCGGCAGGCCTTTGCCTTCTGCCAACAGGCGATAAGCGCAGGTTTGCGGCATCCAGCTGATTTTATCGACATTGTCTTTGGTCAGCTTCAGACAGGTCGGAACCAGTTTGCAGCGCTCTTGATAGCAGCTGCAGCGGCAATGTTCTTTGTCAAAATAACGGCAGGCGACATTTGTATAGTAAATTTCGCCGCTGTCTTCGTCTTCCAGTTTAAACAAGCAGCATTTGCCGCAGTTCATACAGACGGCTTCCCATTCTTCCTCAGTAAAATCGGCAAGTTTTTTGTGTTTCCAAAAGTGTTTTTGCACTTCTTTTTCCTCTTTTTTAATGATTTGTCAGCTATAATACAGCAAATGATTTTAAGGAGAAAGAAAAATGTTTGGCTGGCTGGCAAAATTGTTAATCTCAGGACCGATACAAGGCTCGGGTTGCGCGTGTTGCGAGGGAAAAAAGAAAAGATTGGAAAAAATGCAGCAGGCGATTGCCGAGGGTGAGATTCCTGCCGATTTACAGACCGAATCGGGAAAACTTAGTTTTAGTTCCGGAAGTTTTTCCGCTCGGTTAAATGCTGACGGCAGCGGAGAGTTTGAGTATTATGCCAAAAATACGGCAGAAGAAACCTGTGCTTGCGGCAACCATGAATGTTCTTGTGGCGGAAACTGCGGAGACGAAGATGTCTGCCATTGCGGGCGCGGTGATGACTGTTGCAAAAAGACCGGAAAGAAACATGAAGGCTGTTGTTGCGGAAAACATTAGTCGCGAGCTTGTTCCGGCAGGTATTCGTCTTTGGCCAGATTGCCGAATTGGGCAAATTCGCCGTTCCAGAACAGTTGTATCGTACCGGTTGAGCCATGGCGCTGTTTGCCGATAATAACTTCACCGATGTTTTTGGTACGGCGCAGGCGTTCCTCCCATTCTTCTTGACGCTTTTGGAAGTGTTCCGGCGTTTCACCTGCTTTTTGTTTAGGTTCTTCATTTTGGATATAATAGTTTTCGCGGAAAACAAACATAACAATATCGGCATCTTGTTCGATTGAGCCGGATTCACGCAGGTCGGACATGACCGGACGTTTGTCGTCACGCTGTTCTACGCCGCGGTTAAGTTGTGACAGAGCAATGACCGGCACGTTCAGTTCTTTAGCAAGAATTTTTAAACCGCGGGAGATTTCTGACAGTTCCTGTACGCGGTTGCCTTCGTTTTTTTTGTTGCCGGAGCCGACAATTAATTGAATATAGTCAATGACAATGGCGCCGAGTCCTTTATTGCGGCGCAGGCGGCGGGCACGGGTGCGAATCATGTTAATATTCAGGCCAGGCGTGTCATCTATATAAAGCGGAATTTGCTCCAGTTCCTGAACGGCGGCGGCAATGCGCATGAATTCGGCTTTGTCAAGTTCGCCGTTACGCATTTTTTTGCCATTGGTCTGGGTAACTGTGGAGAGAATACGGCTGGCCAGCTGGTCAGCGGACATTTCCAAAGAGAAAAATGCGACTCCGCGGGTTTTGGGGTCCAGATTTTTGTTATTGGCCATATATTCGGCAACATTGTAAGCAATATTGGTGGCAAGAGCGGTTTTACCCATGGCGGGACGGCCGGCGATGATGATTAAGTCTGATTTGTTTAAGCCGCCGATCATATAATCCAAAGCATCAAGAGAGGTGGGCAGGCCTGAGATTTTGCCGTCTTTTTCATAAGCTTCGGCAATCAGATGCAGCGAATTGTTCAGAGCTTCGGAAAAGTCTATAAAGCCGCCGCGGGTGTCGCCCTGATTGGAGAGCTCAAACAGTTTTTTTTCGGCGTTTTCTATTTGATCGAAAGCGTTGGAGTCCAAATCTTCTTTTGTGGCTTCGTTGACAATTTCAAAGCCGGTGTTAATGAGTTCTCGGCGCAGGTACTTGTCATAGATAAACTGTGCGTAATATTCGGCATTGGTTAGCGGAGAAGAGCTGTCGGCCAGTTGTATCAGGTATTTGTAGCCGCCGACTTCGTTCAGCAGGCCTTCCTGTTCAAAATAGTTTTTTAGCGTTATGACATCGGCAATGTGCCCTTTACTGATGAGTTTGGAAATAACATCGTAAATTTTGGCATGAACCGGATCGGCAAAGTGTTCCGGTTTTAAAAATTCGGAGACTTTTTCAAAAGCTTTGTTATTGGCAAGCAATGCTCCAAGCAATGCTTGTTCGGCTTCAATATTTTGTGGTAGTTTGGCGGTATCTATATTTTCCATAATCTATAACAGTCCTGATGTTTTTTATCTGATTTTTTATAGCGAAGATTTTTGTAAAACTCAAAATATTTCGCGACAGATTTTGCACAGGCTGTTAATTATGGGGATAAAAAAAAGAACTCCCGAAGGAGTTCTTGATAAAAACTTCTGAAGAGAGCTCTTATTCAGCGGCTGCAATTTTGCTTTTTGCAATTGATTTTTTGATTTTAACTGCTTCTTCAGTTAATTTTGTATTAGAAGTTGCTTCCAAGTAAGCATCCAAACCACCATTGTGTTCAATAGAACGCAAAGTTTTAGAACAAACTTTCAGTTTGAAGATTTTGCCTAATGTTTCGCTCAGCAGAGAAACATTCTGCAAGTTCGGCAAAAAGCGGCGGCGGGTTTTGTTGTTAGCGTGGCTAACGTTGTTTCCGCTCATAGCGCCGGTTCCTGCGATATCACATTTTTTAGCCATTGTTATAATCCTTTGTCTTAACCATAAAATAAACCTGTTGGCTTGTTAATAACTACAATTTTGCTAGAAGTCAAGAAAAAATTGAGATAAATGACTTTTTTTGTAGAATTATTGAAAATTTTGTTGTAATACTATTCGCGATAGTTTATGTACCCGTAGCTCAGTTGGATAGAGTATCGGCCTCCGACGCCGAGGGTCGTGGGTTCGAATCCCTCCGGGTACGCCACATTGCAAGCCGCCATTAAAGGCGGCTTTTTTGTTATCTTCAGTGAGATTTGAACCAAAGGTTTGTGTACTTAATAGAACCTCCATTTACTAGAGGATATCTATTATCGCAGGATTATGATTTTTTTGGCAATTTGTTCAGCCAGTTCAGCCAGCAGACGGCTTTGAGCCGAAACCAGCTCTTCATAGTTTGTGCCAGTCGGTTGTGACAAATTACTTTGGCCGCGGTACAGGATTGTGCCGGCGCGGTTTAATATATACCACCAAACTTCAAGTTTGGCGTCTTTGCCGAATTCACCATCAAAGCGGTTGATTTCTAATGATATGGTGTAGGTATAATTGTCGCTTATGACACTGCTGGGTTTGATGAAAGATTTTGGCAGCAGATAAGCCATATCCGAAGCCAGTGTCCGTTGAACGATACCGGAAAGGGGAGAACTCCAACGGTTGAATTCCGAGATGTTATATTCAACGGCGTTTTGGGTTGTTACAATCTGGGGGCGGTTGATATATTCCGGAACTTGGACTTCCTGAATACCAATATTTAATTTTGCCTGACTGAGAGGTTCGGCGGGCAGCGTTTTGAGCATATAAAACTGAGAGGGAGGGCTGTCGCTGAAGCTCAGGCAGCCGCAAAGCAGAAAAAACAGGCACAGGCTTATGGCTTTTTTCATTTTCCTTTTCCTTTCAAAATCGCTTCCGGATGACGTTCCAGATAATCAGTCAGGTTGCGGAAAGCATTGGAGGCATCGCGGATGCTGGTCATGGTCTGATTGAAGTTGTACAAAGTTCCGGTCATTGCACGCGGGTTGCTGCCCATCAGCATATCTATTTTGTTGATGATTTGTTCAACCTGCGGCATCTGGTTGTTAAGATTGGCGAAAAATCGGTTGAAGTTGTCAATGCTTTGTCTGACCGGCAGGCTTTGCAAGTCTCTGGAGAGCTCGGCCAAAGAAGACAATGTTGTCGGTACAACCAGATAACCGTGGTTGTTTGGCTGAGTATAAGCCGGAGAATTGGGTAGAATGGCAAATTCAATCATTAATTGTCCGGTGACATAACTTTTTGTCGTCAATCGGGCACGGAGACCTTTTTGTATCATGGTTTCCATAAGTTTCTTTTTATTGCGGTATTCGGCAATTGCTTTAATGTTTTGATTGTTGAGCTCGGCAAAGACCACAATGCTGAAATCCATGGAATTTGGGTCGGCGATAATGCCGATTTTGGTGACGTTTCCAATCTCCACCCCTTTGAAGACAACGGCGGAACCAACGTTCAGACCTTTGATAGATTCTTCAAAATACATGACGACGATATTTTTTTTGTTGCTTAATAAGTTGTTTTTGACATATATGCCTGCCGTTATGACAATAATGGCAATGCCGGTGGCAATAAAAAGACCGATCAGGGTTTTGTTGGGTTGTTTAGGCATTTTTTTCTCCTCCACGGGTCAGAAATTCGCGAAGTTTGGGATTTTTGGCGGTTTTGAGCAGTTCTTTGGGATTGCCGCAGCCGGCAATACTTTTGGTATCGGCGTCTAAAAAGATTGAATTGCTGCCGATAGTAAAAATCGAATCGAGTTCATGGGTGACGACAACAATAGTTGTTCCTAGACTGTGATTGATATCGAGAATCAAGTCATCAAGCAGTTTTGAGCTTATTGGGTCCAATCCGGCAGAGGGTTCGTCAAAATAAACGATTTTGGGATCAAGAGCCAATGCTCTGGCCAGTCCGGCGCGTTTGTTCATGCCGCCGCTGATTTCGGACGGGTAAAAGTCTTCGAATCCAGTCAGCCCGACAAGCGCCAGCTTTAATGAGACCAGTTCTTTTATCAAGCGGGCGGAATAATTAGTATAGCGCTGCAGCGGCAGGGCAATGTTTTCGGCCAGTGTCATGGAACTGAACAGAGCGCCGCTTTGGTAGAGTATGCCGCAATGCCGCATGATTTCATTTCTTTGCCTTGGCGTGGCTGTCGTAAAATCGGTGCCGTCAATGCAGATTTGTCCGCTGAACGGCTGTAACAGTCCGGTCAAGGCTTTCAGAAGCGTGCTTTTGCCGCCGCCGCTGGCACCCATGATGATAAAGACATCTCCTTTATTTACCTGAAAGCTAATGTCTTTCATCAGTATAAAATCTCCGTACCCCAAGGTCAGATTGCTGACTTTTATTTCCGCTTGCTGTTTTTTCATATTCCCATCGCCTTAAATATAAAAGTGAGGATGCCGGTAATGACAATCATCCAGACAATGGCGGAGACAACGGCTTTAGTTGCGGCTTTGCCGACGCTGTCTGCATTACGTCCGCTGTTGATGCCGTAGTAACAGCCGCAAAGCGAGATGATCAGCCCATACAGAAAACCATGAAAGACACCGACCAGAAAGTTTTTCATGCTAAAAGTATCAACGGAATATTTGATGTATTCCTGCAGAGAAATATCAAGCATGACAGTTCCGACAAAAGTTCCGCCGAAGATACCCATAAAGTCGGCTAGAACGGTTAAAACTGGCATTGTCAGAATAAGGCTCAGCGTTCGCGGCAGTATCAGAAAGTCCGTTACAGGTATTCCCATGGTTTTGAGGGCGTCAATTTCTTCGTTTACCTGCATGGTTCCGATAGCGGCGGCATAAGATGCTCCGGTGCGGCCGGCCATGATGATTCCGGCCATAATGGCTCCCATAATACGCGTCATGCCGATGGTAACCAAACTGGCAACATAAATTTGGGCGCCAAAGGTTTGAAGCTGGATGGCGCCGACAAAAGCCAGAATTAACCCGACCATAAAACTGACCAGAGAAACAATGGCAACGGCACGGTAGCCGCAGTCTTCCATGGCAAACCAGAAATCAACTGGCCGCATGACGGCTTTGCCGCGCAGAAATCTTCCGGTTGAAGCCATTGTCCGTCCGAGAAATTTGAGGCCGCCGACAAAGCCGGAACAAACGTTGATTCCCCAGCCGCCCAAAGTTTCCAGCCAAGGGGATTTTTGATTTGGCGGCGAAGGCGGACGACGATCGACTTTCAAGGCCAGAGAAACCAGTCGGCGCAGATTGTCGGGCAGAGAAGAGTAGTCATAAGGAATTTTTTGTTTTCCGGCTTGTTTGGCCAGATTATAAAGAATAACGACCAAGGTTGAATCCCAGTCTTTTAAATTTCGGGCGTTAATCAGAAGTTTTTTGCTTTTGGGCAGGGCGTTGAATAAATCGGATTTTTCAGCTTCATCATCATAGCCTGAAAAATTTTCGCTGAGGTTCAGTTCCAAAGTCTGTTGTACTATTTTGAAAGTTAACGGCATTTTCTTCTCTGAAAAATTTTTATGCTTATAAGATAATTCCTGACAAAAAATTATCAAGTCCGGAGTCTGACGAGGGATAAAAAGGTATGATAGGCGGTATGAAAAAAATTCCGCCATGTGTCGGCGGAATTTTTTCTACGGAGGTTATGGTTATAATTTCAGACCATTATCTTTGTTTATGCCTTTACTGCGGCAGATC
>CAKQRB010000049.1 GCA_934271195.1 uncultured Alphaproteobacteria bacterium | reverse complement strand
GCGATAAGACTTGCACGAAGAACGGCACGGTCTATTACGAGGCCTGCGGAAGCAGTAAATGCTCAAGTAACCAGAAGTGTTATGATGGTGCTTGTTATAAACCTGTGGAGAAGAGTGGATATTGCTGCGGATATATTGACAGTTGTGGATACAGCGGAGGAACATCACATTCTAATGACGACTATTGCAGGAGTAATTATAGAGAAAGTTGTTATGAAAGATGTATGAGATACTATCCTACTTGCACAGATATGCACGCTAGTTGTCGAGCCTCTGGCGGTGTCCCGGCCTGGCGGTATTGCGGCGACATCGGCACCGACTTCGACGGCAGCGGCGGCGCCAGTTGGTCGTGCGAGTATTAGTCGTCTCGGCTTTTATTAGAAGTTTGTTAATTTAAGGGTTATATATGAGTGAAAAAATGGGGGTAGTCTGTAAGGCATCAAAAACAAAAAACCGACAAGCATAAAGCTTGCCGGTTTTTCTTTAGTCGGGAATTTTCTTATCTGGTATAGCCGTATACTGTACCATCGATAGTCATTGTTCCGTTGCCATTGTCTTTGACAGAGCAACTGAGCTTCGGAGTTGAGATCTTTTCGATGATGGCGCTTACCAGCAGTGAAGAGTGGGATTCAGACGTATCTGTTGCCACATAGGTCCAACCTGTACTTAGGTTTTTGTCATTCCAAGTTGGGCCGCCCATCGGCTCAATTCTGGCCGGATGCCAGGTTGTCGCACCTTGACCTTTTGTCGCAGAAACGACACCTCCAGTCGGAGCTCCTACCCATCTGTACCATGTACCGTCTATGTTGGCATAAATGCCATTGGTACATTTTATGGCCAAACATTCTGTTCTGTCGGCGGGATTACCGTCTCTCAAAACAATTGTTTTCTCGGCGCCGGTTATCTTTCCTAATTCATCTGGAATAATAATGTCCGGCTGCTGAGGCTCAGTTTGGCTTACCTTGATGGTTACATCCTGTGTCTTATCGCCCAAAGATCCATGGTAATAAGCACAACTATAGTTCAGATGTGTCAGATAGCTCGTGGTATTACCACTGGTGTTTCCGCTTTCCTGACTATAATTGGCATACGCCGGGGTCAAATCCGATGCCAGCATTTCCAACTTTTTTCCTGCAATGTTCAGAACGGCAGTTTCATTTGTCGTTGTAACTGGGTGAGAGAAACCATTGAATAAAGACGTGTAAGTCTTTGTGGTCGTTGTCACCGTGAACTTGCCTTCCGTACGGGTTGCGGAAGAAGAGTTGATTTGAGAGATTCCCGTATGAGAAACTGAATTATCAGCTTTCTCAACCTCAAACGGATTTGCCAAATTCCATCTCAACTGATACTGGATTTGGTAATTCTCTTCTCTGGTTTCACCTTTGCTATTCTTGATAACAATGGTTGCCGAAGATAATCCGGTGTTTGTCAAAGTTTGAGTCTTGAACCAAGCGTCCACATCCGTTACAGGTACTTCCGTAACACGGATTGTACCTTTCTGTGTTTTGGAGGTTGAACCGGTATTGTATGTACAAGAATAATACAATTCAGTTTGATAACTGGTTACGCCATTGCTGGTAGTTCCGCTGTCCTGATTGTAATTCTTGTAATTTACCACCATATCGGCAGAAGGCATTGTCAAATTTTTACCGGCAACGGTAATTGTTGCTTTTTCAACCTCAGTATAAATCTTGTGGCTGAAACCATTAAACGAAGCGGTCTTCGTTGTTTTGGTCTTGGTAATTCTAAATGCATTCAGCGTTCTGGTGCCGGTGGACGTTGTTCCGCTGCTGATACCAGAGAAGACAACAGAATTGTCGCTCTTTGTCACATCAAACGGATTGTCCAAGCTCCAAGAGTTGTAGTACTGAACTTGTACAGATGTATCACGTTCCGCGCCTTTATTGTTGCGAATTGTGATAATTGCACTGGCCAGCCCGTCATTTGTCAGCTCGGAACTCTTTATCCAAGCATCAACATCATAAACAGGATCCGGTTTCGGCTCTTCTTTCTTCACTCTGATAACACCATCCTGAGTTTTTGACGTTGTCTTATTGTTATAAGAGCAGTCATACTTCAGATGTGTCGGATAAGAAACAAGGTTGTTGGCCGTTGTCGGATTATCCTGAGTGTAAGTCTTATAAACCGGAACCAAATCAGAAGACGGCATTGTCAGCACCTTGCCAGCCACTTTAATTGTTGCTTTCTCGTTCACCGTAGTGATTTTGTGAGAGAAGCCGTTGAAGCTTGAAATTTTTACGGTCTTGATTGTCTGAACCGTAAAATCTCCGCTGGTTCGGGTTGTCGTGTTACTTGTTCCATTGGAAATACTCTGATGAGAAACAGAGTTATCAGCTTTAGTAACGTCGAAATAGCTATCCAACGACCAAGAAATGTTGTATTGGATTGCGACAGTTGTGTCTCTTGCACCGCCTTTGTTATTTATTATAGTAATGATGGCGTGAGACTTATTGTCATCATCCAAGTGACTTTCCTTGATGTAGGCATCGACGTCTTTTATCGGCTCTTCAGGGTCAATCTGGCTTTTCTTTTTCCATACCTCGTACAAAACGTTGAACCTTTCGTTTTCGCCGCTGGTGTTGCTGGCTGTCATCGAAATTGTTACCAGATAAACCTGATAGGTTGTTCCGTTTTCAGTTTTTTCATACTGGCGTTCAGCCTTATATGAGTTGTAACTGATATTACTGAAGTAGTGGTAAGGAAGCTCAATTGTCTGTCCGCCAAAGGTGTAAGTTGCCTTTTCCCAATAGCTACTGATCGTAAAACTCTGTCCGCCGCAAGTGAACTTGAAGTTCTTTGACGTTGAACCTGTGCTTTCCGAACCGGAGCCGGTGCAAGAAAAGTCCAAACTTTCCTGATATACTTTCTGTTTGCCCGGGAACTCGAACCATGCGTTGACGGTACCTTTTTTAGAGTCCTGCTTTACAGAACCGTCATTGTAGTATTGGTTGATAATCCAATTCCAAGTATCAATATACTTGATGTATTTGGACTGGCGGTCATATTTCCGCGTGAACGTGGATTTTTGCTGATCAGCCTCAATCTTATCCAATGTTGGGTCAACAGGAGTGTCACCGCCTTTGGTGATAACCAGTTTTACAGGGATATATACTTTATATACCCTGTTTGAGTTTTCCAGCTGCTTTACGCTTCTTGTTGCCAAAAAGCGCAAAATCGCGTTGTAACTTTCGACTTCTTTGCCGTCAACCACTTCCGGCGGAAGCTTTTTGTATTCCTGTACGCCGTTGAATTCGACTTTCGTGAACTCAAAGTACGGAAGTTCGAGCTTTTTGCCGTGGGCTTCAAGCACCTTAATTCTTGATTTGGCATCAAGCGTCAGGCTCTTGCCGTTTTCAAAATTGAAGGTGTATTGCTGCCACTTCATGTTAATGCTGTCGGTTTTTTCGACTTTGTTGACATTTTTCTGGCTGATGTTTTTGGAGTCAACGTACCAAACCAGATTAGTCGGGTACTCAATGGACGCTGTCGGCTTCCATATGATGGTGGAATCCTTGCTGGTCTTGTCTTTATATAACAAGATTAAACGGCCTTCACCTTTATCGGTGAAGTTTTTAGCACCGGCAATTGAATCGATGGCGATGTTTTTCAATGTCCAATCGGCTTCAGCAAGTTCAATGTCGGTTACGGGGTTGGATTTTTCATCTTCCAAGCCGTACACTTTGCTGTCTTCGCAGGCATTGAATATACATGCCCAAAGGGTTAGCATCAAGAAAATGATGCTGTCCCGAAATAATTTTTTCTGTCTCATAATAAAAAAATTTTTGAGGTTATTAATCAATTTGAAAAATTATTTGGGGATTTGGACAAATATCGGCGTGTTCATCTCTGTTTTATAAGAAAAGATTTCCCGCTCAATAATATTCCATCATAATTTTGTCCCATAATAATTTTTTGTTGAATTGTAATATAGTATAATTTGCGGGAAGTTGCAAGCAAAAAAATGTAATTTTTGAGGAAAATGCGAAATATTTGTCTAATGCGGAATTTTGGCAAATTTGTAGCGCAACGAAGTAATGAAAGGGAGAGAACGTGGCAGCTAGGTGCTGAAAGAGGATGGTCGAGGCGTAGTCGGAGAGAGAAAGGAAAAAGGAGAGAAGAATGGGGGAGAGAGGGGGAAGATGAAGATATTTAAAATGGAAAGAGCCGCAAACCGTAGTTTGCGACTCTTCGTGAGAGAACTAGAAGTGATATCTTAATGCAATTCGGATGCTATGCCCGAAGTCGTGTAAGTCTTCAGACATGATTGTCCGCTTTGCATTTTCTCCTACCGTTTCCACCAAAGCTGGGCGATCGTTTTTGTACGATTTCTCGCTCGGGTAGAAAGTAAAGCGGTAGCTGGCCTCAAGCTGCCAATGCGGGGCAACTCGGAAAGAAACACCAGCACCGGCTGTTGCCTGGAACTGGAACTTCCTGAGGACATTTACCCCTTTTATTTCGCCAGTGGCTTCGTTCTCAATCAACTGGAAACCAGTTGACTGTTTTCCGGCACCGGCACCCACCGTCAGGAACGGGATAATACGGCCTTTGATAAGGTCATAATTTACCAGCCCCATAGCGGACGGGTTTTCCTGAGACCATGTCCCTTCCGCTTCAATACGGAAAGCATTTAGTCTGATACCAACGGCAGCACCAGCGAGGGCGCCATTATCGGTCAAGTCGTACCCGCCGATAATTTTGCCGTACCACGATGTGTTGCCATCGATCTTGATGTATCGACGGCTTTCTCCGTTGGTTTGGTAACTTCTTTCCGCAGTGGTCGTAATTTTACGACTGTCGCGGTAAGTAGCGCGAGATTGTGCACTTACGAAGTTAGCTACTAAAGATACCAACACTACCAATAATATTTTTACAGATGTTCTCATAATTAATAATTTTTGTGCTTCACCCTCCAAGGTGTTTTTTTAGAGGAGGGCGGAGCGGATTAAAGACTAAATTTTTTTGTTGCCGAGGGGTACTCGGCTAGAAATATCTTGTGGCTGAAAGACTGGGGAAAGCCCCAATCCCTCAGCTCTTAGTTTATTAGCAATTAACGGATGCCGTAAACAACACCGTCAATTGTGATTGTGCCGTCAGCATTTGCGCTGTAAGATCCCAGATACGGAGATTTCTTTGCAAATGTAACGACCATTGCCTTTGATACATGGGTTGCGCCGTTGCCGACGTAAACCCAGCCATCTGATGAGTCTGAATTGTTCAGCCATCCGATGGTTGCCGGTTGCCATGAACCAGAACCCTGAGTAGCAGACTCTGCAGATGTTCCCATCCACATATATGTGCTACCATCAATAAAAGCGTAAACGCCATTTGAGCAGATAATACTCAAACAAGTTGTATGCGCGCTTTCATTTCCGCCTCTCAGAACGACAGTTTTCACTGCTGAAATGATGCTGCCCATGTCAGATGGGATAACAACATCAATGCTTGGAGCAGGCTCCGGTTCCGGCGTCGGGGTTGGCTCCGGTGTTGGAGTTGGTTCCGGTGTCGGAGTTGGCTCCGGTGTTGGAGTTGGTTCCGGTGTCGGAGTTGGTTCCGGTGTCGGAGTTGGCTCCGGTGTCGGAGTTGGCTCCGGTGTTGGAGTATCGGGTACGTTGGGCTGATCCGGCTCAACATATGCACCTTTACCAACTTTGACTGTCATCACGAAACGATGAACATCACCGTTATCGTAGATGGCCAAACACGGAATCTCTACGAACCATACATCCATCAACTTACCGCTGACAACTTCCTGAGGAAGTGCAGTGTAAGTGATTTCGTCTTCCAAAACCTTGATATCCTTGCAGATAACTACAGGATATTCTTTTTCAAAGCCTTTGACCATAACAGTTTCCGGCTTTTCGGTACGAGCCTTAACGTCAAAGCTATGGTTCTGATCGAAATTAACAACAGCGTTGAGGCCGTTGCTTACCGAATTAACTGTAATACCTTTGAACGTTAATGTTTCCGGGTCACGGATAACAAAACGTTCCGGTGTCCAACTTAAAGTCGTATTGAAGTTCCAAGAGAACTCCTCAGATTTTTTTGAACTACCGTCTTTTAACTCGTACCACCAGAAGCCGTTGCCTTCATATTTGAAGGAAGCGCCGGCTTCATGATTAGTGCTGTCAACACAGACCAAAGTATAGTCTGCATCGATTGTAACACTGATTATCGTGTCAACCGGAGCAACCGGTTCAGATGGTTTTGTTATTTTTTCATCCAAACCATAAACGGAAGAGTCCGTGCAAGATGAAAAACCCAACATAGCTACCAGGGTGATCAGTATACTGACCAAAATCCCTGTAAAATTAATTTTTTTATCCATGAGAAAAATTTTTTTTAATTAAACATGAGAAATCGGTCAGGAGCATAAACTAAGAGATTGATATTTCAAAATTTAGTTTTAACCGAAAATAATAGTGAAGATATGTAGAATATCATCAGCTCCATAATGATATGAATATATAGTAATTTGTTTTGTCAATATTATTTATACCATAAATCCGGACTACTGACAAGTGAAAAAAGTGTGCGAATCGATAAAAAATATAAAAAAATGTTAATCTTCCATTAAGAAGATAAAAAGTCCGCCATGATATTTTTGTGACGAAATTGTTGAATTTTGTGTCGGAAGCATTGTAGTAACGGTAGTACGAATCGCAAAGAGGCTCCGATGATAGAAAAAATTTTTAAAAGGCCGAAAAAGCCTGAGTTTAAGCGTCTGGCAGCAAGTCTGCGGACAGCGAGCTTATTTTATGTCCGCATTTTCTATTTGAGCGTGGATAAGGGCAATCATTTGATCCGTGCTGATTTTTTCATGCGGCGCGGACAGCCGCTTTTGTTTGCTGTAGATAATGAACGGAACAGAATTGGCTGATCTTTGTTCTGAATCATGATCTCCGAAGATAAAGAACAATGAATCCCTCGGACTTTCGGTTATTAATTTTTTTAACGCCTTGTCGACGAAGTTTATGGCGTTGTAATAATTTTCTGTGGAACCTTGGGCTTTTGGCAGTAACGGTTCAGGGTTGTGCAAGAGGATGAAGTCTGCGTGCGAGCTGACCGTGATGATATAAGTAAACCGTGCTTTGTCTGGTTGTTCTTTTTGTTTTTTCAGAATAAAATCTGTCAGGTCTTTGTCTGAATATCCCCATATTTCTTTTTGGTATCCCATATTGTCCATATCTTCGGAGAAGAATATGTTGTCATATCCCTGTTCAGAGACATGGGGGCGGCGATTGAAAAACGTGCCGAGGTAGTTATGGTAAAAAGACGTGGAAAACCCTTTCTTTTTGGCTTTTTGCGCTAATGTTTCCGTATAAGGATAAAGGTCTTCCGGCGCAATTTGTTCATAAAAAACGTTGTATATATTGTGGTTGATAAAGCCTTCCAGTATCTGCATACCGAGATTGACCGCAAAATCGGTGTTGGCGCTGGCGGTGTGTCTGAATTCTTTGATGTGATAGGTTTTGCCCTCTTGCACCAAACGGTTTAAATAAGGCGTGATTTCCCGTCCGTCCGGAAGTCTTTTGCCGAGCACGTCATATACCAGAGTTTCAACCTGAATGACATAAACATGACGGCTGGTCGTCGGGGCGGCCGGTACTGCGGGCGGAAGTTTATTGAGCTGTTTTCTGAGGTCCTCCGTTTTATTTTCGTATTTTATTTTGCCGACGAGTTCATGCAGCCAGCAGGTCTTGTAGCCTAAATATTTGCAGGCATCTTCATCAAAGGTAATCGGGCGGAGAATGCCGGCAATGTTGAAAACAAAAAAGTAGAATATGCTTAGCGGAATGAGAAAGTAAGCGGCATAAATTTTACGTATGCGGCGGAATGTCAATAAATAAACGGCAATATTTACAAGCCCCATGCCGAGAAGCAGCCATAAAATCGGAGAGCCAAAGGTCTCGGTCGATTTTTTTGCAAAGTCCAAACCAGCCGAAAAACGCTGCCACAACAGCTCAAAGGGCATGGCATCTTTGAAATATTTGTGCCAGATAAAGACAATGCCGAAAAGAACGGACTGAAAAAACAAGAGAAGTATATAGGCAAAGCGCGGAAGAAACAGCAAAGAGCCCCAAAACATTGCGCCAAGGACGGATATCAGCCAGAAGAAAAAGCTGTCAGTCGTTTTTAAGACCATTTGACCGAGAATGCCGTCCTGTATTCCCAGAAAAAACAAAAATGCCGCGATAAGCAGGAAATTTTTATATTTTGCCATAATTTTTGCCTGTCAAAGTGAATAATATCATTTTATTTTATAAATGTTTAGAAAAGTATTAAAAGTAAGAATTTTTATACACATTGCCGGATGAGCGGTTGCAAAAGATGCAGATTGTCCTTATAAATAAAGCAGGTTTTAGGGAGAAATTTGTGTATGTTTTTTTCAAAATTTGAATGTTTTGTGGCCAAAAGATACTTGCGGGCCAAGCGCAAAGAAGGCTTTATTTCCGTGATTACCGGTTTTGCTTTTACCGGAATTGCGCTCGGCGTGGCGACGTTGATTATTGTCATGTCGGTAATGAACGGTTTTAGGCAGGAGCTTTTATCCCGTATTCTCGGGCTGAACGGGCATATTGGCATTATGTCGCCGGTCGGCTATCCTTTTAACAATTATAAAACGGCCGTTAAAGAGATTGGCGAATTTGAGCATGTAAAATTTGTGATTCCGATGATTGAAAACCAACTGCTGGTTTCGGCCGGAAAAGCCGCGGAAGGCGCTATGGTGCGCGGAATCAGCCGGCAGGATCTGCTCTTGAGGCCGGTGTTAAAAACGGCGCTTTCTCTGGTGAATATGGAGGAATTTGAGGGCAACAGCGTTGTGGTCGGTTCTCGTCTGGCCAATAAAATGGGGATCGTACCGGGGGACGAGATTACGCTGATTTCGCCCAACGGCAAAGTCACGGCTTTCGGTACCGTGCCGCGGATGAAATCTTATAAGGTGATCGGTATGTTTGAGGTCGGTATGTTTGAGTATGACGCCAATTATATTTTTATGCCTTTGGAGACCGCGCAGACTTATTTTGGCATGAAAGACGCCGTCAGTCATATTGACGTGACATTAGATGATGAAAATATGCTGCGTCCGGTACGACGCGCCATTGAAGAAAGTATCGGCGGCGGCGCTTATGTCTTTGATTGGAAGCAAACAAACGCCGCTTTCTTTAATGCTATTGACGTGGAAAGAAACGTGATGTTTTTAATTTTGACCATGATTATTCTGGTGGCCGCTTTTAATATTATTACCGGACTGATTATGCTGGTAAAAGACAAAGGACGTGATATTGCCGTTTTGCGGACAATGGGTGCCGGCAAGGGGGCTATTATGCGGATTTTCTTTCTGGATGGCGCGTTTATCGGTGTGGTCGGGACTATTCTGGGCGTGATTATGGGGTTGTTGGTTTGTTATAATATTGAAAGCATCCGCCAGTTTTTGGAGGGAATGTCCGGCCGCGAGCTGTTTTCAGCCGAGATTTATTTCTTGTCAAAACTGCCGGCAAAGGTCGATGTCACGGAAGTGGCTGTGGTGGCGTCAATCTCTTTATTGTTGTCTTTTTTGGCAACCTTGTATCCGGCTTATCGAGCCGCAAAATTTGATCCGGTGGAGGCGCTTCGTTATGAATAAACAAATGCCGACTTTAGAACTTAAAAACGTGGTAAAAACTTTTAAACAGGGCTCTGCCAAGCTGGAGGTTTTGAAAGGCGTTGATTTTGCCATTGCTCCGGGAGAAATTGTGGCGCTTATCGGACCGTCAGGTTCCGGAAAGTCAACACTGCTTCAGATTGCCGGCCTGTTGGAAAAGCCGACAAAAGGAGATGTCTGGCTGGACGGACAGAAATGCAGCAAACTCGGTGACAATGTTCGTACCGGTTTGCGGCGGGATTATCTTGGTTTTGTGTATCAGTATCATAATCTGCTCGGAGATTTTTCGGCAACCGAAAATGTGGCGTTGCCGCAGTTGATTGCCGGCGTAGGGCAGAAAATCGCCAATGAAAAAGCCAAATGGCTGTTGAACCGGTTGGGATTGGGAAAGCGTCTGGCACACAGGCCGAGTGAGCTTTCGGGCGGAGAACAGCAACGCGTGGCGATTGCTCGGGCTTTGGCAAATTCTCCCAAGCTATTGCTGGCTGACGAACCGACGGGGAATCTTGATCCGCGGACGTCAGAAGGGGTTTTTCTGGAATTGTTGTCAATTGTGAAAGAAACAAAATTGTCAGCGCTGATTGCCACTCATAACTTTGAACTGGCCAATAAGATGGATCGCAAAGTTACGCTTAAAGACGGCAAGCTGATTGATATGCGGGCATCAAGCTTTATTAAAAGTGAGAATTTTTATTAAGCGGAGGGAAAATGAAAAAATTTTTTCTGATGTTGGCGGCCGGAGCCGTTTTGTCTGGGGTATTGTTCAAACCGGCCGGTGCTAAAAGTTATCTTTCCAAGTCTTATGAGGATAAATATCAGCGTCTGGGGGACAGGGAAAGCAAGTCCATGATGAGGCGGATGGGAGTTTCCGGTGATGATAAGGAGTTTACGCTTTCCGATTTGAAAAATATGAAACTCAGTCGGCGGGAAGAAAAAGAAATCCGCGTGGCAAAAAAGAACGGGACTTATAAAACGCCCGAAGAACAGTTTAAAGAAATGGATACCAACCGTGACGGTAAGGTTAACAGCGCCGAACTGCAGGAATATTACGCCCGTCGGGCTTATCGCGAGGAGCCGTCAAAAAAAGACCGTAATCCTGATGTGAACCAGTATGGAAATCCTTTGCCCAAACTGACTCCGGAGCAGGAGGCTTTGCATGACGAAATGATTGCCAAAGCGGCGGCGGCAGAAGCCGAAATTAAAGATATTAACGAGAATCAGTTATTAACCTCTTCAGAAAAAGAGGAAAAAATTAAAGCTGTGAGAGAAAAATATTATCCCGAGACAAAAGAGAGCGGAAATCAGAATGATAAAAAGACAGCTGATGCAGCGGCCACTGAAAGTGTTGAAACTGATACAGGCGGAGATAATGTCCGAACTGAAGGCGGAGATATTGCTGCTGAAACGAGTGAAGAAGGCAAAGCCGCTGCCGGTGAGACGGTTGCGGGAAAAAGCGCTATTGTAAAAAATGAAACTCCGGCAGGAGAGAATGGCGGGGAAAATGCGGCAAAAGACGGCGCTTTGCAGAAAGATGGAGAAGACGCGCCCTTTGATAAAGCGGAACAGCAGGCTTTTTAATAATCGTTTATATTATGTGTTTGATATTATTTGTTCGTGAGGCTTGACATTTAGATTAAAAACGTTATAATCTTCGGACGTTGTTTAATTATCATTAATTTATTATTACTATGAAACTAGAAGTGAAGAAAATCAGAGAAAGTATGATTGCATTTTTTGCAGCGAATAGAGAAAACGGACTAGTTGAGACAGCGAGCGAGCTAAAACTTTTCCGCAAAGGAAATCATTATGTATTTGCTGTCGATGTTATGAAATCAGACGGTAGCAAGTATTTTTGGGTCTGGCGTCCGGATACGGACGAAAAGCAGGTTCTTCCTTATATTGACGGTGCCGAACAGATGCCTAAAGAGCCGGCCTCTTTTGATAAGGAATGTATAGAGAACAGGTTTTTGTGTTTTACAATCAGAAAACGTCTGGGTTGCTATCGGTTCTACCTAGATTATAAAGAAGATTATACTTTTCCGATGAATGAACAGATTGCGTTGGAAAAGGCACGGGCTTTTTTGTTGACGGAAAAGGACGGTGCGTATTGGGATACGGTCTGGCGCGGAGAATTGAGGCTGCAGCCGGGATTGCTTAATGATTTTCCAGTTTACGGCGTGTTTGAAAATTCGGAATACCTGCGGCTTTTGACCGGGTTGAATTGCCTGTGGTCGGCCGGCAAAATATTTGTTGAACTGCATGAACCGCAGACAATTCCTCTGAAAAAACAAAATG
Source organism: uncultured Alphaproteobacteria bacterium (assembly GCA_934271195.1). Taxonomy (GTDB): domain Bacteria; phylum Pseudomonadota; class Alphaproteobacteria; order RF32; family CAG-239; genus MGBC133411. Next base: position 36,121 of record CAKQRB010000049.1, on the reverse strand, counting down.
CCGTCGCGCAATTTGACGGACATAACTTTGTTTTTAGAAAAAATTGATTTATGTATTAAGAAAAACGGTCTGACTTTAAATGTCAGGCTGTTTTTTTGTGTTTGGGGAGAAAAAGTGCTTGCAATTTCGGAAAGTTGAGAGTATAAAACCTCTGAACAGAGTGGTTCGGGCGTTTTGGCATGCCTGGCGACTCAAAGAAAATCCAAATATTTTAATTAAGAAAGGGATTGAAATGCCTAAATTGAAAACTAAAAGTGCCGCTAAAAAGCGCTTCAGCGTTACCGGCACCGGCAAATTGAAAAGAAATTTTGCCAAAAAGAGACACTGTCTCTTCTGCAAAACCCAGAAAATGAAAAGACAAGCCAGAGGTACTACATTGGTTGCTGATGTGGATGTCCAGATTGTTAAACAATTTATGCCGTATTTGTAGGAGGAATTTGATATGTCTCGTATTAAAAGAGGTATGACCGCTCACGCACGCCACAAAAAAATTATTGATATGGCCAAAGGTTATAGAGGTCGTTCTAAAAATGTATTCAGAGTTGCCGTTGAAAAAGTTGAAAAAGCTTTACAATATGCTTATCGCGACAGAAGAGCAAAAAAGAGAAGTTTCCGCGCTTTGTGGATTCAGAGAATCAATGCTGCTACTCGTCTTAATGATATGACTTATTCTCGATTTATGAGCGGGCTCAACAAAGCCGGCATCGAACTCGACCGAAAAGTCCTTGCCGATATTGCTTTGAAAGAGCCTGCAAACTTCGCCAAATTGGTCGAAGCTGCCAAAAATGCTCTCTCTAAATAATAGTCGGGCAAAATCTATAGAGAAAGAGCTAACTCGTTTTCGGGTTAGCTCTTTTGCAGTTTAAATGCACTGAGATTGAGGAAAAAATGGAAAATATTGAAGAGTTAAAGAAATCACTGACGGCCGAAATTAATCAGGCCGGAGATATGAAAAAGCTGGAAGAAGTCAGAGTTGCCGTTTTGGGTAAGAAGGGACGGATTACCGAGATGATGAAAGGGTTGGGCGTTTTGCCGCCGGAGCAGAAGATTGAAATGGGCAAGAATCTCAATCTGCTTAAAGGTGAGATCGAGCAGGTTTTGAATGAGCGCAAGGCCGTTTTGGAAGCTAAGGAGCTGAGTGACAAGCTGGCTAAAGAGATTGTTGATATAACATTGCCGGTTCGTCCGGAAAACCAAGGGCGGATTCATCCTGTGTCTCAGATTTATGAAGAGGTTGTCGCCATTTTCGGGCAAATGGGCTTTTCGGTTGCCGAAGGTCCGGATATTGAAGACCAGTTTCATAACTTTAATGCCCTGAATATGCCGGCCAACCATCCGGCTCGCCAGATGCAGGATACTTTCTATATTCCCAATCCCGACAGTGCTGATTTTGATGACAGTTATGTGGTTCGGACGCATACGTCACCGGTACAAATTCGTACGATGGAGAAGAAAGAACTGCCTATCCGCATTATTGCGCCGGGGCGTACTTATCGTTCCGATTATGATGCCACGCATACGCCGATGTTTCATCAGGTTGAGGGGCTGGTGATTGACAAGAACATTACCATGGCGCATCTCAAAGGCTGTTTGTATGATTTTGTTAAGGCATTTTTTGAGCTCGACGATGTTCCCGTCCGCTATCGTCCTTCGTATTTTCCGTTTACCGAACCGTCTGCCGAAATGGATATCGGCTGTCTGAAAACCAAGACCGAACTGAAAATCGGCGCCGGTACCGACTGGCTTGAGATTTTGGGTTGCGGCATGGTTCATCCAAAGGTTTTGGAAGCCGGCGGAATTGATCCGAACGAATATCAGGGCTTTGCATTCGGTGTCGGCATTGACCGTTTGGCCATGCTGAAGTATGGTATTCCCGATTTGCGGACTTTTTTTGAATCCGATGTGCGCTGGCTGAAACATTACGGCTTTGTGCCGCTTGATTCAGCGTCAATGACCGGAGGACTGAGCAATAACGGAGGAGCAGCAAGATGAAATTTACATTATCATGGTTAAAAGAACATTTGGATACAACGGCATCGGTTGATGAGATTGCCAAAGCGCTGACCAAGATTGGTTTGGAAGTAGAAGAAGTCATTAATCCGGCAGCGGCTCTTAAAGATTTTATTACTGCAAAAGTCGAGACTTATGAACGGCATCCGGATTCTGATCATTTGGGTTTGTTGTGCGTTAATACCGGAAAGGAGAAGCTGCAAGTCGTTTGCGGTGCACCGAATTGCAAGCAGGGACTGGTCGGCATATTCGCACAGATCGGCGTTACCATTCCGTGTTATAACGAAAAGCTCAAAGTTGGAAAAATCCGCGGTGTGGAAAGCTTCGGTATGATGTGTTCCGAGAAAGAACTTGGCATTGGCGAAGCTCATGACGGTATTATCGAGCTTCCGGCGGATACGCCAATCGGACTTTCTGCAGCCGAAGTTTTGAATATTGATCCGGTATTTGAAATTTCAATTACGCCGAATCGCGCCGAGTGTCTCGGCGTGCGCGGTGTGGCCAGAGATTTGGCGGCAGCCGGACTCGGTACTTTGAAACCGTTGAATATCAAAAAAATCGCAGGCAGTTTCAAAAGTCCGGTTGCAGTCAGTATTGAGGCAAAAGAAGCCTGCCCGACTTATGTCGGACGCTATATCAGAGGGGTTAACAACAAGGCCGAAACGCCGAAATGGATGAAAGACCGTTTGTGTGCCATCGGGTTGCGTTCAATTTCACCGCTGGTTGACGTGACCAACTATATCAATTATGACATGGCGCGTCCGCTGCATGTTTTTGACGCCGACAAACTGAAAGGCAACATTACGGTCAGAATGGCCAAAGACGGCGAGAAATTTGTTTCGCTGGAAGAAAAAGAATATGCCATGGACTGCAAGTCTCTGGGAATTTGTGACGATGAAGGAATACAATGTCTTGGCGGTATTATGGGCGGCGCAGAAAAAGGCTGCAATGAAGATACCAAAAACGTTTTTCTGGAATGCGCTTTGTTTTCGCCGGATTGTATTGCCCGTACCGGACGCAAGTTTCAAATTGATTCCGACTCACGGTATCGTTATGAGCGCTGGGTTGATCCAAAGTCCAATATTCTCGGTTCGGATTACGCTACACAGCTGATTACCGAAATTTGCGGCGGCGAGGTTTCCGAAATCGAAATTGCAGGCAGTGAAGATTGTGCCGAACGAGTTGCCTATCTGCGTCCTGAACGAATTAAGAGTCTTATCGGTTTGGAAGTTTCCAAAGAAAAGATTGTTGATATTTTGAATAAGCTTGGTTTTGCAACATCTGAAGAAAACGGAAAAATCAAGGCTGTTTCTCCGACCTGGCGCGGAGATATTGAAGGTGAGCATGATTTGGTTGAAGAAGTCGTACGGATGATCGGGCTGGATGAGATTCCGGCAGAGTCGCTGCCGCATGACAAGTTTCCGGCTCAGACGCTGACACCTGTTCAGCGACGTAACGTGACGGTTAAGCATGAATTGGCAGCCCGTGGTATGCTTGAAACGGTGACTTGGAGCTTTACCGATTCAAAGGTTGCGCAAATGTTCCGCAAGGCCGGACAGGAAGCCGTCCTGTTGTTCAATCCGATTGCATCTGATTTGGATGAGATGCGTCCGTCAGTTTTACCGAATCTGTTAATGGCGGTTAAGAATAATATTGCCAAAGGTTACGGTAATGTTTCTTTGTTTGAGGTCGGGCCGCAGTTCTTCGGGCGCAAGCCGAAAGAACAGGCATTGGTTGCCGGCGGCGTACGTTGCGGTATGACATCTAAAAAGGTTTGGACAGGCGATGAGCGCGCTTATGACGTTTTTGACGCCAAGGCCGATGCGATTGCGGCAATTGCGGCAGCTAACGGGCCGTGGGAGAATGCTCAGGCGTTTCGTGATGCGCCGGAATATTATCATCCGGGGCGCAGCGGTTCTTTGCGTCTTGGTAAAAATGTGCTGGCTTATTTTGGCGAGATTCATCCGGCCGTGACCAAAAAACTGGGAATTAAACCGCGTGTAATGGCTTTTGAAGTCTTCCTTGACAATATTCCGGAGCCGCGTGCGGTTCAAGGTAAAGCCCGTAAGAAACTTGAGCTTTATCAGTTCCAGCCGCTGGACAAGGATTTGGCTTTTGTCATGAACAAAGACGTGAAGGCCAGCGATGTGATTGCAGCGGCCAAAAATGCCGAACGCGTTCATATTACCGATGTTCGGATTTTTGACGTCTATGAAGGCGAAAATCTGCCGGATGGCAAAAAGTCTCTGGCTTTGTCTGTGACTTTCCAACCGATTGAAAATACCTTTACCGACAAAGATATTGAAGGGCTGATGAACAAAGTGATTGACGAGGTCAAGAAAAAAACCGGCGGTGAATTAAGAGCCTAAGGCCATAAAAAAAGGATTGCTGAAAAGCAATCCTTTTTTGTAATGTCCGCGCATTTGGTATACGGGAAATTTTGATTATGGAAATTAACCGAACCTAAAGAAGTTTTTGACTTTTTGCCAAAATTTTTCCCGCCGGTATTTGTTGTAAGCCGTTTGTTCTTCCTGATGCGTAAAGCCGTATTTTTGACCGTAATATAAAACAAGGGCTTTTCTGTCCGGTTCCTGATATGCCAGAAGATACTTTTGCAATTCAGAGGGAAGTTCTTCTTTTTCAATCAACATTTGTGTGATTTCCGGATTCCTTATGCTCAAGAGGATAAAGATTATTCTGTATCCGAGATTTGTGAAATGAGGAAGAAGAGTTTTTGTTCCGTTGACTTTTTTACTTTTTGCAAAAAAATACCAATCCGTCCAGACAATAATATTTCTGCGGGATGTATTTCAAGACCTCTTCATTAGCCGTTTTTAACAAAGACCGAACCAGTTTATCATCAAAGTCGTTTAGCTTTTGCAGCATTCTGGCCGTCGGAATCGCCAGTTGGTCAGGATAGAGGTCTATTGCCAATCTTAGTGATTCCTTTTGCGAATTCGTTTTTAATGCAGATTCCACAAATTTTTCAAACAGTTCTTCATTCTCTCTGATATCAACCCAGTCGCATTCGTACATGGTGATTTCGCCGATGTATGATGCAAGATTGGGATCATCCTTCACCAGTTGGTAGTCTACATTATATTGGGATGTGTAGGCTTTCATCAGTTCCGGATAGGGAAGAAGTTTTGCTATTTCCTCATTTGCGAAGTCGTAAAAATTGCAATTGTCATTGATGTAAAGCAACAAAAGCCGGCGGCTTTGTTCGTCTTTGAGCAACAGGTCAATGTTGTGTAGTGCGTCACATTCCTGACAATATCTTTCTTTGTTCTGAACGGTTCCGCGGGTGAGGACGATTTCCTCGCTATCAGCATCAAAATCGGAACCATTTTCTAATAAAAGGCCGATATATTCTGTTCCGTCCGGCCTGTTGAGCACGATATTGCTCTCATCGGCAGAAAGGCATGTTTTGCTAAGTATTGTCGAAACAATGTCTTTTTCGGCGGATTGCAACAGCTTTTTGCGTAGCCGCTCATCAATGTTGATAACTTCTACATATCTTTGAATAAACTCCGGCGGCCAGGTGGCAACCAGCAGATCTTCAATGATGAAGTGCATCGGGTGCATTGTTTTGAGTCGCGCGTCAAACTTTTTGTAGTTCTTTTTCAGAACCATTTCCAAGTCATTGCGGAAAACTTCATCTTTGGACAGACTGTTCAAAAACAGTTTTAATTCCTGGGGTGACAAAGTCAGATTTTTTTCCATAATGTTATGTTTTAATAAATTAATAAATGTTAATAATTTTTATATCAATGTCAGAATATTGTATTTTTGTCGAATTGTCAATGTGTAATAATTTGTAAGATTTGTTGTGTTTACGTCAGGCAAGAATCGTTTATAATGCCAGTATGAACTAATTTTTTGAAAGGGAATTTAATGTCTAATATCCATCCGTCAGCAGTAGTTGAAAAAGGCGCTAAAATTGCGGACAGCGCGATTGTCGGACCGTTTTGCTATATTAGCGGAAATGCTGTTATCGGCGAAAAAGTTAATCTGATTGCGCGTGTGACAATTTTAGGGAACACCACAATCGGCGATGAGACCGTTGTGTTTCCGGGAGCTGTCCTCGGCGGCGGTCCGCAAGATCATGGCAACGAGTTTCAGCCAGATGCAAAGCTGGTTATCGGCAAGCGCAATGTTATTCGCGAGAATGTAACGATGCAGTGCGGCACGCCGAAAGGACAGACGCCGCCGGAAGACGGTTCTGAGCCGCAGAAGCTGATTACGATTGTCGGCGATGACGGGATGTTTATGGTGAATTCCCACGTGGCGCATGACTGTGTGGTCGGCAACGGCGTGATTATGACCAATAACGCGGTTATCGGCGGGCATACGCGGTTGGGAGACGGATGTATTCTGGGCGGCAATTCTGCCGTTCACCAATTCTGCCGTATCGGGCGCAAGGCGATGATCGGCGGTATGACCGGCGTGGCGCGCGATGTGATTCCGTTTGCCATTGTCACCGGTGACCGCGGCAAGTTGCGCGGCTTGAATCAGATCGGCATGAAGCGCGGCGGAATGTCGGAAGCCGAGGTTAAAGCTGCGACCCGTGCTTATATGTTTATTTTCAAAGGCAAAGAAGGCCGTTTGGAAGAACGTGTTGCACAGGCTAAAGAAAAATTCAAAGATAATGCCATTGTTCAAGAGCAGATTAGGTTTATTGAGATGGCGGTGAATGACCGGCGTAATCTCCTCACCGCAGAGTGAAAATGTGTATAACGGAGAACTAATACAGATTTAGCGGGATGAAGAAATGCTCATGTACTACTTTGTACACTCCGCTTTCTTCACCCTAAAATCTTATTATTTCTCTCGTTCTCCCCATTTTTACAGCGGCTTGTGGCTTGTCATACTTGTTCTTTTTCTCCTCGTGTACCTTTTGTTGTACACGTTGTCGAAAAAAAACAGCGCAGCACCGGCCTTTATCAAACTTTTAGTAAAAATGCGCTCGCCTGATACGAAAAAAAAGAATTTTAATGAAAGAATAATTTTTCTATGTTATAGAAGAGTTATTCTTTCTTTTTTTATGGAATTATGATGACTGAGAATATGAAAAAATTGGGGATTATTGCCGGTGGCGGGACTATTCCAAAGCTGCTGATTGACCATTGCCGCCAAACCGGACGGGATTATTTTGTTTTGGCAATTGAGGGAAATGCCGATAAGGAAATTATGACCGGAGATGTGCCGCATATCTGGATCAGAATCGGGCAGGCCGGTAGCGGTTTTAAAAAATTCGCCGAGGAAAAAGTGCAGGAAGTCGTGATGATTGGCACAATACGTCGTCCGAGTTTTTCTGATTTGGTGCCGGATTGGAAGACAACGGCATTTTTTGCCAAGGTCGGAATGAAGGCTTTAGGCGATGACGGAATTTTGCGCGCGCTGGTTAAGGAGATTGAGGCCGAAGGGATGATTGTGCGGGGGATTCATGAGGTTATTCCAGAGTTGCTGGTGAAAGAAGGTGTGTTGGGCAGGATCAAACCTGATAAGCAGGCTTTGGCGGACATTAAGCGCGGAATAGAAGTTGTGACGGAACTCGGGCGGCTGGATATCGGGCAGGGCGCTGTTGTTCAGCAAGGGCTGGTGCTGGCAGTGGAAGCGATTGAGGGGACTGACAAGATGTTGCTGCGTTGTTGTGATTACAAGCGCAAAGGGGCGGGCGGCGTTTTGGTCAAATTGCGCAAGCCCCAACAGGATATGCGGATTGATTTGCCGGCTTTTGGAACAAGAACGATTGAGAACGCTCATAAAGCGGGGCTGCGCGGTATTGCCCTGCATGCCGGAAACGGTTTGATTGCTGATGAGGCTGAGGCGCTGAAGCTGGCGGACAAACTCGGAATGTTTGTTGTCGGTGTGAATCCGGCGGATTCCAAATGGAAGGAGGCATAATGAAAAAGATTTATCTGATTGCCGGAGAGCCTTCCGGAGATTTGCTCGGTTCTCGTCTGATGAGAGCCATAAAGAAGAAAACAAACAGCGATGTGGCTTTTTACGGTGTGGGCGGTGAAACAATGGAAGAAGAAGGCCTGAAGTCTTTGTTTGACATTGCCGATTTGTCAATTATGGGGCTTATGGAGGTTATTCCGAGTATTCCGAAAGTTTTAAGACATATTAAAAATACGGTCGAAGACATTATGCGGGTACAGCCCGATGTGGTGATTTCTATTGACAGCTGGAGTTTTTCTGCGCGTGTGCATAAAGCTCTGCGCAAGAAGAAAACCGGTATTCCGCAGGTGCATTATGTGGCGCCGCAGGTTTGGGCGTGGAAAAAAAAGCGGGCGCGCACGATGTATAAATATATTGACCGTTTGCTGACGCTGTTGCCGTATGAACCAAAATATTTTACGCCTTATCATCTGCCGACAGATTTTGTCGGACATCCGGTGATTGAGAGCGAGGCTTTGCATGCTGACGGGGCAAAATTTCGCGAGAAGTTTAAGGTTCCTGCCGACAAACGGGTGATTTCCGTTCTTCCGGGATCGCGCAAGACTGAAGTAAGCAAGCTGTTGCCGGTTTTTTTTGATGCAGTGCGGGAGTTGTCCAAGCAAAATGATGATTTGTTTTTTGTAATTCCGACGGTTAAAACCGTGGCGGAAACGGTTAAGCTTGAGGCAAAAAAAAGCGGGTTGCCGGTTGTGGTGACGGAAACGCAACAAGACCGTTACAATGCTTTTAAGGCTTCGTCAGCGGCGATAGCGGCCTCTGGGACGGTGGCGCTGGAACTGGCGATTTTGGATGTGCCGCATATTGTGGCTTATAAGGTTTCGGCCTTTTCGGCAATGCTGGCGCGCAAGTTTTTGAAAATTCAGTTTGTGAATCTGTCCAATATTCTGCTGGGGCGGGAGATTGTGCCGGAATTGCTGCAGGAGCGCTGCGTATCCGGAAATATCCGCAGTTATATCAAAGGACTCTTGCAAAAAGATGATTTGTATGATAGACAAATGGCCGGTTTTAAAAAAGTCCGCGAGGTATTGGGGCTTGGAGAGCAGACGCCAAGCGAAAATGCCGCGGACATTGTTTTGCAATTGTGTGAGAAAAAGAAATAGATGAGATTTATTGATATTGTCGATACGACGGTACGCGATGGCGAGCAGACCAAAGGCGTTTCGTTTAAGCATGAAGAAAAGCTGGTCATTGTCAAACGTCTGCTGGCCGATGTCGGAGTCAGCCGTTGCGAAGTGGCAAGCGCCAAAGTCAGCAAAGAAGAACAGATTGCGCTGAGCGCGATTATGGAATGGGCAAAATCCGCCGGTTTTGAAAATGCGGTGGAGGTTTTGAGTTTTACCGATTATAACAAGTCAATCGACTGGTTAAGGCCTACAGGCTGCCGGCGGATTAATCTTTTAACCAAAGGATCACAAAAGCATTGCGAATTGCAGCTCAAAAAGACATTGGACGATCATTTGGCAGATGTAAAGAAAACAGTTGCCTATGCGCAGGAAAACGGCTTTACTTGCAATGTTTATCTGGAAGACTGGTCAAACGGCATTAAAAATAGTCCCGATTATGTTTGGAAGATGTTGGACTGCTATGCCGGATTGGGGTTTGAACGTATTATCCTGCCGGATACGCTCGGTATTTTGAATCCGTTTGAAACAGAGGCATATATTCGAGAGACGGTCCGTCGGTATCCGAATGTGGCGTTTGAGTTCCATCCGCATAATGATTATGGCATGGCAGCCGCTAACGCGCTGGCAGCGGTCAATGCCGGTATCCGCGGGCTGCACGTGACTGTTAACGGACTGGGAGAGCGTACCGGCAATGTGGATTTGGCGCAGGCCGCTGCGGCCATTAACGATCATAGCGATGCCGCTTGTAAGATTAATGAGAAAAAGCTCAAAGATATCAGCATTCTGGTTGAAACGTTCAGTGGCAAGCGGATTGCCGGCAATATGCCGATTCTGGGCAGTGACGTGTTTACGCAGACGGCGGGGATCCATGCCGACGGCGACAAAAAAGGAAATTTGTATGTGAGCAGTCTGACGCCCGACAGGTTTGACCGCAATCGTTCCTATGCCTTGGGTAAGCTTTCCGGCAAGGCCAGTTTGGAGATGAATTTGGACAAATTGCGGATTCATCTGAATGACGATCAGAAGCAGAAGCTGCTGCAAAAGATTGTCGAACTCGGCGATTTGAAAAAGAATGTGACGGTGGAAGATTTGCCTTTTCTGGTGGCTGATATGCTGGGCGGGCAGAGGTATAAGCTGTTTCGGGTAACGAACTGCGTGGTGACAACAACAATGCAGATGAAGCCGAGCGCCAATATTCAGGTAGAATGCCGCGGCGAAGTTTTTGAAGAAACGGCGCAAGGTTCCGGCGGGTATGACGCCTTTATGAATGCCTTGCGCAAACTGGCGCCGAAAATGAAGGTGGACATTCCGAAGCTTTTGGATTTTGAAATTACCATACCGCCCGGCGGAAGTTCAAATTCGCTGGTGGAAGCCACAATCAAATGGGATAACGGCATGGTGACGCACGCGGTTTCTTCCGATCAGGTCAAGGCGGCGATTAAGGCGACGGAGCGGGTTTTGAATCTGGTTTTGTAAGAAAATATCCGGTATTAATTGTAATATCGGATATTTTTTTACAAAAACTGCATTTTCCGAAATAAAAGATATTGACAAAAATACTGGAATCAGGTATAACTAAGCAGTTAATTAGATACTATTATAAAAAATTATTAATATGGAAAAGATAAAATCAGTTTGGAATATGGACGAAGCGATTTGTCTGCTCCAAGAATTAGGAATTAAATTTTTGTATCTGCTGCCGGTATGTGCCAAGCATATTGCCGATTTGCAGAAAGCAGAGGACATGTTTAATACAAAAATGCGTGTTCCCTGTTGGATTATAACCACGGTTGATAATCAAAAAAAATATCTTCGTATGGATAATGCGGAGTTTATTCCTGAAGGAATAATCAATAGGGTAAATTTAATCTTGCCGGAACAAGGTATCTTGAGCGAAGTCAAAAACGGGCTTTCTTTTAGGATATTAAAAGAAGCGAGTGCCGGTAAATATTATTGGAAAATTATATCCTACGAAAATATTGGGGGATACTATTGGGAAAGCATGGTCCTTCCCCGCGTTCAGGTAGGATAAAAGACATATCCCTCATAAGAGGAGATTTTTTTTATTAAACAGAGAAATGAAACTGTCTGGCCGTGAGGTTAGGCAGTTTTTTTGTGTCTTGACAAGAAGATTTGATAAGTTAAAATTACCGCCGGAATTTTTAGTTATTAATTTTTATTATTATAAGTTATGAAAAATCAAAAATTATGTGGTCGGGTATACAACATTGCAGAGACTTTTGACGTGTTGACCCCGAAAGACGGTTTGGTTATGTACAGCATCAGCTTTTTGAAAAATGATGAGAACAAACGAAAAGCTTTGGATTTTATTGCCAAATATGACGGTAAGATGCTTTTGGAACAAACAAAATGCGGTGTGGCATTGGAGTCTTTGGGCTTTTTTAACGAACCGGAAAAGTTTGAAGAACAAATGCGAGATAAAGTTTGGCGGATTTTTCTGGAAAGGGGAATTGCCGCGGCATCAGGCAATGTTACGGTATTTGTGAATGGAGCGGATATGCGGGGAAAGTTTGTGGATGTCTGCGTGGAAGCGCTGTTGGCGAATGATCTGATTACAACGATAAATGATTTTGACAAATTTGATTTTATTGAAGAAAAAATTGAGCTGAAACATCGTGGCGAGAAGATTGACGAGTATGCACGGAAGATGAAAAATAGGTGTTTATAAAAAAAGTGATTTTTTTTTGCAGAAAATATGTTGACATTTTGGAAATTTTGTCATATAGTGGTTTCTGTAAAGAGAATTAAAAAAGATATTATTAATATTGTCCCAACAGGGGCGCTAAAAAAATAAGATTATGAATACAACAATTTCTTCTCAGAGTGCAGCAACGACAGTATCTAACAACACAATGGTTTTGAAAGCTCCAATGGCCGGTGCTGTTCCCGTTGCTGTAGTAAGATATTCGAGGTACGTTAACCTGTACGAATATCACCGTCAGGAGCTCACTGCTATAATTCCGGCCTGGAAATGTCCTGACGGAAGCGTAATCGCGGTGAAGGACGGCAAGCCTGTGACGGTAGGGAATGCAGTCTGGAATTTGCACTCAGGAAATCTGTTCCGTTATAATGACGGGGCTCAGATATTGTTGACCCGCGGCTTGTACGGGGAAAGGGAATTATTCTTTCTTTCCGGTAAGGAAGCGGATAAGCCTTATATGCAGGTGAATCCCGCCTTTATAAAGGAAGTAAAGAAAAAGAACTGGTGGGAGAAATAATCTCATCACTTCTTCAAAAAAAATCAAAAAGTTGTCGTTTTACGGCAACTTTTTTTTGTGAAACTTATTATTATTGGTATGAACATATTATTGATGAACAATGCTCAGGCGGCTGAAGCTTTTGCCGCAAAGGGCTTTACGGTTGAGAAAGAAAAAGTGTTTCCGGTAATGTTGGCCAGAACGGGGATTAAGAACAAAACAAACCTTTGTCTGGTCTGCTGGAAGATAAAAGGCAACAATCCGGCCTTATTGCGAGCGGATACGGCCGAACTTATCTGTAAGCCGTTTTATTCTTTTTGCCGTGACGTTAAGGCTTTTGAGGGTTTTGTTTTTGATGACGGAACTTATCTGAATTTGAGCCGGTATTCTTTGGAAGAAGGAAGCATCAAATTTGATTTGGGTCGGAATGTCAAGGTGGTCTATCGGCGGATTATTGAGGCCGATGATGTGTTAATGCCTTACAGACTACCCCCCTTTTAATGGGAGTGAATGCAAAGGCATCGATACCATTCCACGCCGACAAGCGTGGTCAAACCAAAGGTTTGTGTACTTAATATCCCCCCGGTTTACTGAACTGTCCCCAAAAAGTCGGACAGTTCATGTAAGGTCGGGGGATATCTATTTTTGTTGTGTCTGTTCCTGATTGTATTGGTAAGTGTCAATCTCATTTAAAAGTTCTAACAGATCAACTTCGTCTTTATTGATTTCTAAAATGCTGTTGGAAGCTTTGTTATCTTTGTTTTTTTGGTTGCGGCACAAATTGTAGTATCCGCAGCCGCGTGCCGGACAATGTACCAAAATCTGCCCGTCAGGACAAGAGGTGGTGGTGATGCTGTAAGGTTTGGGACAGCTGGTGGAACAGGTTGTTTTGAGGTTTGCCAGATTATCCGTACCGGCAATGGTGTCGTTGCCCGGTTTGTAGGGATTGTTTCCGCCGTCCCAGTCGACAATGCTTTTTACTTCGGCATGAAGCGGCGCAGAAAACAAAACAAAAGAGCAAAAAAGGGCTAATGTTATTTTTTTCATGATTTTTCCTCATTAAATATCTTTTATTTTGATGATGACACAAAAAGATTAATATATTACAAATAAAGCGAAAGGGAAAAGTATGTTGCAACATCGTCAAAATTTCTGGGTTGAAAATCTGACGGAAGAACAGAGCCGCTGGTTTTTGTGGATGCCGGTTTTGTTTGCGCTCGGAATCGGGCTGTATTTCGTTTTGCCTCAGGAGCCGTCAAAATGGTGGTCGCTGGCGGTGTTTGAGCTGATTTTGCTTTTGGCTTGGGTTTGGCGGTTTAAAAACGGGCGGTTATGGTTTTTGCTCGGAATTGCGTTGGTGGTTCTGGGGTTTATCAATATTCAGATGAAGACATTATATCTGGCGCAGCAACCGGTTATTGCCGTTGAACAAACTGATTATATCCGCGGGCAGATTGCGCGTGTTGAGCATAATATGAAAGGCAAAACTCGTTTGGTGCTGGATCATATCAAAAATTTTGACGGTGTGGAAATTGCGGAGCCGGTCAAAATTACTCTACGGGACAAGATGCAGAAATGGAAGGCCGGACAATGTGTGGAAACCGTAGCGAAGATTATGCCTTTGCCCAAGCCGGCGATCATCGGAGGTTATCAGTTTGACCGCAAGGCTTTTTATGCCGGTATCAAGGGAAACGGTTATGCTATGGCTTCGGTTCAGCCTATGGATTGTGAAGAGAGGACGGGAAGAGGTTTATGGTTTGACAGTCTGATTAATGACCTCAGGCAAAAGATGGTTGCCCATGTCAAGGCGGTTTTGCCCGGAGACGAGGCCGGAATCACGGCTGCAATTATGGCAGGTGACCGTTCCGGAATCCGACAACGGATTACCAATGATTATCGTGATGCCGGTCTGGCGCATTTTCTTTCAATCTCCGGTTTGCACATGAGTATGCTGGCGGGGCTGATGTTCTTTTTTATCCGTCTGGTTGCGGCTATGATCCCGCCGTTGGCTCTGCGTTATGATGCCAAAAAGATTTCTGCGGTTTTTGCCATATTTCTCAGCGCGTTTTATTTGTTGATTTCGGGCGCGGAAGTGCCAACGCAGAGGGCTTTTATTATGACCTTTATTGTATTGCTCGGCGTTTTGTTTGATCGACGGGCAATTTCTATGCGGACCATAGCACTGGCGGCTTTGCTGGTTTTGGTTATTTCTTCGCAGGCGCTTATCGGAGCCAGTTTTCAGATGTCTTTTGCCGCAGTTGTGGCTTTGATTGCATTTTATGAAAAATATGCCGGACGGTTGAATCGTTTTTTGCGAGGTGACGGTAGCCGTCAACAGGGTAGGGTAGTGGCGATTATAAAGCTGATTTGGGTTTATATCGCCGGAATTGTGGTGTCAGATTTGGTGGCCAGTCTGGCGACACTGCCTTTTGCGATCTATCATTTTAATCGGATTGCCATTTATACCACGGCCGGAAATTTTTTGGCCGGACCTGTTATCGGTTTGGTGATTATGCCCTTTATGCTGCTTTCTATGTTACTAATGCCTTTCGGGCTAGATGTCTGGACTTTGAAAGTTACAGGTTGGGGAGTGGAATTGGTCAATGAAATTACGGCTTGGGTTGCCTCGTGGCCAAGCGCCGGATATCAGGTTTTGTCAATGCCGTTGTGGGGATTGTTGTTGATTGTTTTGGGCGGATTATGGTTGTGCCTGTGGGAAAGAAATTGGCGAAAATGGGGCTGGATTGGTATTGTTTGCGGCGCACTGAGTATTTTTACAACCAGAGTTCCTGATGTGATGATTAATGCTGATGCCGACTTGCTGGCGGTGAAAGACAAACATGGCGAATTGGTGATTTTACCAAGCCGCGGAAATTATTTTGACAAGCAAATCTGGCTTGAGCGGACAGCTTCTCATAAATTGGATGAAGAAACTTATGAAAAGCTTAAAGTAGTATATAAAGGGGAAGCAAAAGATTCCGATTGGATTGATTTAGCGTGTGATAAAGAGAGTTGCCTCTATCGTTCCCGCGTAAGGTATGTTAAAGATAAAGGACTGGAAATTGATGGTAAAAAATTTGACGTTTCCGCTTCTTTGGGCGCAGCGTTATATTTTAACGGTGATGATATTAAAGTTCGTACAATCCGCGATTTTATCGGGTGCAGAAAGTGGAATTGTTCTGGAAAATAGTTGGACAATGATGTAAAAATGTCAATTTTTAGTTCTGCTGTCGAAGCAGTTTTTTATCGGTAAAATAAATTAGCCAAAATCATCATTCTATCTGTTGTTATATGCTAATTTTCCGCTCAGGAAAATGATGCAACTCAGATAACATCAGACAGTTTCGCTTTGGCTATAATAGAATATGGTTGCTATCCCCATAAAGATACAGCAAAATCAATATATACACGTTGTGTCTGACAATTTTAAAATAGAAAAAGCCCAACAAAAACCCCATTCAAAATTATTTTTTTGAATGGGGTTCTTATATCAAAAACTAAGCTGACTTTTTAACAGTCTTTTTTGCCGTTTTTTCTTCAGCCTTGACATCTGCTTTATCGGCGGACTTTTTAGCTGATTTCTTTGCCGATTTAGTTTCTTCGTCAAACTTATACAGTTCTTCTACAGAAACAATCTTCTCATTAACCTTGGTCTGAGAAATAATATAGTCAACGATTTTTTCCTCAAAAACCGGAGCTTTCAAAGCTTCAACAGCTTCTTTATTTTTCAGGTAATAATCAAACACTGCCTTTTCTTGTCCCGGATATTTGCGGGCTTCCATCATAATGGCGTTATTAATATCTTCCGGCGCAATATTAATTTTGGCTTCTTTGCCGATTTCAGAGAGCAGTAAACCGAGTTTAACGCGGCGGATGGCAATGTTTTTATACTCAGCTTTCAAATCATCTTCGGATTTAGATTTTTCTTCTTCATCAAGCTGATTGTATTTTTTGGCCTGTTCATATTGCTGACAGATAGAATTGAACTCTGTGTCAACCAAACCAGCCGGAACATCAAAACTATATTCCTTGTCCAAAATATCCAGCAACTGTCTTTTCAACTTCATCTTAGATGCCTGCTCATAGTCACCTTTAATGCGGCCGGCAATAACTTCTTTAACCTTATCCAGACTTTCTTCGCCGAGAGATTTTGCAAATTCGTCATTAATCTCAACTTCCTTCGGCTCGCGGATTTCCAGAACTTCCACTGCAAAGACAGCCTCTTTTCCGGCTAAATCTTTGGCATGATATTCTTTCGGGAAAGTAACCTTGACGTCAACCTTTTCGCCGGCTTTTTTGCCAATCAGCTGATCTTCAAAACCTGGAATAAAGGAACCTGAACCCAGCTCCAGCGGATAACTTTCGCCTTTGCCGCCCTGAAATTCCACGCCGTCAACAGAACCGACAAAATTAATAACGGTTGTATCGCCCTTTTTAGCGGCTCTGTCATCGTTGATTTTCACAACTTCGCGACGAGCCTGAGCCAGATATTTCAAAGCTTTTTCAACTTCTTCAGCCGGAACTTCAGCCATAAACTTGTCCAGTTTAATGTCAGAAAAACTGCCGACTTTGATTTCCGGCATATTTTCAACACTAACTTCAAACTCCAAATCTTTGTTGTCACCGAAAGCCGTAATTTTAATATCAGGAAGCATTGCCGGACGCAGATTCTGGTCTTTAATCAGACTGTCGGTAGATTTTTTGACCAATTCTTCCAAAACCTCGCCGGTAACGGAATCTTTATATTGCTTTTTAACCATGGCAACCGGAGCTTTTCCCGGACGAAAACCGGGAAGTTTGACTCTTTTGGCAATCTGGTTGATTTTAGCATCGGTTTCTTTCTCAACATCCTGAGCCGGAACAGATACATTAAATACTCTTTTTAAGCCTTCAGACTTGATTTCGGTAACATTCATGAAAATTCTCTTAAAAAATTAATGATTACAAAACATTTTCAAAAAACTGGTGCGGACGGAGAGACTCGAACTCTCACGCCTCTCGGCACTAGATCCTAAGTCTAGCGTGTCTGCCAATTCCACCACGCCCGCTTTTTGATGACACAATTTGCTTGCATACTACAGAAAAAAAAATTTAAATCAAGACTAAATTCACAATTCAAACAAAATTATTGTAATATAAGTTAATATTCTGTATGATGAGCGCAAAGAAAGATTTTTATAAGGAGTAATCTTGTGTTTGCTTGGAATGTTGCCCGCAGATTTGTTGCTTTAAGCTTGGCAGGAAGCCTTGTCGTTTCCTGCAGTTTCGTCAAAGAACACACCAGCCCGGAAACTTATAACACGCTCACGTTCAGCGATGGCGGGGTCAAAGAAGCTTCTCGGGCAACAGTCGCTTATTCACAGGGCGATTTTGCACAAACCGAAAAATACGTCTTAAAAGCTCTGGCCGAAAATCCTCAGCAGCAACAGGCTCTCCTTGTCGGCGCCTTGATGTCGGAAAAGACCGGACGCTTGAATCGTGCTCGTCAGTATTACGAAGAATTAATCATTATTAACGGCAATGAAACCACAATCCTCGGCAATGAGCAAATGTTGCCGGAAAGAATCTCCGACGTCGCAAAAAGACGCTTGCGCCTGCTGGAAGTCAAACAAAGCAATCTTGTTATTGAAGACGACAACGGCTCCAAAGTCTTTAACATCGGCAAACAGGCCGGTAAAGCGCAAACCCGTTCGGCAATCGAAGAAGCCCTGTTTAAACGCGAGCAGCAGAAAATTGCCGAGCAGCAGCCCAGTTCGGAAGCCGAAATTCGCGCCGTGCAGATTTTGTTTAACGATAATGAACAAAACATTATCTCCCGATTCCTGATTTTAAAAGAACTGGCCGAGAATGATCTGATTACCAAACAGGAATTTTTACGCGCGCGCATGGCTAATGTCGGCGGTCTACTCCCGCTCACCAACAAACCCGGAGCCTTGGGCATTGATCGTTCCGTTCCGTCTCCCGATGTAATTTTAGAGCGGATAAAAGTATTGAAAGATGCCGTTGAAAGCCGTGCTATCACGCCGCAGGAGTTTTCTGCCGAACGAAATCTGATTATCGAAGCCCTGCTGCCGCCTAATCCGCGCCAGCGTATGCAAAGTAAAATTCCGTCCCGTGACATTATGGGTGCCGCCAAAGATCTGCGCAAATTGGAAATTCTGTATGATTTGAATCTGATTACAGCCAAAGAAAAAGCCGCCGAAAAAGCAGCTGTTGAAAAATATCTCGGTATCAACCGCGCACCGGCTAAAAAGGTCTCCGCCGCAAAAAAAGAAGTCAAAACCGTTGTCGAACCGTGCAAACTGGACGGCAAATCCGCACCTTGCACCTTGACAGACCAAAAATCTGAGGTAAAAGTAACTCCGGAAAAAGAAATGGTAAAAACCGAACTCAAAGTTGTTGAAGAAATCAAAGCCGAGCCGCTGCAAGCACCGGCTGCACCGCAACAAATTAAAGCTGTAGAACCGCAGCCTTTGATTCCGGCAGTCTCCAGCCCGTTTTAACAAGATAGATACAAGAATAATAAAAGAATGGAAAACAAAATCAATCCGCGCAAAACTTTTGCGATAATTTCACACCCAGACGCGGGTAAAACGACTTTAACGGAAAAATTGTTGCTTTTCGGCGGCGCCATTCAGCAGGCCGGCGCAGTTAAAGCCCGCGGCGAAAACCGACGTGCTCGTTCCGATTGGATGAAAGTCGAACAAGAACGCGGAATTTCCGTCGCTTCCTCCGTTATGACGTTTGAATATAAAGATATCACGTTCAATCTGCTGGACACGCCGGGACACGAAGACTTCTCCGAAGATACTTACCGCGTATTGACTGCCGTTGATTCGGCAATCATGGTACTGGACTCTGCCAAAGGTATTGAAACCCAAACAAAAAAACTGTTTGAAGTCTGCCGTCTGCGCGACGTGCCAATCCTGACCTTTATCAACAAGCTTGACCGCGAAGGGCAAGATCCGTTTTTGCTGTTGGACGATATTGAAAAAACGCTGGCTTTAGAAGTCACGCCGGCAAGCTGGCCAATCGGCAGCGGCAAAGATTTTCTCGGCTGTTACGATTTGTTGGCCGATCGTCTGATTCTTATGAATAAGACCGGTGACAAATCGCAAATTAACGCCACAATTGAAACTTGTGAAGGCCTTGATGATGAAAAACTTGACCACCTGCTGCCTGCTCATGCCGTTGCCAAATTGCGTGAAGATGTTATGATGATCAAAGAGCTTTGTCCGGAATTTAATTTAGATTCTTATCTTGCCGGCGTGCAGACACCGGTATTCTTCGGCAGTGCTATCAATAACTTCGGTGTTCGTGAAGTTTTGGAAGGGCTGCATAACATTGCGCCCACCCCGCGTCCGCAGCCTGCCGCCGAAAGGACGATTGAACCGTCAGAAAACAAAGTTACCGGTTTTGTCTTTAAGATTCAGGCCAATATGGATCCCAAACACCGTGACCGCATTGCCTTTATGCGTCTTTGTTCCGGACACTTCAAACGCGGAATGACCTTAAATCAGGTACGCACCGGCAAAGGCTTAAAAGTCCCGACCCCTGTCATGTTTCTGGCACAGGAAAGAGAACTTGCCGAAGACGCATTTCCCGGAGACATTATAGGCATTCCCAATCACGGACAGCTCCGCATCGGCGATACGTTAACCGAAGGCGAAAAGTTGCACGTTACCGGTATTCCGAGCTTTGCGCCGGAATTATTAAAAAGTATCCGCTCGATTGATCCGCTTAAATCCAAACACCTTGGCAATGCCTTAAAACAAATTGCCGAAGAGGGCGGCGCCAGCGTCTTCAAGCCGGTTATCGGTTCGGAATGGATTGTCGGCGTTGTCGGTGCCTTGCAGTTTGAGGTTATTGCTGACCGGATTAAAAACGAGTTCAATATTCCGGTAGTCTTTGAACCGACACAGTATTACACAGCCCGCTGGGTAGAATGCAGCGACAAAGGCGAGTTGGAAAAGTTTAAAAACGCTTCGCAAATGAATATTGCCGAGGACCATGACAGCGAGCTTGTCTTTTTGGCCCGCAACGCATGGCACTTAGGCAAAGTCAGTGAGGACTTTCCTAAAATCATCCTTAAGAAAACCAGAGAACAGGTTATCTAAAAAATCCCCGAAGATTGCTTTCTTCGGGGATTTTTTTTACCAACCACAGGAACGTGTTCCATCGCTGTTGCATGAACTATTATAGATTGTTTCTCCAGATGGTAGAGTAAGTCCGCGCGAAGTAATATTATTATTACACTCTTCTTTTGTCGCAGCCTTAGCATTAAAAATACCAAACCCGCTCAATTCACAAATATACTTATATTCATTGGTGGAAGTATTTTTACAATACATATCACATGTATACGTCGGAGCATATCCATTATTATACAAGCTTCTTAATGTCACCGCCACCGGCAAGATCATCATCAGCACAGTCTGGCAGGAAGCAAACGCCTGCCAGCCGAGCGGCTGAGGCGTCGTTTGAGATCTCAATGCCTAAGAGGCCGTGCTGCTCTTTAGGAATATTTAGGTTGAGGGGAGCGGCCAGAACTGAGGTGGATAAAGGCGGGAGGAGGACCGAGAAAGCTGCGGCAACAGCAAAAACTGACACCGCAGAGTTTAGTTTCATGTGTAGCATAGTGTTAATATTCTTCATCGGCTTCCTCCCTAAAAAGTTTCAATACTAAAATCAGTATACCATAAAGAAACAATAATTTCAGAAATTCATGAAGGATAATGTTGAAATTTTGGGCAGAGGGGTGGGAAAAGTGAGGAAAAATTTGGCTAAAGAGGCTAGTGGGAAGAGAAGGGGAAGATGAAAGTTAGAAATGAGAATAAGCAGTGTGAAAAGGCGGAATGAGCGAAAGAAAAGGAAACGGGAAAAAGAGATAACGTGAGGGAGGAAAGGAATATTGGTATCGGTTATTCAAACAAGTCGCCCTGAAGTTTTTCTTCAGCCAGAATATCAAAGGCTTCTTTGATTACAGGCAGGGTGACAGCGCGCTTGCGAGAAAGCGATATCCGGTCGGTTTCGGCAACGATTTTACGGGCAAAAGAGAATGAGCGCTGCATATTGGCAACGATATAATTTAATAATTCCGGACTGATGATTATTTGTCTGTCCATGAATAATTTGACCAGCAGGCAGGATAAAAGGTCATCATCAGGCGCTTTGATTTCAATTGACGGAACAATATTCATTCTTGAACGCAAATCCGGAAGCTGGAAATGCAGTCTGGCCGGCGCCTGTTGTGCCGTAAAGAGTATGTTTCCTCCTTCGTTGCGGTAGAGGTTATACAAATGAAACATTGCTTCATTATTTACCTTAGCGGTTAAATCTTCCACAATCAGGCAGCGGTGTCGGGCAAAAAGTTTGTGCGGGGTGTCCAGCCGGACGTCTTTGGCATTTATGGTCGGAATGCGGTAGGGATAATTATCATGAACAGAAACGTTATTGGCAAAAACGTTGGCCAAATGTGTTTTGCCACAACCCTCTTCACCATAGATACAGATGGCAAAAAATGGCCAGTCCGGCCAGCTGTCTACCATTTGAGCAGCTTCGACGTTACAGGGGGCAACGAGAAAATCTTCGCGTCCGAGGCTTGAACAGGGAGCAAATTCTAACGGAAGCTGGGATATGGTATTTTTTTTCAGCATAAGTTGTTATCCGTTTATTGTTTGTTTAAGACATCAAAAACTTTTTTGGTCAGGTTACCCAGACTGTAAGGTTTGGCGATAAACTCAAAGTCCGTACGGTCATCCAGACCTTGTTTGGCCATTTCCTCGGAATAACCCGAGGCAATGATGATTTTGATGCCGGGGATTTTTTCTTTGACAATCTTGGCTAGTTCGGCGCCGCTGATGCCCGGAAGCATCATGTCTGTCAGCAGCAGGTCAAATTTGTTGTCTGTTTCTAAATGTTCTAACGCGTTTTCGGAAGAATTGCAACTGATTATGTCATAACCTTTTTTCTTTAAGGCGCGGACGGCAAAAGTTCGGACGGAATCTTCGTCTTCGACAAACAGTATGCGCAAGGAGGAATTTTGCGGGGCTGTCGGGTTAAAGCTGCGGTCAATCATTGAAACGTTTAGGCCGAAAATCATTTTTTCATTTATGTTAATAGGGCTTTTGATTGTTTCTTTGACCGTAAGAATCGGCGAGATTTGTGTCGATGATTTACGATTTTGGTTTTCTTCTTCTTCGCTTTCCGTATCTTTTTCAAAACGCGGCAGGTAGATTGAGAAAGTTGTTCCTTCCCCGATGGCGCTTTCGACTTTGATAAAGCCTTCGGTTTGGCGGACAATTCCGTAAACGGTGGCCAGACCAAGTCCGGTACCGGAACCAACAACGTTTTGTTTGGTGGAGAAGAACGGGTCAAAAATACGGTTCATATTTTCCGGACTAATGCCGCAACCGGTATCTTTGACGTCAATGACCACAAATTCTCCGGGTTTTACCAGTTCATCGCCGAATTGGTGTGGTTCACTCAAATGCTCGACTCTGGTATTGATAAAAATTGTGCCGTGACCGTTCATGGCATCACGCGCATTGATGGCAAGATTGATGATTACCTGTGAAAACTGGGTCGGGTCGACACGTACGAATCCGAGATTGTTACCATGGTAGAATTTGAGGCTTATTTGTTCTCCCAAGACCGGCTTGACCATTTGGCTGGAACGGGTAAGGTGTTCGGTGATGTCAATGAGTTTGGGTTTTAGCGGCTGTTTGCGGGAAAAAGCCAGAAGCTGGCGTACCAGACCTGCGGCACGGGTGGCGTTGTCTTTGATTTGACGCAGATCCTCAAATGACGGATCGCCGATACCGTGGCGCTGCATGACCAGATCACAAAAGCCGATCATGGCGGTCAGCAGATTGTTAAAGTCGTGAGCCACTCCTCCGGCCAGTTGTCCGACTGCCTGCATCTTTTGCGCTTGGGCAAATTGCTGTTCCAGACTTTTTTGTTCCGTAGCGTCAATGAAGTAAAGAATCAGTCCTTCTTCATTAGAGGAAGCAGAGGAGTGGTATTTGCTCATTTTACTGATGTAGAGCATGACGATTTTATCTTTGTTGTCTAGGTTGATATGCACCTCAATGCAAAGAGAATCTTTTTTGCCGCTACAGATATCGTTAAAAGCTTTTTGGACTTTAGTGATGTCTTCTTCCCGAATGCGCTCAAAAATGCTTTGGTTTTGGAGCAGAGCCGCATCTTTGTTCAAAAAACGGCAAACGGTGTTATTGGCGGCCTGCACAATACCGCTGGCGCTGACAAAGATAATGCCGACAGGCGCATGGTCAAAAAGCCAGCTGACTTTGTCACAAGCCAGATTGAGCTCGTTTTTGAGCGTGGTGTCGTTGGGCAGATCGCTGATGATAACGCCGCGCATCATAATCTGCTGGTTTTCTCTGAAGTTTTCTTGAAAAACATAAGTTTCAATAATTTTGCCGTCGGGTTGCATAAAGTAGGTTTTCTGCCGCCAAGAGGGCTCGTTTTCCGGAAAAGCCGAAGCCGGTGACAAGAGCTCGCTGAGTTTTCTGCCGAGCAATTCTTCCCGATTACTGCCGAGAATTTTGGCCAGAGCGTGGTTACAATAACGTATGGTATATTCTTTGTCTACCACATAAAGTCCGACCGGCATAAAGTCTAAAAAGTCATGCAACGATTTGCGTTCTTCATGAAAAATCTGCGCCATATTTTTTTCGGACGTTATATCACGGCAGCTCCAGAAAAGGTAGGTGTCTTTTTTTATGGTCTTTACGGAATATTTGCTTTCAAAAATATCGGTTTTTTTGAGGTAAACCGGATGAACACTGATTTCAAGCCATTCTTCTTCCGTAAAGATTTTAGAGTCCTCGGGATGAGTCTTTAAAGATAAAACGACTTTTTCCGATATGAGGTTTTCGCAGGCATTTTGCAGCCGGTAGATTGCGGCTTTGTTCATTTTGCCGTCGGAAAGGTGTTCTGCCAGAAAGCTGATGACAGTTTGATTTTTAAATAGTTCTTTTGAGCGTTCGTTTTCAATAACAGCTTCACCCAAAACGTTTTCAATCCGTTTGGCGACCTCGTCTTTGCGGATGATTTCGTTGGCAAAACCACCGTAGCTCATGGCTTCTTCTCCGGCGGAAATGGTCTTTATGGTCAAAGACAGGCATAAGGCGCCAATGAAGAGCAGCAGAATTGTAAAATACAGGGAATACTGCGGGTAGATCAGCAACAGAATAAGTGCAGCCGTCAGGCAGACCAGAGCGTAAGCCAATGAAACCAAACGTTTTTGGAGCAATTTATCAGGACGGTGACTGGTCTTTGAGCTGCATAACATATCCGATTACCTCTGCGACGGCTTTAAAGTGTTCTTGCGGGATGGTCTGATCCAGTTCTGCACTGGCAAACAGCGCACGAGCCAAGGGCGGATTTTCGACAATCGGAATCTCATGTTCCTCGGCAATGCTTCTTATCTTTAGTGCTATATTATCCAATCCTTTGGCTAATACAACAGGCGCGTCCATTTTATCCATCTTATATTCCAGTGCAACTGCATAATGGGTCGGGTTGGTGATAATAACGTCGGCTTTGGGGACGTTATCCATCATACGACGGCGGGCGCGTTCCATACGAACCTGACGAATCCGCGATTTTATCAGCGGGTCGCCTTCCATTTCTTTGTATTCGTCTTTGACTTCCTGCTTGGTCATACGCAATTTTTTCAAATGAGAGTATTTTTGATAAGCATAGTCGGCAATGGCAATGACCAATACTGCCATTAAAATCGTAAAAATCAGCAGAACGACGATTTTGTGGATGAAAGATAAAATTGCCGTTGTTTCCATGGTCGGAAGCAGGTTGGCTTTTCCGCTGTAGGGCTTGATGACAGCAATGGCAATGTAAGCAATAACGGCGATTTTAATAATGCCTTTTAAGCTTTCAACAATTTTTTTCATGTTTATAAATTTGGGCAGGGCAGCGAAAATGTTTAGTTTGTTCCAGTCAGGCATCAGTTTTTTGGGAGCATACATAAAGCCGGTTTGCGAGATGCTGGCAAAAATGCCCAAAACAATGAATACGGCAAAAGGGATGGCCATGATTTTCAGAATACCGACAAAGACTCTGGTCAGAAGAAGCCTGATATGGTGCAGGTCAACAGGAATGTTTTGCGGCTCTTCGATAAATTTGATGTTTTGCAGGATAAACCATTTTCCCATAAACGGAAAAATCAGCCAGATGATAAACAGCATACCCAAGAGCATGACAAAACTTTTGGCTTCCTGCGATATGGCAGTGTCGCCTTCTTCTTTGGCTTTGCTTATCTTTCGTTCGGACGGTTCTTCCGTCTTTGAGGATTCATCATCGTCTTCAGCCATGGCATTCTACTTTACAAATCTGAACAGCCCGTCTTCATAGTATTTGGTAAACCATACTATGATAATGGGAACGGTCATAAACAACAGCCCCAAACCGAGGTATATCTGCAGCGGCAGGGACAGAAAAAAAATGTTGAGCTGCGGCATCAGGCGTGATATCAGGCCCATGCCTGTGTAAAAAATAATGGTGAAAGCAATAAACGGCGAGGCGATTTTGAAGCCCATGATAAAGCTGTTATTCAGGCTTTTGCTTAAAAATTCGGCAAAGTTGTCAACAGGCAGCGCCGAACCGACAGGAAAAAGCGTGTAGCTGTCGACCACCGCACTGATCATCAGGTGATGCAAATCCGTTATGAAGATGATTGTCAGAGCAATGATACTGAGGAATGTTTCCAGAACGATGGACTGTGTTTGGAACGTCGGGTCAAACATCTGGGCGTTGGAAAAGCCGATGGCCTGTCCGGCAAAATTTCCGACCAGAGAAAGCGCCGCATATAAAAACTGCATGCAAAGTCCGAGGAACAAGCCGTAGGTGATTTCAAACATGATGGTTTTTATGAACTCGCCGAAATTTTGAGACGGCAGCGGCAGACGGGCGGAAATCAGCGGAATCAGGACAAGAGTCAGAGCCAGTGCTATGGAAAGGCGCTGGCGCATATTAACATAACTAACCATAAAACCGGGCATGATCAGAATTGCCGAACCGACCCTGAGAAATATGGTCATAAAAGAATAGATTTCTAAAGTGAGCAGCTGCGTCATTGCCATTATCCGCCGTTGACAATCCGATTGAATAATCCCTCAGTCAAAGTGCGCATCTGGTTGAACATAAACGGAAAAAGCAAGATTAGCGTGACAAAGACACCGATGATTTTGGGAACGAAAGCCAGCGTCATTTCCTGAATTTGGGTCAGCGCCTGAAAGATACCGATAATCAGACCGACGAACAGCGCGACAAGAAGTACAGGCGTTACGACTTTTATCAGGGTGAAAACTGCTTCCCGTGAGATGTCCAAAACTTCAATCTCGTTCATGTGTTTACTCCAGAGGTAATTGATATTCAAAGTATTTGTGATTTTCCAGACCGGTGAAAATTGCGCCGTCATATTTGGTGTCTAAAATACTTTTGAAGTGGTTGCCGATGATTTTACGCCATTCGTCATTCCAATATTCGACAATAACAGAGTCCTGATTGCTGAAAGACTTGCGCCGCAGCCAAGAGGGTTTTCCCAATTGCCATTTTTTCTTCCAATAATATTGTTCAGGATTGGCTTCCGTCAGGTTCATTTCGGCAAAAATCAGGCGTCTGGTGCCGTTCTTTTTGAACTTTAAGCTGTTGACTTCATTTGCTGTATAAGATTCTTTGTTTTTAAACTGCGGGCGGATAATGACGATGTCAAAATTTGTATCGCGCAATTGCTTAATGAGGTCATATTTGTTACGGAAGCTGCTTTCGTCATTTAAGTACAAAATATTTTTGGCATCGGAAAGCTTAAAAATGTTGCGGGCGTTTTCGTTTATAACCGGTTGTTCGTCTATGCGGCTGAAAATGGTTGTCGCGGAAGAACCGGTTTGTAGCAGTATGTTGCCGGCAACAGATTTTTGGATATAATCCATGCAGGTTTTGGGAGCTGTGCACAAATCGAATGCAATAATTTTTAACCGTGAGGCCAAAAGGCCGGGATTGATGGTTCTGTTTAGCGAATATATTTTGTTCAAAACAATGCCTGTGATATTGTTTAAATATTCCGGTACCGGCGTGCCGATAACGTCGTTAGTGCCATAGCGATGTTTTTTGAATTTGAAAAGGAAGCTCGGATCTTCGGCCTGTGTCGGGCGGGCACGAGCCTCGTTATAGCCGCTCAGGTGATATTCCCACAGGCTTTTGTTGAGAAGTTCCTGTCCTTCGTGAATAATAATCTGAAAATTTTTATCACGATGGTAGGCATAATTGGATAACATCTCAACATTGTGCCTCAGGGTTTCACGAAAGTTGGTTACCTGTTTGGGAGGGACGTCGATGTCCAAGATCTTTTCTTCCGGTGTATAAGGGTTGAATTCCGTAAAACCGTATAATCCGGCGCCGGCACTGAGCGGACAGGCCAGTAATGCAATGGCAAAGATGAAGATGTTGGTTTTATGTGTTGACATCGGCCTTTGTTTTTCCCGTCCTTTTTTGAATTTCGGCAATTTCAATGGCAATTGCTTCCAGCTCTTTGAGCATGGCTTTTGGGTCTTCTTTCAGGTTGTTTTTTTCCAGCCGTTCAATATAGACTCTGAGTGTTGCTCCGCTGGAGCCTGTTCCCGATAGTCGGAAAGTGATTTTTTCTCCTTTGGTAAAGTCGATGACCAAACCGTTTTTGGTGCTGCTGCCGTCAACGGGATCATTATAAACAAACGGAGCGGCCTGAGCAACTTCATAAGAGCCGAATTTTTGACCAGCCAGTGTTGGTAACTTGTTTTCTAGATCGGCCATCAGTTTATCGGCAACAGCCGTATCCAGCCCTTCAAAATCGAATCTCATATAATAGCTGCGGCCGTATTTTTGCCAGTGTTCCATGGTAATTTGCTCTACCGATTTGCCGGTCACGGCGATAATATTCAGCCAGAACAAAATTGCCCAGATGCCGTCTTTTTCGCGTATATGGCTTGAACCGGTGCCGAAGCTTTCTTCCCCGCAGAAGGTGATGCGTTTGGAATCCATCAGGTTGACAAAGTATTTCCAGCCGGTCGGAACAGTATAGCACGGAAGTTTATGGGCTTCAGCCACCCGGCAAACCGCCGTAGAGGTAGCTGCCGATTTGGCAACGCCGTAAATACCGTTTTTGTATGCCGGAATGAGTTTGTAATTGTCTGTCAGAATGGCAAGGCTGTCACTCGGGGTAACAAAGAATTTTTTGCCGAGAATCATGTTGCGGTCGCCGTCGCCGTCATTTGCGCCGCCGAAGTCCGGCGCATTATCAGCATACATGTGTTCGACCAGATCTTTGGCATAAACCAGATTGGGGTCCGGATGCAGACCGCCGAAATCCGGCAACGGCTGATAATTGACAACGCTGCCTTTGGGAGCCCCGAGGATTTCTTCAAAAATCCGAATAGCATAAGGGCCGGTAACGGCGTTCATGGCATCGTAGCGCATGGTAAAACCATTGGCAAAAAGTTTTTTGAGAGTTGGAAAGTCAAAAATATTTTCCATCATTTCAACATAATCTTTGATCGGATCGATAATTTCTATTGTCATTTCCCCGAGCTTGAAAGTGCCAAGACGTGAGAGGTCAATATCCGGCGTATCCATGATTTTGTATTCACGGATATTTTGGGAGTTTTCATAGATTTTGTCGCTGATGGCACCGGGGCATTGTCCGCCGGTAGAAGTAGCGTATTTTAAGCCGAAATCTCCGTTTTGTCCGCCGGGGTTATGTGAGGCTGAAAGGACAAAGCCGCCGTCTGTTTTATTTTTGAGAATCAGGTTGGAAGAAGCCGGCGTCGATAAAAAGCCGTTTTGTCCGACGATTAGTTTGCCGATGCCGTTGGCTGCCGCAATTTTTATCAGTTGCTGAATGGCGATTTCGTTATAAAAACGTCCGTCGCCGCCGAGGACAAAAGTGCGGCCTTTTACATCGCCGATTGTATTAAATATCGCCTGAATAAAATTTTCTATATAATTGGGCTGCATGACGATTTTTGACTTTTTGCGCAAGCCGGCTGTGCCCATTTTTTGATCAGTATACGGGGTTGTCCGAATGGTTTTAATCATGCTTTCTTCCTCTCAAAATTGATTTTTATATCTTACAGAATGCATTAACATATCAAATAAGATACAACTTTATGCCTGAAAAACAAGAGTTGTTTGAGTTATACAGAAAGATAATAACAGAAATTTATTCCGGACAAATAAATTCGGCAAGGGTGCGAATCTCATGTTTGGCAGCCAGATGCGACATACTCATTTTCAGGCGCAGCTGTGGGTGGGACATATCCAGAACAGTCAACCCTTCCAAAAACAGTTCTTTATAAATTGTCCGGTCTTTCATGCCTTCCAAAAAACGAAAACCATACATACGGGCAATTTTTTTTAAATAGGTGAAAACCAGATTTTTGTTGCGGGAGTTGATGTTGGAAAACTTGTTACCGACGACAATCCAGTTGAGATAAGCTTTGCCCTGAGAGGCCAGATATTTTTTGGTTTCCCAGATGTATTCGGCGTAAGGTCCGGGGTTGGTAACTTTTTCTTTGGCATAGTCAATATCGGCGACAACGCTGAGATCAACCATGCTGTCAGAAATCGGCGTGATTAATGTATCGGCGTATTTATGAGCTTCTTCAAACAGATAATTTTTTGTGCCGGGAGTATCTATAATAATAGCATCTACTTGATTAGAGAGTTCATAAATTTGAAAGCCGACTTTTTCCCGTGCGGCCGGAATAAGGTAATGATTGGGTTCCAGCGAGAAGCGGAAATGCTCCGGAATCGGCAGATTTATGTTATTTGTCGTACAAAAGCTGATGCGATTTTCTATGTATTTTGAAAGAGTGCCCTGACGGCCGTCCAAATCGATTGTCGCAACCTTAAAACCTTCCTGCATTAGCTTTATAGCCAAATGCATTGAAAGCGTTGATTTGCCGGTTCCGCCTTTTTCGTTGCTGACAACGATGATGTGGGCTTTTTTCTGATCGTTTTCTGTCATTAGAATTTATTCGCCAAAACAAGTTGTTGTTCATCTGCTGCAATTACTATACAAGACTTATTTAATTTTTTCAAACTGTTACATGCGTTATTCGCTTCTTTTTTGGCAAAGCCGGTCAACTTGCTGCGATAAACGATGGCTGAGGCTGCCTGATGCGGTTCAATATAGATGTTTTTATCCGCCAGATTGGTTTCTTTTTTTACAACGATGGCATAGTTGCGCGCTTTGGCGTAATTAGAAAAAGCACCGATTTGGATTGTCCAGCTTTTATCATCGGTTTGAGCAGTCATCATTTTGGCCGCCTGAGTTTGGGTGTTTTTATTTTGAAGCACGGATTTTGTTTTTTGTTCTTTTTCCGGTACCGCAGCGGCAATTTTGATTGCGGAATCAGGTTCAATGCGGTTTTTATCAGTATCTAGCAGAGCCAGCTTTTTCAGTCCCTGATCCATCATGGAAGAAACTTTTTTATCTCTGAGTTTTGCCGTATTGTGTCCCATGGTAACGGCAATTACGCGTTTGCCGTCGCGTTCGGCGGAGGTAATGATATTGAAACCGGCGGCATTGGTAAAGCCTGTTTTCATGCCGTCAGCACCTTCAAAAGATTTTAAGATGTGATTGTGGGTATAATAAGTTTGGCCTTTATAGGTAAATTTTTGGGCGGAAAAAAGCTTATAATACTGCGGAAAATGATGATAGACGGCAGCACCAAGAATTGCCATGTCGCGGGCGGTTGTCTTTTGGGCTTTGTTAGGCAGGCCGGAAGCGTTTTTGAATGTGGTGTTTTTCATGCCGAGTTCGTGGGCGACCTGTGTCATGGTATTGGCAAAATTTGCTTCCGTATAGCCTAATCCTTCAGCCAGAACGGTTGCACAGTCGTTGGCAGATTTTATGACAAGAGCCATAATTGCATCATGGACGCTGATTTTTTCTCCGGCGCGCAATCCGAGTTTAGACGGCGAGCGGTTGGCGGCATCGCGAGAAACCGGAAGCTTGTCATCCATTTTTATCAGCCCTTTTTCAAGCGCGTCGAAAGTGATATATAAAGTCATAAGTTTGGTCAAAGATGCCGGATAGCGGAGTTTGTCGGCAGCGCTAGAAGAAAGGACTTTTCCAGAATCTGCATCAATCAAAATGGATGAAGTTGAAGCTACGGCAAAACGGCCGGCAGATAGGCAAAATCCCAGACTTAAAAATATAATGCTTATGTATGAAGGTAATTTTGTTAAAAATTTACTGTTCATTTCTTCCGCTCGTTAAGAATTCTTGTTTATTCTTTATGAATACGCACAAAAAGAAAATAAATTATTAATTTTTTCGATTAATTTTAATTTTTTTAGCTTGACTTTAGTTGTGTTTGTATGTAAAACAAATTTGTTCTAATGGCGAACGTAGCTCAGTTGGTAGAGCCCCGGTTTGTGGTACCGGTTGTCGTCGGTTCGAGCCCGATCGTTCGCCCCAGATTAAAAAACAGGTGTCTGTATTCAGGCACCTGTTTTTGTATAGGTAAAAACTACCGAAAAATTTTTTGGCAGTTGTGTTTGTTTATGTTATCTGAAGTAATGCTGCTGACAGTTGCGGCGCGTGTTCATGCAGCCTTTGCCTATGCTCAAATCGTGGCAGGTACGGCTGCTCTGCCACGGGCTTAACTTGACATTAGGATTGTTTTCGCCATTGAGCGCAACTGTCATTGCTGGTCTTTCTTTCGCATTTATAATAAGTTATACTTTGGGTTTGATGTCCAAACTACTGATTATTTGCTAAGTTCTTCTTCGGTGAATTCTGTGTCATCAGCGTTTTCGTCATATTCAATGCCTAATTTGGCCAGCATATCGTCATTAATGTCTTCGCGTTGGGCGACGATCCAGTCAGGGACGTAAGGCGACGGAGGAAGAGCCTGCAGGGCTTTCATCCTTTTATCCAGATACCAGCGGGGTGAATCGGCCATAATCGGGCGGTCAATAAAGCCTTGCATCAGGACGACCTGTTTCAACATCGGCAAACTTAACAAGTCTGTGCCGCTGATAACCGGTGTACCCTGCAGCTGATAGCTGACGTTTTTGGCAAACGGGTTAGCGCTTTTGCTCATACCTTCGCTTTTTGAGAAAGAGGTGGTTTGTACGGTTTTGTTGCCAATCATTTTAGAAAAACGTTGCGCGGTCTGCTCGTTGTTTTGTGACAAAATGACTTTGCAGGCGGTTGTAGAGATAACTGTTTCAAGGTCATCTTTACCATATTTGCCGGAGATTTGTCCCAAGTCTTGTCCGATAAGCAGATAGGCCACTTTTTGTCCGCGGCCGACGGCAGGCCCTTCAATAACGGCAGTCAGTTTGGGCATGGTCGGAAACTCATCGAGTACGAACAAGGCGGGGAACGGTCCCATTTTGCCATCGCTTTTATGCATGGATTTAGGCGGGTTGGCAATCAGGTATCTGGACATGGAGTCAATAAAGATACCGGAAATCGTGCTCAGCGCCGCTGCGTCAACCACGTTGACGGAAAGGTAAACCGAAATCGGCTTGAACTCGCCGGTAATAGGATCTTTGACACCGCGCAGATCTTTGAACTGAATGTCACTAAAGCTGGTACGGGCGACCACGGCTGAGTTCTTAAAAATGTTCAGTCCGGCAAAGGCCGTTGACATGACGGAGCCGCGTTCTTTGTCCGGCATGGAACTCAGCTGGCTCAGTTCGGTAATACAACGCGGGGCATAGCCGAATTTTTCCGCTTCTTCAACGGCGGCGTCAAGCAAGTCACGCATCGGATCGGCAAAAGCAGCGGACTGGTCGCCTTCATCCATGCGGCGTTTGATTTCTTTAGACTGTTTGATTTGCGCTTCGGTAATCCATTCCAGAATCATGGCAATACAGGCCTCATGTCCAATCCATTTTTCCGGCAGAAGCGCCCAAGTTCCGATTGGCAGATAGTTGTCAATTGTCAGCGTGTTGTTTCTGAGGTTGGAAATGGCAATTTTGGCTGCCGTATCCTTCATTGCGCTGTAATAGCCTTCCAGAACCTTGCGATCTTCCAAATCCAGCTTGCCTTCATAAACACGGCCGATAAAGTAGTCGTTGGCGCGGGCTTTTTCGCATTTAGAAACAATAAAATGGATAAAACCGGTCAATGCCGCACGTCCGGTTTGCGACCAGTGCGGGTCTGCGCCGCCTTTAGGGTCTTCTACCAAAATTTTGCACATGGAATCGACGTACATATCGCGATCCGGCCCGACCTGAGGCACGGCATTGGCGGACAAGGCGTTCCAACTCGGATAATATATTCCTTCGGCCGGATTGTCTTCCGCACCCCAGTTGATGACAAAAACGGGGCCTTCTTTGGCGCGGGCGCCGGTTGTGGAATAGCATAATTCCGGTTTCGGGTCGTTGACAATGATGCTCATACCGGGGGAATTGAAAATCGTCGGCATCACGACGCCAACGGTTTTACCGGTTCCAGGAGGCGCGCAGCACAGGACGGAAAGGGTTTCGCTCATGCGCAGAAGATGGCCTTTGAAACGGCCGATAACAATGCAAAAACCGGTCAGAAGTTTCATCTTTTTTATGTCTGCCAGGGTGGCAATGCGGGCAGAACCGTGAATATTGGATTGAAAACGATACGGATTGAGCAGAATTCCGCCCATTAATCCAAACGGAAATACGATGAACGGTAATGCCGGAAGCCACAGGCTGAAGGAAAACGACCCCTGATAACGCGACACCTGTCCGAACCAGTTCCAGTAACGTGACATCAGATAATCGGGATTTTCAAGCACTACTTTTATAAAACGCGTGGCGACGCTGAGTGAATCTTTGGAGATTCCGCTGCCGATGAGGTATCCGAGCGGCATACATACAACAGCCAAAAAAGCTGTCAGTGCGCAGGTAATAATGATTGTGAGCACAACCCATTTGACGGCATTATTATATTCTTCCCATTCGCTGCCGGATCTGTCTATTGCCATTTATTGTTCCTATGCAATGCTTCTAACAAATTTTTTTAATTTCTCAAATTCGTCTTTTTCAATCGGGGATTCCGCATCTTCGAGACTCTTTGAGAACAATTTTAATTCTTTTGGAGAGCCTCTGTCAATCCTTGTAACGGAGATATTCATATTATCCCAGATTTCAAACATATCTTCGGCATTAATAATATTGCCGATTTGAACAATTACAAAGG
This sequence comes from uncultured Alphaproteobacteria bacterium, assembly GCA_934271195.1. GTDB lineage: Bacteria > Pseudomonadota > Alphaproteobacteria > RF32 > CAG-239 > MGBC133411. The sequence goes on along the minus strand of CAKQRB010000049.1, from coordinate 1,592 downwards.
CAGTAAGCGTATATTCCAGTCCGGCTTCTTCCAATTTAGCTTGCAGAGCCTGGCGGGCGATGTCTATTTTGCGCACCGGCGAAATGCGGTGGGAACTTTCTGAAAACCATAACGGCTCTTCATCGTTAAAGCGTTCTTCGTCAGCAAGCCAGTCGCCAGGTTCTTTGTCTATCAGGCAGAGATTGATATGGTTGCCGGAAACGGCAATAAAGTCCACCAGCGTGCTTCTGATGGTGGCGGCCGTAATGACCTCGTAACCTTTTTGTTTGATGACTTCCAGTGTAGAATTGGATACCCGCGGCGCTTTACCGGATTCAACAGACAGCGGTTTTTTACCGATTGCTGCCGGAGCCGATTGTCTGGCGCCACCGGATTGGGTGCTGTTGTCTTTGCGAGGTTGTCTGGGCTGGGCGTTTTCACGCATTCTTCCGGTGTCTTTTTTCTTGTTATTGCGGGCAGAAGCGTCTTCTGTCCGTAATGGAGCCGGTTTTTCTGCCGGTTTGTCGTCAAAGGCATCAATGTTGAACTCAAAGTCGTCGTCATCATCAAACTGGAAAAGTGAATGGTCAAAAACTGCCGGAGCCGGAATTGCGGCTTCTTTCTCTATCAAGCTCGGACTTTGCGGTAACGGTTTGGGCGCGGCCGGCGTTATTGTTTTGGCCACGGGTTTCGGAGCTGTATTTTTGTTTGAGTTGTCTTCCGTATAATAAGAATTGTCCAAAACGACGCCAATGCTGCGCGGGCGGATTTCTTTGTAGGATTTTTTCTTTTTTACGCCCTTGAGAGAAGAATTGGTAATGATTTTGACCGGTTTTAAAAACGATTTCTTTATCATCTGCCAAGGAATGATGAACAGACGGCCGATAATGTTTTCCCAGCAGATGAGGCTCAACGCAGCCCAGCCGGTAAGCCAGAGCGGGATAAACGTTAATATAATCAGGATAAACGCCCATTCTTTGGGCTCGTCAATTACCCAGCCGGAAAGCCATAAGTTCCATGCAATATTCCAATGTTCGGGATTGAAAATGTCAAAATACCAGTTTTGGAGCATAATAATCCGAATCCCTTCCAGAAAGAATATGCTCCAGAAGAGACCGACGATTATAACCCTGCTTAAAACAAGTATCGGTTTCAATATTTTCTCCCGTTAATTTTTTTGCCGAGCTTTGCTCAGCTTGTTTTTTACCGCCTCGCGGATTTTGTCAGCATCTTGCTCCGGATTGGGTTTGACTGCGTTGGTGGCGGTTTTGATGTCTTCTTCCACTTTGGTGCTTTGTCCCATGTTTTTCAGAACAAAACGTTTACTGGACTGAGATCCGTATTTTTTGATGATATGTCGGTTATAAGCCTCAAAAGGCCAGGTGATGATTTTGCTCAGTCGGACGCGGCAAAGCAATCGCCATCCGATTATCCAGATAAACGGCAGCAGTAAAAGCATTAAGAGAAAAACATAATCTTTGCCTTCGCTGATTATGCCGCCGTGGTTCCAAAATGCGGCGATTTTTTGCCAGCTTAGCGGCGAGAAAAGGTCAAAGCCCCAAAAATACAAAAATAAAATATTGGCATAGTAGAAGAACAAATAGCTCCAGACT
>CAKQRB010000048.1 GCA_934271195.1 uncultured Alphaproteobacteria bacterium | reverse complement strand
ACTATACCGAAGTCTTTTCTGATTTCTTAAACCAAATGGCCTTCTATGTCTGGATTTTCTGTGCCATCGGATTGTTTATCTTCTATTTTTTGAGCGCAATTATCTTTGCTTTCACGGCCTGGCTGCTTTCGCGGCTTTTCCGTAAGAAGATAGATTTCGATTCGCGCATGCGTTTAAGCATTCTGAGCATGTTTGCGGTTTACATGCTGGCATTTTTTGCCAACACGCTGGGATTACCTATCCCCGGATTCGGTCTTTTCATCATGATGATAATCTCCCAGATGATAACGATTTATATGCTGCCGGCTAAAACAGCCGAAGTTTAATCCGAGCCGCAAAAAAAACAAACGCGGGGATCGTCACGATTCCCGCGTTTTCTTTTATTTCCAGACAGCAATCAACCTCTGAACAAGTGCGCATTTCTCATAGAAATTTTTTACAAAAACCTTATATTAAAAACAATAATGAGGTATAAAATGAAAAAAGTTGAAGAATTAACTGCCGCCGAGGCTGCCGAAGAACTAAAAAACATTGCTGCTGAAATGGCAAAATCAGACATCGCCTATTACCAGAATGATGCGCCTTATCTAAGCGATGCTGCATATGATGAGTTAAAATTACGCAACGTCCAAATTGAAGCGCGCTTTCCGGAACTGATTCGTCAGGACAGCCCGTCAAAAAAAGTCGGCGCTCCGATTCGCCCAGATTTCGGAAAAGTCAAACATCGTTTTCCTATGCTTTCTCTCGGTGATATTTTTTCCATAGAAGAGCTTGACGACTTTATCATGTCGGTCAAACGCTTTTTAAATACCTCGGAAGACATTGCTTTTATGGCGGAACCCAAAATTGACGGCCTGTCTTTTTCCGCCCGTTATGAAAAAGGCCGATTCGTACAAGGAGCAACCCGCGGTGACGGCACAACCGGCGAAGACATTACGGAAAATTTAAAAACGATTCGCGGTCTGCCGCAACAGCTTAACGGCAACGTACCGGACATTTTGGAAGTCCGCGGCGAAGTCTATATGTCAAAACATGACTTTTTTTCCTTAAACCAAAAATACGAAACAGAAGGAAAAAAAACTTTTGCCAACCCGCGCAACGCCGCTGCCGGATCATTACGACAGCTCGACGCCAATATCACGGCCGAACGCAACCTGAGCATTTTTGCTTATACCTGGGGAGAAGTTTCCGAACGCGTTTGGGATTCGCAGGCAGATTTTTTTGAACATCTGAAAATCTGGGGCTTTCCGGTCAATCCCAATAACAAACTCTGCTATACCGTTAAAGAAATTGAAGACAGCTTCATCCGGTTAGGAGAGATTCGTTCCTCCCTGCCTTATGACATTGACGGCATGGTCTATAAAGTCAACTCAATTGCCTTGCAGGAACGACTGGGCTTTTTAACCCGCACACCAAGATGGGCAATTGCACACAAATTTCCGGCAGAACAAGCCGTAACCAAAATCAACAACATCCGCATTCAGGTCGGCAGAACCGGAGCATTAACGCCGGTAGCGGATTTAGAACCTGTCAATGTCGGCGGTGTCATCGTTTCTCACGCAACTCTGCATAATGAAGACGAAATCAAACGCAAAGACATCCGTATCGGCGATTCGGTTATCGTCCAACGTGCCGGTGACGTTATCCCGCAGGTGATGGAAGTTATCAAAGACAAACGTCCGGCCGATTCTCGGGAATTTGAATTTCCGCAGTTCTGCCCGCAATGCGGCGCCCATGCTATCCGAGAAGAAGATGAAGCCGTCCGCCGCTGTACCGGAGGACTGACCTGTCCGGCTCAGGCCATTGAACGCATCATCCATTTTGTCTCGCGCGAAGCTTTCGATATTGAAGGCTTGGGACGCAAAATCGTTGAAGATTTCTACAAAGAAGGCATCATCACCTCGCCGGTTGACATTTTCTCACTAGAACGGCGTAATAAAGACGGCGATTTATTTGCTCATCAGAACAGTACGCCGCTGCATTTGGAAATGCGTGAAGGCTGGGGTAAAAAATCCGTCGACAACCTGTTCAAAGCGATCAACACCAAACGCCGGATTGACTTGCCGCATTTTATTTATGCTCTGGGGATTCGTCAGATCGGAACCGCTACCGCGCGCTTAATTGCAAAAAACTACGGCAGCTTCAAACATTTTATGAACGACATGATAAACAAAGAAACGCTGAAACTGGTCGAGATTGACGGCATCGGCGGTGCCATGGCCAAAGATATTGTCGAATTTTTTGCCGAAGAACACAACCTCAAAACCATCAACAGCCTGTTACAAGAGATCAGTGTCGAAGACTTTGTTGACGAAACCGACTATTCCTCTCCGATTGCCGGCAAAACCGTTGTTTTCACCGGAACACTGGAAAAAATGACCCGTTCGGAAGCCAAAGCCAAAGCCTTAAGCCTTGGCGCCAAAGTTTCCGGTTCCGTTTCAAAAAACACAGATTATGTCGTTATCGGCGCCGATGCCGGCTCAAAAGCCTCTAAAGCTCAGGAACTGAACATAAATATGTTAACGGAAGAAGAATTTTTGGAACTGATAAAATGAAGAAACTGCCCGAAGATTATATTGAAATCGATGACGATTCGTTTATTGTCGCCATGATGTATGCCTCCCCGCAAAATATGACCGGAGTTGCCGCTTACAAAGAAATCGGCTTCGGCAATCACGCCATTGTCCACAAAGACCTGTGGCAAAAACTATCACGTCTTATCCCTATTCTGAAAGAACAAAAACTAAAACTCAAAATTTTTGATGCCTACCGCCCGCCGCTGGCTCATAAAATGCTCAAAGAAATAATTCCGATGGAAGGATTTTTTGCTGCCAATCCTGAACGCTCCCAACATTGCCATGCCACTGCAATTGATGTCTGTCTGTGCGATGAAAACGGAAATGAATTGGCTTATCCAACCAAAGTTGACGCTTATACGCCCTATTTCTCCGAACAAATCCGACAGGGCAAAACCGAAGAATTTTTTGCTCATTTACAAAAAGCGCGCCATGATTACAATGCGCCGGACATTGCTGAAGCCATAAAAAACCGGCGTTTTCTCAAACAACTTATGGAAAGTATCGGCTTGGAATCAATCCCGCACGAATGGTGGCATTACAACCTCCCCGGCGGACAAGACTATCCGATTCCGGAGCTTTAACCTCTTTACAATTGACATCAGTAAACAGCTCTGCTATTACAGAATCGTAAATCAATTATTAATCCTATAATTTTCGAATATTATGAGTCTGGAATTACAAATTTTGTTTAAACAACAAGCACAAGAAAATATCAGCAATATGTTTTCTTTCAACCGGATTGTTTCCGGCAGTGATGGCGCGCTGTATTACTGGGATATTTTTTACGGCGGCATTCAGTGCAAAAAAATAATACCGCGTTTTCAAAATCAGAAATTGAGTTATTATTTTCTACACAATGCTTTTCACCTCTTCATTGAGAGGGAAACATCCCAAATACTTTGCCTGTTTCATTCTTGTCCGGCTCTGGACAGTTCTCGTTTTTTCATTCGGGAATATGACATTGTCATTGAAAAATCGGCAAAAGAATATTTATTTCTGCAATACGAACAAGGAAAATATGTCATAAATTTTCTTAAAGATGTACCGGAAAAAGAAGACATCCGGCAACAAATGCAAAAAACATATACGTTTGTGGAAAACAATTGTTGGGAAACCCCGAAAAGCTGGAATGACAATATCCTGACCGATAAAATGAAAAAATATGAAGATGATTAAAAAATGCAACGATATTGAAAATCAAGCATAAAAGCACAGAAGTCTGGCATTTAATATCGCAAGCATTTTACAAACGACAGCAATAACGGCAAGCCTTCCGGGTTTGCCGTTATTTTTCAACCTCAAATAAAAATCTCTCAAAATATGCTATATCACTCATGGCTAAGTCCTTCTTACATTAAGCTCCTCAATCGAGGCCTTTTTTGCTTAATCCTGAAGATAAAAAAAATCATACACCTGTGCTATAACCAAATTATAATACACCAGAAGCGGCGAAAAAATCAACAAACTGACAGCTTCTCCGACACAGGAAACACCGGCAACAAAATCCAACAAAACCATCGGAATATTCATCACCAAAGCCATGAGCACAAATTGCCTGTAATTACCTCTTGTCTTTGACCATGCAATCCGCAATGACCCGCGCCGTCCCATCAGCGCCGCCACCCAGGCCAGCATCGGACGATACAAAATTAGTGGCATAATCAAAACCAAAACCAAATTCAAAACAATATCCAATAATGGCACATCCTGCATATATTTTTGCAAAAAGAACACATATTCATCAAGAAAACCTTGCACTTCTGCCTCTGAAGTCAGACCCAAAAACAATGGAATATATGGCAGCATCAAAAAACCCCAAACCACAACCACCGTCACAAACACAACCTTGATCGACGGAACCAGAGAACGAACAAACGGTTTGACTTCTAAATATGGCTTTTTCTTAAAATAAAACCGAAAAAAACACCCCCAAAATAAATACATCACAACCAGTAGCAACAAAAATAACGGATGTTGCGTTCCCCCCAGAACATAAACTCCAACCGCGGTCAAGGCACAATTAACCAGAGAAAACCCCAACATTGGCTTCCAATTATTTATCAGATATCCCCAAGCTAAGAAAAAGGCTTTTGACAATGATAATTTTTTAAGGGTGTCGCCAGACATATTAAAAAACAACTCTTTTTGTTATAATTAAGTAAATTCTAAATATACATTTTCTGAATAATTGTCAATATGCCTTTTTTCAAAGTGTTAAGACAAAATATTTAATAAATTCTTTCTTCCTTTCCGCTGTTATATTAACGATAAGCGTTGCCGTACAGCTACTAAAGAAAAATCCCCTGCACAACATATTGAACAGGGGCTTTATTTACATTCCGCCTTTTTTCAAACAGTAATCTTCCTTTTTCAGGTTATATTTCTTATGAACTTCGCAATTTTCGCAAATACATCCCTTATCTTCATGAATGCACCGACTGCGGTCAAATGCGCAATACATTCCCTCAAAATGCTCAATATCATCTATCGGCTCAAGCATTTTAATCAAATTCTCCGGCATATTTTTCATTTTACACACCGTTGTATAAGAAGGGCAATGCAGACACAAACATTCCCGCAGATTTTCACGAGTTTTCTCAACGCGCATATTTTTTCTCCCAATCTGTTTTCGGATACTCAAAAAATATGCCTCAACATCTTTTTTCCAACCTGAACTTATGACTACATTAATAACAACGTACAAACTTTCCGTCTTCAATCGGCGGCAGCCAGCTGCTGATTCGCCCGACAATAAAAGACACTCTGTCCACTCTGGCCAGCGACGGACCTTTATGGCAAGCCAAAATCATTGTATCAATATTTTCTTCTTCGCCGCGCATCAAAATTTCAACCGAACCGTCCGCCGCGTTTCTGACCCAGCCTGATATTCCGCTGATTTCTTCGGCTTTGTGAATTGCCCACCACCGGAAGCCAATTCCTTGTACCCGCCCTTCAATTTTTATATAAACTTCTTTATTCATTGATAAAATCCTAAAAGGAGCCGTTTGGCTCCTTTTATATCATTTTAAGAAATCTTCAACTTCATGAAGCTCTTTTTTCAGCTCGGACCGCCGTTTTTCAGCCTCTTTCTCCACACCCCAGCTTTCGGCCTGCCACAATTCGTCCAAAAAAGCGGCATTAAAGGCCTCTTCCGCCGAAAGGTGTTTTTTTACCAACGCAATCGCCAGCAAAACAGATTTCATGTTCAAAGCCGCCACATAAAAAGCCGCCAGCTCCTTATCTGAAAAACTGTTCAGATAATCTCTCAGTTTTTCTCCCGAAGCCTTATTTTCAGGAACATCGAACCCTTGTGTTTTAACAAATTCAACATTAATCTCATTATTAGCCCATCGCAGTATCGGCCCCCAGATTTTTTCCTGCCGTTCAATCAGGTCTTTTTCATGCCCCCAGAACAACAGCAAATCCGTTTGCGAAAATACTACCAGCCGATCAATCACCTCTTTGCGGCTTTTGCCAATCTCGACAGCGGCTCTATTCAGATAGTCACTCATTTCTCACGGCTCCTATTTCTTTTTGCCGCTCAAAATACCAAGAATATCCTTGGCTGCGCCTTTAATATCCTGAACACTGTCATCAATGGCTTTTTGTGTACCCTGATACAAATCATGTGTTGTCTGAGAAGCCTTGGAAGGCGCTGGGAAACGGCTCTGATACGGCGTGCCGGCCAAAGCTGTATAACAGGGCGAACTGTCGGCATCCATAACCAGCTTAGACCCCAGATAAGCCGTACCGCCGGTTGCGGCAACACCGATTAAAGCCTGCACTGCCTGCACATCATTCAGAGCAATTTTCGGATTGGTCAAAGAACCTTTAACCTTAATAAAAGAAGACAAAGCCTGAGCCAGATTGGTATCAACCACTTTTCCCGAGAACGGGTGGATACCAAAATCAATCTTGTCATTCACCAGATTAATGCTGCCGTCACTAACCAGATTCAACTGCTTGGCATTCAACACAATGCCTTTCGGAAAGACTGCTTTTCCGCCGCTGATATCAGCTCGTACTACCGCGCAGGTCATGTCAATGTTCCGAATCTTGTCGGAAGACAAGTTAAGCGTCTTCAATAGCTGCGTAATAAAGTTTCCGGACAGAAAATCAAGTTTTCCGGTCTGAATAACGCTCTCTCCGGCAATTGCAATAACTTTGCCGTTCAGATTGTTAACCAGCTGGCGATAAGTCTTGCCCGAACCGGACAGATTAATGTCCAAATCCAGATTACCGCCTGAAACAATGCCGAAACTCTTGGCATTTTTTACAACAAAATCCTGATGCAAATTTTGCAGCTTCATATTTTTGCTGGTCAATTTAACGGAAACATTATCGTTAGATGCATTTGCACTCAGAGAAGCATCAATTTCCCCGCCGCCGAAATTCAACGTTAAAGGCTGCGCATTCAACAAACCGTTCTGCAATTTTGCCGCCAGAGAAACATTTTCGGCCTGCATTGCCTGATCAATAATCAATTGAGCGACATTAAGCTTAACATCGGCATTCACGCTTTTCAGCAAAGCAAACGGAATAGCCTCGTCCGGCACCAGTTCACTGGCTCGGGCGGAAGCAATCAGCGCCGGCATCTGCCATGCCATATTGCTGTTTTTTGAAAAATTCATCAAATTGATTTTATCGCTTTTCAAATCAGCCCAAATCATCGGCACCTTATTGGCAATATTCGCCTTAACCCGACCGGTAATCACATTATTCACCACATTCAGACTGGCAATATCCGCAGTCACTTCCTTCAAATTGCCGGAAACTTTTGCAATCAGCGTTGTCTCGGGCGCCCCGAAATTTCCTGCCGGATTATAAAGATTGACATTCATACCGAAACCAAGATTTTTCAGCACATTCTGCAATGCGCCGTCAACTTTCAGATCAACGCCGTAAGCCTGTACCGCGGCTTTGACCGGAAAATCTTCCTTGCCGTTCAGCAGGGCGTTAACGGAACCGGAAGTCACCTCGCCGGCAAATTTTTGCTGATTATATACAACATCGAAAGTCACATTGACATTGCTGTCCATACTTTCGGCATTCAGGGTAATTTTATTGACCGTCACATCTATATTCTGATTGTTCTTCAGATTATTATATTTGACCACGGCATTTTCAATCACCACATCTTTAGCGGCAAACCCAGCCAGCATCGCCGTGCCGGAATTCACCTTTTTGGTTTCTTTGTCAGCAGAAACCGGTTGAATTTCAGATACCATTGCAGTCTCTGCCGCCGTTTTATCCTTTGCCGGCAGTTCCAAAACCCAGTTTTGTTTTCCATCCACGGTTTCCGTCAGAAAAATTTCCGTATTAAGCAACGCAACTTTATCAATAACAATTTGTTTTTTCAAAAGCGGTAAAACCGAAAGCTTAACCTCCAGCTCGCCGACTTTCACCATTTTCGGCTCTGTTGCCCAAGAAGCGTTAGCCATTGTAACATCATTAAGCACCAATGTCGGAGACAAAGAAATCCCCAGCGCCGCATTTCCGATTGTCACTTCGCGACCGATTTCTTTCATAGCTAGTTCGGTAACATAAGGTTTATATTTATTCAAATCAAAAGTTTTGATAAAAATAAAACCGCCGACCAATACAATAATTATCAGTGCGAGCACAATGCCCAGCAGTACTTTGAAAAACTTGACCATTATGTTACTCCTTGAAGTTTATACCCAAATTGTTAAGACTTTCGCGAAAATGCTCCGGCAACGGTGCCGAAATCACCATTTTTTTATTATATAGGCAAGATAAATCAATTTTGTATGCGTGTAAATGAAGTTTATCACTAATATTTGACAAGCGTACTCTTTCCTTGCCAAAATACTTGTCATCACCGGCAATCGGCGTCCCCAGATATTCCAAATGCGCCCTGATCTGGTGCGTTCTGCCGGTCAGCGGTCTGGCCTCAACCAATGCAAATCTGTCACCGACAGTATCCAAAACATCATACTCCGTTACCGCCGGCTTGCCGCCTTCCGCAACCACCACTTTTTCGCCAATCTTCTCCAACGGCGCTTTAATCTCGCCGCTCATCTGCAATGGACATCCCCGTACCAGCGCCAGATAAGTCTTTTGCAGATCATGCCCGCGAAAAGCTTTCGTCAGCAAATCGGCATATTTGCGGTTGCGTGCCAAAACCAGAATCCCGCTGGTATTCTTGTCAATCCGATGTACCAGTTTTGGCTTCTCCTCGGCTTCAAACTTAAGCGCATCCAATAACCCGTCAATATGAAAACCGGTATTCGTCCCGCCCTGCACCGCAATCCCCGAAGGTTTGTTCAGTACCAAGATATTATTATCCTTATAAATAACCATACTCAAAACAAAATCAGCGTCTTTTTTGCTGATTCGGTTTTGCTTCGGTATCTCGGCCTCGTCCAGATGTAGCGGCGGTATGCGAACCTCCGCACCGGCGGCAAGCTTCAGCGAGGTTTCGGCCTTTTTGCCGTCTACTTTAATCTGCTTTGTCCGCAAAAGCTTTTGCAAATGTCCGAGACTAAGCTTTGGATAATATTTCATAAACCAGCGGTTCAACCGCATCCCGTCATCAATTTTTTTAACCTTAATCAATTCGACTGCCATAATCCTGCCTTAATCTTCCTTATAATTTTCCTGTTTCTTCTTTTGCTTCTCGCGACGCAAATTGTCAAAATAATCCACTCGACGCTTGATTTCGCGTTCAAATCCGCGCTCCACCGGATGATACAACTTAACCCTTTTGACCCCGTCCGGAAAATAATTGGCGCCGGAAAATCCGTCTTCCGTATCGGGATCATATTCATAACCGTCACTGTAGCCGAGTTGTTTCATCAACTTGGTCGGCGCATTCAGAATATTTTTCGGCGGCATGAGGGAACCCGTCTTGCGCGCCAGATCTTTGGCCGCATACATTGCTTTGTACACGCCTACCGACTTCGGCGCCGTCGCCAGATAAGCCGTCAGCTGAAACACTGCCAAATCCCCTTCCGGCGATCCCAGACGGTCATAAGTCTCCCAACAGGCAATCGCCTGCGTCACGGCATTCGGATCAGCCAGCGATACGTCTTCCACGGCAAAACGCGTCAGCCGTCGCAGAATATATTTCGGGTCTTCCCCGCCTTCAATCATCCGCGCCACCCAGTACAGCGCCGCATCAACGTCAGTGCCGCGCAAAGACTTGTGCACGGCCGAAATCAGATTGTAATGCCCGTCACGCCCTTTGTCATAAACCGGCGCGCGGGAACGGATAATCTTGACAATACTGTCTTTGTCAAAAATCTCGCCCGGCTGGGCATAGGCCCAAACGCTTTCTGCCAAATTCAAAATATAACGCCCGTCGCCGTCGGCGGTTTCTTTCATAAAGCTGCGCGCCTCATCATCTACCGGCAGTTTTTTCCCCAGCTCGCGCTCCGCCCGTTGCAAAAGTTCTTCAAAATTTTCCTCATTCAGGCGGTTCAGCACAAAAACCTGACACCGCGACAAAAGCGCCGCATTCAGCTCAAAAGACGGATTCTCCGTCGTCGCGCCGACCAGAATAATCGTCCCGTCTTCGACATAAGGCAGAAAACCGTCCTGCTGCGACTTGTTAAACCTGTGAATTTCATCAACAAACAACAGCGTGCCTTTACCCTGATTCGCCCGCCGCTCCTGCGCATAGGTAAACACTCGCTTCAAATCGGCCACGCCGGAAAAAACAGCTGAAATCTGTTCAAAATAAAGATTGGTATGCTCTGCAATCAGACGCGCAATCGTCGTTTTACCGCACCCCGGCGGTCCCCAGAGAATAAAAGACGTGATTTTGCCGGATTTGATCATCCGCCCGAGCGGGGCGTTATCGCCGACAATATGATCCTGCCCCACGACTTCCGTCAAAGTCTGCGGACGCAGGCGGTCAGCCAGCGGACGCTTGATTTGTGCCGAAAAAAGCGTATCTTCCATTTCTCTCATCGATTCTTAAAATTAAAACTGCGCTTATCATAAACGAATATTCAGAAATTAACAGCACAAATTTTACCGTCCGAGGTCTTTTTTTGCATAATATTTCGCCTCGGCCGACACCAATGGGTTTCGCTTTCATCTCCGGCTTTCAGTATCGTTAGCGCTATTGCAAAAGTTTCAGATAGTTTTCAATATCTTTCAAAATATCCGCATCAGAATAACTTGTCATCATCTGTCACATCCTCCGCGCAAACTTCCCCTGTGCAGACCACAAACTCTCTGCTTGACTTTTTTCCACAAATTTTCCGGTTTCAGAACCGCTTCCGTCCGCTTAAGCATTTCATAATACCGTCCCCGCCGGTTATGCCTGAAATACAACTGCCGAAAAGCTCTGACATCTTCACTGCAAAACAAATACTCCTCTTGAAAGACCGCAGCCTTCTCTTGTTCCGAGCGGGCTTTTTGCAAACCTACATAAACATTTTCCAACTCTGCCATTCGGTCAAATTTGCGGTTTTCCCGCACTTCCATACAATCTTTATACCACCTTGTCTGCTCCGGCTTAAACCTGTATAAATCTTTGTTTTGCTCCCGAAAAACAGAATAATTTTCAAAATCCAGCCGCAAATAAGCATATTTGTCAACCACCCTCTGAGCCAGACGGGCTGTCTTGATCATGTCAATCCTGCCGTCCGCCCTTTCCAGCATACGTCGGTCAAGCTTTCTCAATGCCGGTACAAGCTGCTTAATCACGGCATAAGAATTATACCTAACATCAAAATTCTCGCCGAATTCAGCGCTGTTCATGGCTTTTTTCATCACAAAAGCCTCGGCCTGTCGGCGTTCCTGCTCCGTTTTGGCCCGCAAAATCATCATCGCCGAAGCAAAAGCTTCCGCATGAACCTCACATTTATACTGCATATAATCATCTTGTCCTTTCCAAGATTTCATATCCAGCAGATTTTGCAGATTATGCCCGGCTTCATGATAAAAATTCATAACCGAAGAAGCCGGAGATTTTGCCGCATAATAGAACAAAGCCGAAGCGCCGTGGAAACTCCCCACATAACAGCCGCAGATTTCCTTGCCCAGCATTTCCATGTTTTGAATATACATGCCGCGGCCTCGCGCGTTTTTGTCTTTCGGCAACAAAACTCCGGCCTCGCGCAAGTAAGCCAGACTGCGTAGCCCCCAAACCCTAAAAGCTTCCCGCATCAGGTTTGAATTATAATAACGCCGGTTAAGGCCGGAATAACGGCGGGAGACGATTTTATCATAATCCACACACAAAAATGGCCGTTTATAATCTTTGTTTATTTTCTTCAGCTCGGCAATATCATCAGCCAGCAGCTTTTCAACCTTATCGGCAAAAGCGGCTCGCCGGCAAAAAGGATAACACCCGCTCCGTATATATTCGGCAATCTCATGCTTCAACTCGGCTTCACTGTAATGATACATAAAAAAACTCCCTTGTATTAACTTTACTACAAGGGCAGTTGATTGTCAATATTTGTCCAAGGATTACGATCTGTGATTGCTCATTGAAGACTTGATCCGTCCCAACATTGCCGCATCAAATTCTTTGCCGTGAATATGAAGCTTTTTCTTCTCCTTAACTTCCTGCTTTTGAACAGGAATCTCCGTCTCAGCCGTTTTTTCTTCCCTTGTCGGCTCGGAAACATACTCTCTTTTCTTTTCTTTTTCCTGCTTCATCTGCTCAAGAGCCTCGCGTTTTCTTGCCTCAATAACTTCCCGTAGCTCAGCATTATGAGATTTTTCTTTTTCAGACTTCTCTTTTTGAATCTCTGCAATAATTTCGGCATCAGTCGGCTCCGGCGCCTGTCCGTAACCCATTTTCTTCATGAGCTTCTGCCCCATCTTCATCATGTCGGAAATTTTTGTTCCCTTCATTTTTGTCGTATCAATTACACCAAACTCTTTACGATTGTTAAAAAAATCTTCAAAATCCACATTCCAGCCTTTTTTCTTGGCCTTGTTTTTTGGCGCCAGCAACATCTTCATCTCCGCCGGTGTCGGCACGCGCCCCAGTGCCTGGGCAATCTGTTCCGGCGTAATAATACACTGGCTCAGATCGAGTCCCCACAAATCCACGCCTGTCAAATTGCATCCGGTAAAATCCACGCCCCGCAAATCAACTTTGGTCAAATCAATGCGCGACAAGTCCAGCAACGTCAGATTTAACAAAGTCAGTTTAAGCTTATGCGGATAATACTTGGCCAAAAACTCAATCAACGCCTGAAAATCTTCCAACGCCCAATCGTCAATTTTAATATCAAGCAGAATGGCGTCTTCAATATCAATATCTTCAAACTTAATACCGGAAAGGTTTGCGCCGGTAAAATTGGTGTTCTTCAAAACCGCGCCTGACAATACGGCTCCGGTCAAATCGGCTCCCGAAAGATTGGTGCCGCTCAGATTGGATCCCGAAAAATCCACCCCTCTCAAATTAGAACCTGACAAATCTGTTCCGCTCAGATCCGCGCAGGAAAAATTGGCATTTTCCAAATTCTCGCCAGCAAAATTTCCGTCTTCCAGTTTTTTGCCGGAAAACTCAATTTTCGGCTGAGACATATAAAAACGCTCTTCCGGCTTTTTCAACTCCGGATTAGGCTTTGTAGACGATACCGCGCTCCACTCGAAAGTCATGTCGCCTTCGTTGTCCGTAATACTTGCGGAACGCTCATAGGCAATTTTCGAATTTTGAATTTTCTGCTTCAAAACTTCCAAATCTTTTTTATCTGTTTCCTGATCATCAGTCATCATTCAGCCTGCATTTTTCCGACAAAGCGCCTAAAATTATCATAGTCCGTATTTTAATCTTTTGCAAGTTTTAATCTACCGCAAAATGCAGCCCCGTCCGGCCTGACGCAGTTTATTGCAAATTTCGACCATACCGCCGTTCTCGGAACGCGCAATCAGCCGATGAACTTCTCTGCCGTTAATTAACACTGTTTCAACCTGTCCTTGCAATTTGGCTAGTTCCGGATAAGCCAGCTGCAAATTCTTCCACTCTTTCTCGGCATTGTCGCATTCGGAAAAAGCGCCCAGCTGCATAATCTTGCGCCTGTTCGCATCAGCACCGTACAAAACTGTCGGAACCATCGCGGCTTTCAAAGCCGCCGGACGACTGACAGCTTTCTTGGGCGGCAAAACAACTTTTTCATTTTCCACAACGTCTTCCAACCAGTTTTCGTTCTTACTCCATTCCGTATCCGGCTTGGGCTGTTTTTTTTCTGTCTTGGGAGAGTTAGCCAGCATCTGTACCAAATCCTGATTAAACGCAGCCTTCAGAGCAATCACAATGTGACGGATATCCTTTTTCATCAATTTTTGATTAAACGGCGAAAATCCGGCATAAAAATATAATGTCCTGAGCGCTACTGCCCTTTCGGCCAAAACCTGACTTTCTTTGCTCTCGGCCTCCATCAGTTTCAACTTCAGGTTCAACGCCTCCAGTTTTTCGTCCGGGGTCAGATTATAATTCCGCTCCCGTTCCCTGATTTCCTGCTTCAGATTTTTAACCTTTTCAGCCACAATTTCATAATCTACGAAAGTCGACTTCACCATATTATAAGCAATCTCGTTCTGAACAAAAATTACAATTCCAAGTTCATCAAGAACTTTGCGACGAACAAAATCTTTTTCCTGCACTTTCTGACTGTCGACCCGTGCATAACCAAGCGCCGCGCTCACCAAATTTTCGGCCGTATCTTTTGCCCGTTCGACCAAACCGTTAATATAAATGGGATCTTTAGCCTCATAACCGTTAATCTGTAAACGCTCGACCTGCGGATAAGCCTTAAAGATATTGGCGCGGACTATTTCAAACGTCACCGGAGCATTATCCAAACGAAACTCTTCCCGATTCCCGACTGCAGATTTCTGAAAAACATCCAACACATAATTACGGTCAAAGTCTTCCAGTTCGTAAAAGCGGCGGCCTTCCAGCTCAAGCTTTTTACCGTCAAATTTTACTAATTTTTCATAATCGTCAACATTCTGCTGCAATTGTTTTTTAAAGTTTACAAGCTCATAAACCGCTACA
>CAKQRB010000047.1 GCA_934271195.1 uncultured Alphaproteobacteria bacterium | reverse complement strand
ATATGTATTTGTTGATAGTGTCGACAGAAGTGCCTAATAAATCAGCGACTTCTCTTTTTGAATTGCTTTGTGAAATTGCATAAAGATAGTACAAAGCATTAAAAGTAGCCATTTCTTTTTTGCTAAACATTTTCAACTCTCAGTTAATGATCAAATCTTTTAAATTTTGTACAGTAATATAGACAAATTAACTATAACGTAAAAATTTTTTAAAGCAACTAAATTTTAAACCTGAAGTAGTTTTGTTGCAAAAAAGCACGTAGATACATAATATATTCTATGTTTACTGTTTTCTGAGAAAAATTATACTTGTTTTCATATTGTAATCAAAAAAAATCCGATTCGTCTTTTAATAATCTTCACAGATATTAAAGCATGAAGATAGAAAACACCCTCTAACTATGGCAAAAGAATCCTTAAAGTTTTTCAGATAAATCTTCATAACTCTTTAACAGCAAAAAAATCCCGAATTTTTTACTGTTCAACTTTCGGTGTACAGTTCATCTTTCGGGATTTTTTGCACTCAATTTATTTTCGGGGCCGCAATGTCGGGAACAAAATGACATCGCGCAAAGTGGCAGAGTTTGTCATTATTTTGGCCAGACGATCCATTCCCATTCCAAGTCCCGTAGTCGGTACAAAGCCGTGATCAAGAGCATCAAGGAAGCTTTCATCCATCATCTGGGCTTCATCATCGCCGTTTTCACGGGCTTTGACCTGAGCCTCAAAACGTTCTCTCTGCTCCAGCGGATTTGACAATTCGGAATAGGCGCAGCCGATTTCCATGCCAGCAATATAAGTGTCAAAGTGCTCAACCAGCCGCGGTTCGGAACGATGCGTTTTGGCCAGCGGAGAAACATCGCGCGGCATATCCATTACGTGAATCGGTTGGATCAGTTTGTGCTCGACTTTTTCATCAAAGACAGCAACAACAACCTTGCCCCAGCAATCGCAGTCACCGGCGTCTACACCGGCCTGTTTGGCCATGGCTTTGGCTTCGTCAAGCGTCTGAGCATCCAAAAGATTGATTCCGCATTCGCGTTTGATCAAATCAATCATTGAGATTTTTTCAAAAGGTTTGGACACGTCAATCGTATGTTCTCCGACCTGAAATTCTTCTTTGCCAAAAACTTTTCTCGCAACATGGCGGACAACACCCGATACCAGCTCGGCACCGTCGTGATAATCACCATAGGCCATATAGGCTTCCAAAGCCGTAAATTCCGGATTATGGTTTTTATCAATTCCTTCATTACGGAAGTTTTTGCCGATTTCAAAAACGCGGTCCATGCCGCCGACAATGAGTTTTTTCAGATAAAGTTCTGGCGCAACGCGCAGATAAAAGTCATTATCCAGAGCATTGTAGTGCGTGACAAAAGGTTTGGCCGAAGCACCGCCCATAATAGGGTGCAGTGTCGGCGTTTCGACTTCTAAAAATCCGTTATTGCTGAAATATTCGCGTACGGCAGAAATGATTTTGCAGCGGGTAATCAGCACTTCTTTGGCATCATCATTAATAACCATGTCGACATAACGCTGGCGATAACGCGCCTCAACGTCTGTCATGCCGTGGAATTTTTCCGGCAACGGTTCCAAAGCTTTGGCAATGATATCAAACTTTTCTGCGGCAACAGAAAGTTCTCCGCGCGGGGTACGGCGGACAAAGCCGGTAATACCGACCATATCTCCGATATCCAGACATTTGAGCAGTTTCAGATTAGCTTCATCAAGATTACATTTGTGGCAAAAGGCCTGAATGGTGCCGGTTTTGTCTTTGACATCAATAAACATGCCATCATTACGGACAGCCATGGCGCGGCCGGCGATTGTCACACGGTCTTCCGTATGGGCGCCGCTTTCCAAATCTTTATATTTCTCTTGCAGTTCTTTGGCAAAGGCATTGGGAGAAAACTTGTACGGATACGGATTATAGCCCATTTCCAACAGGGTATTCAGCTTATTAAGACGGCCCTGTCTGTGAATGCTTACTTCATCGCTCATTTTAAATATCACCTTTTTTTGATTATTGTTTTGAGAATTTAACTGACATTAAGGTATATCGGAATTTTAGAGAAAATCAACCTTTTTTTTCCAAAATTCAAGATGAAAAGCATAAAAAAACGGCCTTTGCGTCAAATGGCCGCCGATTATATTTTTTTTGATTTTATGCATTCATAAAGACTAAATCTTCAATTCTGACAATTCTTCTGATTTCCTGTGCGGACTTGGGAAAATCAATTACATTATGAGCAGCATACAAACGACCTGCAAGAAGATTTTGCAAGGCCAGAATTCCGGTCTGTTTCTGAGCTGCGTCTTTTTGTTTGCGGGCAGTTTCCATGCTTTCTTTTTGCACCTGGAGAACACCCTGTTTCTGGCGGCGGTTGGCGGCCGAAGCTGCAACAATGCCCTCAAAAGACACGCCGCCGCAAATATAATCGCTGTAGAGTTTCTGATTGAGCGAAATGTTACGCCAGAATGTCTTGGCCTGTTTTCTGATATTTTCTTCACTGATATTCTTTCTAAAATATCTGACAAATTTCTGCCAACCACCGAGCGATCCGAAAATATTGCCTCTTTTCAGGGCTTCGCCTCTTGCAGCGGCAAAAATCATGTCTTCAAGCGACGAAATATAATGTCCGGCTTTTTTCGGATTGCGACGGATAAAAGAGAAAAATGAAGCGGCGAAGTTCTGCACGACGGCATCAACTTCTCTAACCGCCGCTTCGTTGTGCTGAATGAAATTGTAAGAGGACACCGCAAGGCTCAAAATTTCTTTACGGGTTTTTAGTTCTGACAAAGAACGGCTATAGGCTGCCGAGATATTTTCAAAGTCTTCGGCACGCACGTTTTTGATTGCCTGAACTTCTGCCAATGTCAGTTCATAACTGCACCCGTCTCCGGACAATAGAATATTTCTGCCACCCTGAAAAACCAGGCTGTAGCCTCCGGCTGAAATATTTTGAACATCTTCTGACATTGTTTTGCTCCAGATGAGTTTATCTCCTCTTTACTTTTATACTATAATGATTATAAAATCTTCTCAAGGAAATCACGACCTTTTGACGGCATAATTAACATAACTGTAACAAAGAGGAAATTTTTTGTTGAATTTTTACAAGTTTATTGTTCTGAGCTGTTTCAGCTTACTGATTATTGGTTGCAGTTTCGTTAAAATTCCTGAATCTTACCATTACAAACTTGTTCAAACCCATGATTTTGAGCTGGCAAGCTGGCAAAAACTGACTGACAGCAACGCGCCGGTGAAGTTTTATATTGAAGGCGACGGACATGCCTTTAACGCTCACGGACAACCGAGTCTGGATCCGACACCGCGCGGCAGGCTGGTCAGGGAACTGGCCTTTGGCGATTCATCGCCTAATGTTGTTTATCTGGCGCGGCCGTGCCAATATATAAAAAACGGCATTTGTTCACAACGGCACTGGACAACGGCACGTTTTGCGCCGGAGGTACTCAATGCAGAACATCAGGCGATTAAAGAGATTGCCGGCGGACGCGAGGTTATTCTTATCGGATTTTCGGGCGGAGCACAGATTGCCGGACTGGCGGCAGCAGCCAAAACAGGACTTCATATTAAAAAAATCGTGACAATCGGCGGAAATTTAGACCATTTGGCATGGACGCAATATCATCATCTTCCGCCCCTGACCGAATCTCTTAATTTGGAAAACTACCGCCGGCAATTTGCCGCTTTTCCGCAAATTCATTATGCC
Organism: uncultured Alphaproteobacteria bacterium; assembly: GCA_934271195.1. Taxonomy (GTDB): domain Bacteria; phylum Pseudomonadota; class Alphaproteobacteria; order RF32; family CAG-239; genus MGBC133411. The sequence continues at coordinate 554 of CAKQRB010000047.1, read as the reverse complement.
GGAAGCGAAGACAAGGTTATGCCGCCGGCACTCATCAAAGAATTTGTCGGAGATACAGCATTGGTGATTGTGGTTGACGGCGCTGCGCATGACCGAGGGTATGAAAAGGTTTATCAGGAGATTTGGAACATTAAATAAAAAACTTTTTTCTTTTTCTCTATCTATTTTCTTATATTCTTTTGTTTTTTATATTTTTCTTTCAAATTTTCCTCCCTCTGAAGCACTCTTTTTTTAATTTTCTCATCATGGGATGTTTAGTCCTCTCCTTCCCTCTCCTTCCCTCTCCTTCCCTCTCCTTCCTTTCTCTTATCTCCCCGTTTGTTCTTCAATCTTTCTCCGCCCCTGTTTATTTTCCATCCTCTTTCCTCATTCCCCGCTACTTTCTTTTTCCTTTTCTCTCCTCGCCTTTTTTCGCCCCCTTGTCCCCTTTGCCGCGGCCTTTCCTTTTTAATTTTCTGGTTTTGGTTTCTTCATAGAGTTAGGGTTTCTTCTTTATGTTACTTTTGTCATGTAACAAAAGTAACCAAAAATACTAGCCCGCTCTCGCTTTCTAG
>CAKQRB010000046.1 GCA_934271195.1 uncultured Alphaproteobacteria bacterium | reverse complement strand
TACGGGTAGCAAGTAATTTTCGCCCTGTCAGACCGTCATGCGCCCTTAAGGCGTTCGCTGGCACTGTTAGGGTTATACCCGCATGTGAAGAACCCCACGTTTTACGTGGGGGTTCCTTTTTTTTTATATAGGTTACTTCTTTTGCAGTTCTTTCGGCTCACTTGATTCGCCAAAATTAAAAGAATGGCTGTAACCGTTGTCAACCATAGCATCAAGCTGTTTGCCAAGCTTTTTGGAACGCTTGAGCATATTCACAGTCCAGCCGACACCCCGTAATTCCGCCGTTTTTTTCAAAACAGCATCAAAATTATCACTATCGGCATAAACCAGCACAATTTTTCTGTCCTGCGGCACGTTAACCGCCTTGCTGTCTTTCAGAATTTCGCAAATACGTTCAAAACCGATAGAAAAACCAACTGCAGGCACCATTTCTCCCAAAAATTTGCCAATCATCTTGTCATATCTGCCGCCGCCGGCAACAGAAGAACCAAATTTTGTACTGACAATCTCAAATACCATACCTGTATAATATCCCATACCACGCACCAGAGACTTGTCATAAACAATATTAAACTTCCCGTCGGTCAAAGACTGAATTGTATTTATCACTTTCTGCAAATTAGCCGGAACGCTGGCATCAGAACAAAATTTTTCAATCGCCGACAAATCAGACAAATCATTGCTGCCAATGATTTCCATAAACTTTTCAACCACAGCCGGCGCATATTCTTTCTCAAGCAACTCTGCCTTAACACCTTCCAAACCAATCTTGTCCAGTTTGTCAAAGCTGATACAGATTGACGGTACATCTTCATCAGAAAATCCGGCGGCCTTAATCAAATCCGTCAATATCCGGCGATCATTAACCCGAACGGTAAAATCATCAAAACCGATATTCAGTAAAGCCTGCGCCGTCACATAAATCAACTCGGCTTCGGCATTGACCGATGCGTCGCCAATAATATCAATATCGCATTGAAAGAATTCGCGCAACCGGCCTTTTTGCGGACGTTCAGCCCTAAAAACTTTGTCAATCTGAATACATTTAAACGGCAAAGTCAAATTCTGGCGATTATTAGCAAAATAACGCGACAACGGCATGGTCAAATCATAACGCAATCCGCTGTCAACCAAATCATCTTCTGTAAGGTTTTCTTTGCTCAAATCAAGTTTCTGCCCCCGCTTGAGAATTTTGAAAATCATGCTGAGATTCTCACCGCCGTCACTTTTGTTCAAGCGTTCAATATCTTCCATAATCGGCGTATTAATCCGCTGGAAACCAAATTTTTTATATGTGTCAAGAATAATTCCCTGAACATAATCCCGCAATTGAACCTCCGCCGGCAGATAATCTTTTGTGCCTCTGACCGGCAATGCATTAATTCCCATAACAACCTCTCTTTATATATTTTTTCAATTTTTCTAAAAATATTACACTTTTTTTCAAAAATCAAACTAAAAAAAACAGCAAACTATTTCCAACCGCATAAAAAAGCGGAAACGTTTTCCGCTTCCGCTTTTTTAATTCTGCTGCCGTCCGTTCAGGCATTACAGGCTGTAACCGACGGCTCGTCTAAAAAAACGTTCGCCGGCGACATTCCCCCTCTTATTATCTCTTGCTCGGATAACATCACGAATGAGCATATTTTTCTTATTGGCAATTTGTTGCCAAGTCAAATTTTTAGAAACAAAATCATACCCGTTTCGCGCAACCTGCTCTCTGAGCTCATCATTGTTCAAAAGCAAAGAAATAGCTTTAACCTGACGCTGACGGTCAACTTCCTGCGACGGCGCATAAAAACCGATAGCCTTGCTGAAATCTTCATTATCATGACGAATATCAGCACAATGTGCATAATCATTAAAACCGCTGCGTCCAACCACAACAGCCGTGCCGCATCCCATTGCTTCAATCGGAACCATGCCGAAAGCTTCGTTCAGGCTTGACATGACAAAGATTGATGAAGCGTTGTAAACCCGTGCCATTTGCCCCTGATTCAAAGACGGCAGAAAAACAACATTATCCAAAACGCCATCTAATTCTTTTTTGCATTCTTCCGTAACCGGATTGCCTTTTTCTCCGCTAACCATATAAATAACGTTACGATCTTTGGCAATAATCTCTTTCATTGTTCTGGAAAGTTCAACAAACCCCTTGTCCGGTACAACGCGTCCTAAAGAAGAAACAACTTTTCTGCCGCTCAAGTTAATATGGCGCTCGTTGCCGTCAAGATCGCGATACACAAAGTCAGAAGCCAATGCTTGCTTATCTTCGGATGACATCGGCTTAAACAAAAGGCTGTTATACCCCGGCGGAATAACCGTTACCTTGTTCATGTCAGACAAATAAGGATCCGCAGCCAGACGACGCTCCTCATCTGGAGACGTTGCAACAATAATGTCGGCCTGATCAAAACCATATTTTTCATGGCTGATACGCTCTTCAAAATTATGCCATTGCCAGACTTCGTCAGGAATCTCGCCGTTTTTATATTTGGGCAGATTCCGCTCATACTTCTTATGACCAAGCGAATGACTCGTTACCAGCATAACCGGACGACGCCCTGTATCTTTTTCCACTCTGTCACACAACATTGATGCTGCCAGCATACCGTCGCGATAATGCCCCTCGACAACCTCAATATCCTCGTACGTTCCCTCTTTTTTATAATAATCAACCAGATTATCAATCAATTCGTCAAGCAGGGGAACAATCTCCTCTTTCGGCACAAAAGCAAAATTACCGCCGGCCGGAACCCGCAATACATTGCTTCTGTTGCGTCCGTTCAAACCGGCATCAATTTCATGCCATTGTTTTTCAACGGTATAATTAATATCCGGCCCCAAATCTTTAAATGTACCGCCGAACTGCGGACAAATTCTCGGATCAACTCTTCTTGTAACCAAATCAACATCATAATCTTTGTCATAAATAGATGCCAGCGCTTTGACATAATAAACCTGACCACCGGTATCCTGCCCTGTAATAACTTTTTTAGAAACAATCTCATTGATCGGAAAACCCAACTCATCTGTTTTATAGGCAAAATCACCTTCCACCAGACCGTGGGTTGAAAACATAACTTTTTTACTCATAACCAAAATTCCTAATAATGAAAAATTTATTATGCCGACAAAGTAATATGTCTTTATCTTCAAGTCAAGGTTAATAAAACATTAAAATATTATTTGTAGATAATTTACTCAGGAATACAATCCTTCAATATATTAAATACCGCTTATCAAAAATCTCCCGAACAGTTTTCGGGAGATTAAATCCGTTAGACAAGAAAAAATACTCTAAAAACGAAAATCACGCTGGCCATTGACAATATTTTCCAAATTATCCTTAACAATATTTCTGACCTTTTCATTCGGGATATTACTAAGCTCTGACGCAATCAAAGCTTCCCCAAGCCGCTTTGTCTCTGGAGATGCATAATCCTGTATATATTCTTGCAAAGTCATCAGGGCATTAGGCAGACAACAATTATGAATTTGCATATTTTTGCACAGAGCCATAAACCGATCGCCAGTGCGACCTTCCCGATAACAAGCCGTACAAAAGCTCGGTACATATCCCAGCTCCATAAGCCAGCGGACAACCTCATCCAGAGTTCTTTTGTCGCTGACATCAAACTGTTCGGACTTCTGGTCATCGGATTCCTCTTCGGCATATCCGCCGACACTTGTTTTGGAACCGCCGCTGATTTGCGAAATGCCGTAATGCAAGGCTTTTTCCCGACAAGCTTTGTTTTCCCGTGTTGAAATAATCATACCGGTATAAGGAACCGAAATCCGGATACAGGCAATAATCTTGGCAAAAATATCATCGTTAATGCCATTGTCAAAAACATTCGGATCAATATCATCTGCATGCTTAATCCGCGGTACGCTGATAGTATGCGGTCCCACACCATGAACGGCTTCCAGATGCTCGGCATGCATTAAAAGAGCGGCAAACTCATAACGATACAATTCCAACCCGAACAAAACCCCGAGCCCGACATCGTCAATACCGCCCTCCATGGCTCTGTCCATCGCCTCGGTATGATAAGCGTAATTATGCTTCGGACCTTTGGGATGCAGTTTTTCATAACTCTCTTTATGGTAGGTTTCTTGAAAAAGAATATAAGTTCCGATACCGGCTTCTTTCAGTTTACGATAATTCTCAACCGTTGTTGCCGCAATATTCACATTCACACGGCGGATTGCACCGTTTTTATGCTTAATTGAATAGATGGTTTTAATACTTTCCAAAATATACTCTATCGGATTGTTGACCGGATCTTCCCCCGCTTCCAAAGCCAGACGCTTGTGCCCCATATCCTGCAGGGCAATAACCTCACGGGCAATTTCTTCCTGCGTCAGCTTTTTGCGCGCAATATGTTTGTTTTTGGCATGATAAGGGCAATAAACACAGCCGTTAACGCAATAATTGGACAGATACAACGGCGCAAACATAACAATGCGGTTTCCGTAATAATCTTTTTTAATCTGTTCGGCCAAAGCAAAAATCTCTTTGTTTTTGTCTTCAAGCGCACAGTCCAGCAGCACAATGGCCTCCCTGTGGCTCAACCCTTTGCGTAAACGGGCTTTTTCCAGAATTTTATCAATAAGTTTGCGATTGTTTTTATTCTTCTCGGCAAATTCCAGCGTATCCAGAACTTCCTGATGGCAGATAAACTCCTCCGCCTTTAATGATTTTGGATCATACATATAACAGCCTTTCTCTTTCAGGTCAGAAAAATCTTCCCCGTTAGTTAAAAATCATCGGAACTATACAAACTTTAAGGCAAAGATGCAAGAAAGAATTTAATTTTCAGCCTCTTTGGCCGAATAAACGGTTTTGGCCGACACGCCGTTCAGCCGCCCTATTTTTCCCGCCATAGCACTAATCACATCTTGCTGCGCATCTATGGCAATACTGATAATACTCATCTTCTTTTCGCGATAAGGAATCCCCATGCGACCGATAATAAAAGCGGCATACTCATGCAAAATTGCATTAAGCTTTTCCACCGCCTCCGGATTTTCAACAATAATCCCGACAATTGCTACTCTTGCCGCCATCTTTCCTCCTTTAAAAATCATTTTTATAATAAAACCGAAAAAAGAAGCTGTAAAGATGGAATGTGTCTATTCGCCGCAATTTAATTTCAAAAATGTCTTTCCCATAAACTCGATATAAAAGTTTTTGCCATATACTTCTTTTACAGTCCCGACTTTCAACCAAGAACCACATTGCAGCCAAACTTTTTCTTTTACTTTCTGATACAAATTCACCAAAACAACCGTATCATCAGACACTTTCGGGACTGCTTTGAACGAACGAAGCGAATGCCTTTGTCCAACCTGATGATAAACCTGAGGAAGCTTATTTTTCCATACGACAATACAACAATTGTCTGCCAATCTTTTTTTCATCTCAGCCACATTTTTTTGCTGAAGAATTTCATCATATACCAAATCGCGTGCTCTGACAACCAGATTATGAAAATCGGAACACTGAGCAACAGAATCGAGCAAATAATCAAATTGTCCCAAAATACTGTCAACAAACAAAACCGGACGATTTTGACTGACGGCATCAATCAAGGCTGTTCCGCCGCCCATCGGAAAACTGTCCAAAACCACATCTGCCGCCGCAATATAAGTTGCAACTTCCTCATAAGGCAATATTCCAAGCACTTTCAATCGTCCCGAAGTTTTCTCCGCCACATTTTTCCATAATGGGAGCGTTGCATAATTCGGCCCAATAGCAACAAAAATGATATTCTCATCTTTGAGCAACTCTTGCACAATCTGCAAATAGTCAAGTTTTCCCAAAGGCTTATACTTATAAGCCGAACCTACTGTTAAAATTATTTTTTTATTCTGAGGCAAAGCCAACATTTCGCGAGCTTCCGACTTGTTCTTTTCAACCATCGGCTTGGATAACTCAGATGGAACGCCTAATATAAAACTGTTTTGAGCCCCGCGAAATTTTAAAGTTATCTCCTGCCCTTTCCTGCGCAAATCAGCAACCAAATCGGCAATACCGACCCCCAGCCAAAACTTATGATCCGCATGATTATAAAAAATAACCGGCCGCTTAAACTGGCTGTTACCGAAAGCAATAAGCGGCACCACATCTTCAGGATGAACATGAAGCACAACAAACTCATATTCTGAGGCAATTTTACGAAGTTCCAACCCTTTGCGAAGATCGGACCACCAGTCTGAAAAGCGGATAATTTTGCCATTTTTATTCTGAACTGCCTTCTGTAACCTCGGAGGAAGTTTTTGTCCGGCCTCTGAAGTCAACAACAAAGAATGTTTTTCTTCATCAGGAGAAGCTTCAATCCATCTTTCGACAACTCGGGTATGACCGCCGGAAAAATATGCCTTAGTCATAACATGTAATACACTTTTCGGAACAAAATCTGCAGAAAGGTTTTTCACCACATGATTTGCAGCAATATCCAAAAAAACCTGCTCTAAAACATCGGAACTAAAATATCCCGTTCCGGTCGCCGTTGCAAATTTTATGGCCTTTTTGGCATACCTGAGCTTTTCTCTGTCATTTCTTGCAATTTTAATTTTTTGGAGCAAATCTTCAAAAAATTTTTTATTTTGCAAGACAAGAGGCTCATATTCCGTCATTTCCTCACTTATAGGCATTCACAACTTCAACCAGTTGTTTAACCTCCTCATCCGTCATAACCGGAGAAATCGGCAAAGAGATAATTTCCCGATGAATTTGTTCGGTAACCGGAAAAGACAGATGATTCCATTCAGCATAAGCCGGCTGTTTATGCGGCGGGGTCGGATAATGAATAATTGTCTGCACGCCGTTGTCATCGAGATATTTCTGAAAACGATCACGCTCCGCTGTCCGCACGGCAAACACATGCCAGACATGAGCCTTTTCATCATAAGTCTGCGGTAAAACAATCAGCGGATTTTCAATATTCTCTCGATAATATTTTGCAATCTCGCGCCGACGCTGGTTATCCTGCAGCAAATACGGCAGTTTGACGTCCAAAACCGCCGCCTGAATTTCATCAAGACGAGAGTTAAGCCCCTTGTAAATATGGTGATACTTACGGTCGGAACCATAATTGGCCAGAGCCTTAACCTTGTTGTAAAGCTCTTCATCGTTCGTCACAACGGCGCCGCCGTCACCTATACAGCCGAGATTTTTGCCCGGATAAAAACTAAAAGCCGCGGCATCACCGAGATTGCCCACCCTTTGCCCCTGATATTCGGCACCATGAGCCTGAGCGGCATCCTCAAAAACTTTAAGATTATATTTTTTCGCCAACTCCCTGATTTTTTGCATCTGTACGGCCTGCCCGTAAAGATGAACCAACATAATCGCTTTGGTCTTAGGCGTAATTGCCGCTTCAATCAAATCAGGATTAATATTATAAGTTCGGATATCGGGCTCAACCAAAACCGGCGTACAGCCATTGTCGGAAATAGCAAGAATAGTCGCAATATACGTATTGGCCGGAACAATAATCTCATCTCCGGAACCAAAACCGGAAGCCTTGATAATCAAGCGCAAAGCATCCAAGCCGTTTGCCACGCCGACGGCATATTTAGCACCGCAAAAATCCGCAAAATTCTTGGCAAAACGGTCGTTCTCCTCACCTTGCAGATACCAGCCCTTATCAAGGATCCCCTTAATCCGATCGTCAATCTCTCTCCGAAACCGGTTATTAACCTTCTCCAAATCTAAAAATTTAATCATCTCAATGTCCTTGACTCAAACACAATATACAACCAAAGATTTAAAATTTTAGTTACCCCCCCCCCCGAGATTGTAAATCTATCCAGTTCCGAATTTTCAGAGTCAACTTCTGTGCTCCTCTCAAATTTAAATGATCAGAATCTCCAAAATCTTTATCATTAAAATCAGAATCCTCAAAAAAATTAAGTATTTTAATATTTTTCAATTCATAGAGCGGCAAAAACAAGTCTTTATGAGCTAACAAATTGAGCTTGTAATCTGAACGACAAGGAGGTATTACTACAACTAAATTATGCTGTTTTTCTTTTGCCAATTTAGCCATTCTTAATAATAAAGCATTCTGAGATTCCATCAAATTAAGCTTTAAATGGGTAAGAGCCCTTTTTTCTACATTAATATCTGAAGGGAAAAACCAATCATACAAACATTCTCCACGATATTCTGTTGGTACTTTCACTTTTTGTTTTAAATTTTTAACCTTATTTTTAATAAAGTTTTTTGCTTTCCAAAAATTAAAACATGTTCCTTTATAATATGGGATTTTCCAAAAAAAATTATACAAAACACTGCGTAATTTTTCTGACGTTTTTTCCAAAACATATCCACGAGAAAAAACAGAGTAAAACAAAATAATATTTTTTAATAACGGCATATTGGCATTTTTTTCATATAAGTGACAAGCATAGTACAAATCTTGAGATGCAAAGCATAAATTATATTCATCGTTTTCTGGATGAAATCCGTAATAGCCATGTGACGATCCTACAACAAGCGTTGATATTATTCCTCTGTTCATCCTCAATCCAATATATTTCTTATAAGCCTCAATTACCCAATTTTCAGGTACTTCTGACATCAATAAATTTTTAAACATATGCTCCCCCTAATTATTTTTTTGCTGAATAATTCATACTCTCCGAAACCGGTTGTTAACCTTCTCCAAATCTAAAAATTTAATCATCTCAAAGTTCCTTTCTATTTATAATTCTTTTATCATAACAAATTTAGGAGAACAGTCACACCCAATGGCCTGCTTAAAGTCGCACAAGCCAAAGTTGGGGATACTGTCATCTGTTGAGTGGCCTATGTCAATGACTTCAAATGGTTTATCGCTGTAATATTTGAAAACCTGATAAGATAAAAAGTTCATCGGGCGAAGTTCTTCGCTTTCTGCCGTGTTTCCCCAGTAAATAACGCGCAGAGCTTTGTCTGTCAGGCGGTATATAAGTGCAGAGGCAATTGGACTTCCTTCGCTATTACGCGCCAAAAACAAATCCATATTAATCAAAGGTTGTGTAGCTTTGACATCTGACAAGCTCATCCACAACGGAAAGCCACGGTATTCCCGGTTTTGGCGGATGACTTCATAGACAGTTTCAATATCGTCCGTTTTTTCAAAAGTAAGGTTATTTTTGAGCGAAGCGCGCAACTTTTGTCGGGCTTTGGGGTCGATGTCCATTTCATAAGTGTCTGAAAAGTTTTTGAGGTAATATTCATAATTGACTTCAATGTCTTCAATTTTGAAGCCATTGACAAATAAGGCGTTATACAACATGGTTATGGCCGTCGGATTATAAAAATGAGGCGGCAGCGAAAACACAATCTTCTTGTATCCGTTTTCGGCAGCCCATGCGCTGAGTGCTTTAACAGCTTCATGATAACATACGATTTTGTTGTGCAAGCTGACATTGGCCAGCATGGCGAATGAGGACGAAAACGGGAATTTGACAACTCCGTCTTTGATGCCGGCAATAAGGTAAAAGCGGTTTTTTCCGTCGTTAAACAACAGATATTTCAAATCGTCCACTTTGGTGCGGTTTAATTCGCAAAATACGCTGGTATCAAAGGCAGAAAAAGGCTGTTTTACCAGATTGTCATATTCTTTTCGGTTGATTTCGATGATTTCCATGGTTTGTTTTCCTGTTTTATAAAATTAAATCGGCGATAGGCGCGGCTATTTGATGAGCCCTTTTTTACGTAACCTTTTGTCAAGGTGTTTCCATATTTTGTATTTTATTTTCAAAGAAATTTTGTTCGGGTATATGCGGTTGAGAATATGGGGAATGGCATTATTGTTTTCGAGTCTGATACGGACAGGACACATAGTTTCAGCGCTTCCCGGCGTTGAAGAAAACAGTGACATTCCCAGAATATCCTCCATTTGTCTGAAACGGTGGTGCCAACGCCACTCGGCATCAATGGCTTGCTGAGAAGCCGTGACAATTTCCCGTCGCCATTGGTTGTCTTTCAGAAGTTTTTGACACAAATCATAGGCTTCAAAACTGTTGCCGAATGTCGGTATTTTCAAATATTTTTTAAAACTGTCAGAAATAAACTGATTGTCCGAAGAAACAATGCAGGCATTGGTCGCCATGATTTCCGGCACCCGCCATGCCATGCCTGTGGTCGCCTGACAATGGTTGATGTTAATGGCGATGCGTGAGCCGTTGTATATATCCTGTGTGTGTTTAACGGAGTAAACCGCCTGAGGGTTAAACGCAGCGGCAATGTCGGGAAGCCATTTCATCAGTTCAAGCCATTCTTTTGTTCCGTAAAGCGACAAACCCAAATCTGCTATATTAAGCAACGTCTGAATACGGTTTTGGGCAGAGTAGAAATTGGGATAGTAAGAGGCTGGTATTTCAGAGAAATCCCGGCTGAGCTCTGAATCGCCGTTGATGTCCTCAAACAGAGATTCTTTGGAGCAAAAAGGGTTTTGGTGAATTTTCCGCATCAGCCGAATTAGTTTTTCTTTGCCGCAGTGACGTGTTATCAGGGGGAAGAAAACGGGGTCAGTTATGAAACATGAGCCGATAAAGGATATGTTGCTTGTCTGCGGAATGTTTTCAGGCTGTAGGGATGTCGCACAGTTAACGTAATGGCATTGGGAATCTCTGAAACCGAAAAAGTCCTGTATTTGTTTTATGACACGATCAGAAAATGAAAAAAAGGTATAGCGCTCTTTGTTGTTTTTTATTAAATCTGTCTGATTCCACAGATACGGCATATCCGCGTTCCAAACAACAATCGGGCAGTCGGTAACCTCAAGAATTCTTGAATATGTCGCGTTGTTAAACGTGATGACTAAATCAGGAGAAAATTTGCTGATTTTTTCTCTTAAGCTGGTTTCTGAGATTTCATTTTTCAAAACGTTTTCGGAACAAAAAGGCGATGTATTAAACAAATTTGGGTCAAACACGAGGACATCATTTCCGTATTTTTGAAGTTCGGAAATTATCTGTTCGTAAAAACAGGCAATTTTATATCCTTTGTTTACGGGTATACTGTTTGATATACAAAATAAAATTTTTGCCATTTATAGATCCTTCCCATGAAGCATGTGCTTTATGATAATGTTGTTTTTTTTGCTGCCGATGTCTGATAGGTTCATAATCATTTCCCTAAATCATCATAATAAAACGATGTTTCTTTGATATATTCAAGCAAACGGGGCATAACGTTTCCGATGCCATAATGCAACTGGGCAAATTTATGATTTGAGAAGATACAGCGATTATAGTTATTGCGGATGTTGTCAATCAAGTCAGCAAAAAGAAATCCTTCTGTTAACGCCTTGTTTTCATTAAGGTAACCGCCAAGGGAATATTCATTGAAGCCTGATATCATTCCGACTTTTGTTTTAACAGGTATGCTCTTTAGCGATGCTGGGGCCGATATTGCCGGTATTCCGAGTTTGGCAGCTTCAAGACATGAAACTCCCATGCCCAAGACTATATCGATTTTCTGTTTCAGAAATGCTTCAAGTCTACTATCGTACAGGGTACCTTTGAAAACAATTTTAATATTCGCATATCTTTGTGTGAGCTTTTTACGAAACGCGTTATTTTGTTTTATATCGGAAACCACATAAAGAACAACAGAGAGGTTTGGGTTTTGTTGGGCATAGCGGCTTAATTGTTTGGCATAAAACATCAGTGTAGTGTTTTTGCTCGGGCAATCACGACCAATGTAACAAAAATTAAGCCGGTCGGAAACAAGCTCCCAATCCTGCCGTAGCGGACGAATTGTAATGGGAATGGGCAGATATTGTTTGTGTAGTTTTGAATAATATTTCTGCACACCTTTGAAATTAGAGTAATCCTGAAACAGCAGCGCTTTTTTATTGTCGGCAGTTTTGATGTATTTTGCCAGTCTTAGCCAGCATTTAATCCTTTTAAAAACAGATTTTTTTTGTATAGCCCCATAAAAAGTGTGAGGTTCGACAAAGTAGAACAAAAAACGGATATTTTGTGCTTTTATATTTTTTAACACAGAATTTTGCAGCAGGAAAAAACCGTTGGTAAAGACAATGCAGTTGTCAGGAAAAACAGTCTCTTCTAATTTTACAGCGCTTCCGTCTTTATTTTGGCTGACATTCATGCGAATTATATTGATATAATCATAGCCATGTTTCTTTATGTAGGACAAAACCGCGCCATTCGGAAGGTCGGCGCAGTATATTTTAAGGTTTGTATTTTGATAAAGCCACTCAGCCATGCGCAAGTAGGTCAGAACCTCGCCTCCGATGCCGGTTGTCATCATGAAAAATACAATCGACTCAGTCATCATTTCGAAGCAACTCCGCGTAACCGAATCCTTCTTTTCCATATCCGTTGCCGACATAAAACAGAAAAATTTTGCTGCCGGTGTCAATAACTGCAGGGAAATAAATCATTTGATCATCAAACTCACCGGACGCGCCGTGTTTGATTGTTTCCAGCCAGTTATCACAGCGAATCCATTCATTTTCTCGTTTAACAGCGCAACCTATGAAATACTTAAAGTCCAGCGTGCGGCGGGTATAAAAGACCATTGTCTGTCCAAGCAGCTTGACAATTTGTGGCCGTCCGAGCCCATGCTCGCGGTCCAGATCGACTTTTACAACAGTCGTTCCCTTTTTGGGAAAATCGATGCCATTTTGAGATTCTATATAATTGACTTCATAAACCGGACGGTTTTTGCCGGCAATGTTGTACCAGCTGGAACCGACGGAATAGCAGCATTTAAATATACCGTCTTCATATATGGCTGAAGTTCCGGCACGGGTATACAGGCCTTCGTCGGCTCTGTCCATAACAGGGGCTTGACTTACTCTTTCAAAAGTTTCGCCGTTGTCATAGCTTATGGCCAATCCTGAAAAGTTGGAAAATGCAATTTTATCTAATTTTTGAAAGCCCGTATAGTAAAGAAAAACGCGGCCGTCGGGGTGTTTGTAAGCATGCGCGGGAAAAACTCCATTATCATCAAAGCAACCATCATTCCCAATATCCAAAACAAATTTATTGGCAACTTTTTTAACAATAGACGGATTATCTCTATCAACATCAATATATGAAATTCGAGAAATACCACTTTTATCCCAAGCTCCAACATACACTCTGATAGTATCATCATCAAAAAGTATTGGCGTGGGAGCCATAGCATTACTAGCCCACCATTTTTGCTCATTGTTAGGTTTATATATAAAACCTTTTTTAATCCATGTATAACTTGCGAACATTATATCCTCTCATCAAATAAACATTCAATCATTGAAGCGTCAAAAGTTGGTATTCCTAACTTATCAGCAACTTCTTTTCTCTGCGAAAAACTATCATCAATATAAATTGCTTTAGAAGTATCAATATAGTCCGATTTTTTATCTTCTTCCTTTAACCAAATAATCTTGTCAAAAACCTCAGATATCCTCCACTGTCTAAGATATTCCTCTTTATTGTCTTTCAGATGTTTGGATATAAGGATTATTTGTTTTTTTTGATTAAGACACTGGTACAAGAACTTGATAAAATCCGTATTTATTTTGTTGCGAAAGATGATAGTATCATCCAAGTCAATATATACCTTATCATAGTCATATTCAAAGATATAACGGTTACGCAACGACCGGTCGAGCTTCAGAGGGACGCGGTTGTAATTGATGGTAACCGGAAGATTAAAGAAGAGATAAAGCGAAAGCAACGGAAAATTTATTCCGCGACACCGATTATAACACATTGTTCCGGCAATTCTCACATCTATTTCCATAAGTTTTAGGTGTCCTTCGCGATCTTCTTTCATCTGGAAAAACCACGCGCCGGATATTTTAATCTTTTGAAGTATTTTATTTGCACATTCGGCAAAAAAAATGTCAAGTTCAGGGCTGACCGCTTCGGCATGCATGGAGGTTGCCATACGGATACGCGAACGTTCCCGCCCTGCGGAAAATAATAGTTTCCCCTCGTTGTCTGACAGGCAGTCAATGGTATATTCCTTACCGGGAAGAAGCTCCTGAACAATAAACTTGTCAAAATCTATGCCTGACAATTCCGCCGGCGTATCGACCTGTCTGGCGCCCTGTGCGCCGTAACCGTCGTCTGGTTTGATAAAAACTGGGAATTGTCTGACATCTTCCAGATTATTGTATACTTGCGGCAAAGGCATAGAATCTTTGAGCCGTTTCAGTGTATTTTTCTTGGAACGGGTAATGTTGAGGACATCATCTTTCGGAAGGAGTATCGGCGCGTTAATTTTTGATTTTTGGGCATACAAAGCGTCAATGACAAAGGAGTTGGCCGGGTAGACAATGTCAATGTCGTGTTTTTTTATAACATCGTTTAAATCGTCAATCCAGCCATCTTCGCGCACATCGCGGACAATGTTGTTATCTTTATACAGATAAAAAGCCTGATTTGGCACCGAACTAGACGCCGAAAATAAAGACACTTCTTTACAAAATTTTAGGCTATTATATATCTCTATCCCATTTTCCATACCACCAGGAAATATTAATACTTTCCATTTTACTTTTACCATCTCTCGACCTCTTCCTTAAATACATCATAATCTCGGATATAATCCGCCTCGTCGTAATACTCGGACGCCAGAACCATAATCACGCAGTCATCCGAAAAGTTTGTAAATTCCCGCCAGATATTGTGCTTGATATACAAGCCCTTAGACGGAGCATCTAAATGAACCGTTTCACGTTTTAAACCGTCATCCAGAATAAAATCGCAACTCCCCGAAACGCAGACAATCATTTGCTCAAGTTTTCTGTGCGCATGCTTTCCTCGCACAACAGTCGGCCGCGTCCCCCAGATGTAATAAACCCGTTTCACGTCAAAAGGCAGCCCATGCCCTTTTTCCAAAGCAACCAGATTTCCGTCATGATTCCCGTGTACTGGAAAATCCACTAATTCAAAAGTCATCCGCTAATTCTCCACATACCACTCCACGGTTTTGATAATGCCGGAAGCAAAATTCTCATCGGCTTTCCAGCCCAATTCGTTTGTCAGTTTGTCGGCATCAATAGCATAACGCCTGTCATGTCCGGCGCGATCAGCGACAAAAGTAACCAAATCGGCATATTTCTTGCCGCCGGCACGCGGTTTCTTTTCATCCATAATCCGGCAGATTTCCGAAACGATTTCCAAATTGGTCTTCTCGTTATGCCCGCCCACGTTATAGGTCTCGCCACTTCTGCCCCGATGATAAATCAAATCAATCGCTTTGCAGTGGTCAAGCACATACAGCCAGTCGCGGATATTCTTGCCGTCGCCGTAAATCGGTATCGGCTTCTCGTTCAGGCAATTGCTGATAATCTTGGGAATCAGCTTTTCCGGATGCTGCTTCGGTCCATAATTATTGGAACAGTTAGAAGTCGTTACGTTCATGCCGAAAGTATGAAAATACGCCCGCACCAGAAAATCAGAACTTGCTTTGGAGGCTGAATAAGGTGAATTCGGAGCATAAGGCGTTGTTTCTTTGAAAAAACCGTCTTCACCAAGCGAGCCATAAACCTCATCGGTCGAGATATGGTGAAAATGGCATTTTTCATAACCTGACTTGCATTTCGCCGGCGCGTCCATCCAATGCTTCCGAGCGGCTTCCAACAAATTAAACGTTCCGATGATATTTGTTTCGATAAACGGACGCGGGCCGGAAATCGAATTGTCGACATGGCTTTCCGCCGCAAAATGAACCACGCCGCGAATGTCATAATCGGCAAACAGTTTTTCAACCAAAGTCTGATTGCAAATATCTCCTTGCACAAAGCGATAATTCTTCATCTCTTTGCATTCTGCCAGATTGTCTAAATTTCCGGCATAAGTCAGCTTATCCAGATTAATCACCTGATATTCAGGATATTTTTTTGCAAAATACGGCACAAAATTAGAGCCGATAAATCCGGCGCCGCCGGTTACTAAAATCGCTTCAGACATTCTTCCAGCCCTTTCTTCCAATGAGAAATTTCCATCCCGAAACTTGTTTTAAACTTTTCTTTGTTCAGCACCGAAAAAGCCGGACGCTCTGCCGCCGTCGGATACTCCTTGCTTTCAATCGGCAAAACCTTGCAATTCCGCCCGCCCTGCGCCATAATTTCCTCCGCAAAATCATACCAGGAACAAACGCCCTCGTTGCTAAAGTGATAAACTTCCCTGCATCTGTCTTTCAAATACGGTAAAACAGCAACAATCGCCTGCGCCAGATGAGCGGCATAAGTCGGCGTTCCAACCTGATCAAACACCACATTAAGCACGTCCTTTTCAGCGCCCAGCCGCAACATCGTCTTCACAAAATTGTTGCCAAACGGCGAATACAGCCATGCCGTCCGAAAAACAAACGCTGCCGAAGCTCTCTCCAAAACCGCCTGCTCCCCCGCCAGCTTGCTCTTTCCGTAAACAGATTGCGGCGCCGGCAAATCATTTTCTTTATAAGGACGGCAACTCTGACCATCAAAAACATAATCCGTTGAAACATGAATCAGAGGAATACCGGTTTCTGCCAGATTCTTCGGGCCGGTTGCATTGACGTTCCATGCTTTTTCCGGCTCGCTCTCAGCCCTGTCAACAGCCGTGTAAGCCGCACAATTGATAATCGCCTCAAATACCCGCTGCCGGCAAAAATTCTTCACTGCCGCCGCATCCGTAATGTCCAAGTCGGCAAAATCTGCATACACGGCTTTATCCCCGAGAATAAGCCGCAGCTCCTGCCCCAACTGCCCGTTCGCCCCTGTCACTAAAAACAAGACTCATACTCCCTAAAAGACGGCAAATTCAAATCCTTATCAGACAGAACCGCATTTTTAAGATTAACTTTCCAATCAATATTCAAATCCGGATCATCAAAACGAATACCGCCTTCGCTCGCCGGATTGTAAAAATTATCGCATTTATAAGAAAATACCGCAGTTTCGCTCAGTACTGAAAAGCCATGGGCAAAACCGCGCGGCAACAAAAGCTGCCGTTTGTTCTCGCCTGACAATTCAACCGCAATATATTTTCCGAAAGTTTTTGATTCCGAACGCAAATCAACACCAATATCCAGCACTGTTCCTTCAATTACGCGCACCAGCTTGGCTTGCGCAAACTCCCCTTTCTGAAAATGCAGCCCGCGGACAGTACCGTAAGAAGACTTGGACTGATTATCCTGCACAAATTGATAATCCAGCCCGTGTGCGCCAAATTCGCTTTGATTGTAAATCTCAAAGAAATACCCTCTGGTATCTTCAAAAACTCGCGGCTCCAAAATATAAACGCCGTCAATTTCCGTCTTAATAAATTCCATGATATTCCTCATAAATTTTCTGCAAATATTTCTTATAGACACATCCGTCCTTAAGCGCGCCAATCAACCCGGCCATTTGTTCATCGTTAATAAAACCACGTCGATAAGCAATTTCTTCAATACAGGCGATTTTAAGCCCCTGCCGTTGCTCGATAATCTGCACAAACTGGGAAGACTCCATCAGACTGTCGGGCGTTCCGGCATCAAGCCAAGCATTTCCGCGCCGCATTGGCACCACGTTCATCCGCCCTTCCTCCAGATAAAGCCTGTTCAAATCGGTAATTTCCAATTCGCCGCGCGCCGAAGGTTTCAGATTTCTAGCCTTTTCAACGACGTCAGGCTTATAAAAATACAATCCGACCACCGCGTAATTCGACTTTGGCAGCGCAGGCTTCTCTTCAATAGAAACGGCTTTAAAATTTTTATCAAACTCCACCACGCCAAAACGCTCGGGATCAAAAACATGATACCCAAAAACCGTCGCTCCCGGATTACGCATAACTTCTGCACGAAAAGTGTCAATCTGTCCGCCCATATAAAAAATATTGTCACCTAAAATAAGGCAAACATCGTCATCTCCGATAAAATCGGCACCGATGGTAAAAGCCTGAGCAATCCCTTTCGGCTCGTTCTGAATAGCATAATGAATTTGTAGCCCCAAATGAGAACCGTCCTTAAACAAAAGCTGAATATTCGGCGTATCTTTGGGTGTAGAAATAATCAGAATTTCTCTGATGCCGAACAATAATAAGGTCGACAATGGATAATAAATCATCGGCTTATCATACACCGGCAACAACTGCTTTGAAATCGTCTGTGTCAGAGGATACAACCGGCTTCCGCTGCCACCGGCAAGAATAATACCCTTCATGCTACTTCTCCTCTCCTGCTGAATATTTTACTTTTTCAGACCATAACGGCAAAAAGCTAAACAACTTTGCCTCTCGGAAATTATGCTTTTTTCTGATTGTCAAAAACGGCAGAAAACCAAACAGCTTAAACCTTTTTATCCAATTAGCATTCTCCTTTGCCGTCGCCCAAAGGGTCGGATAAGTCTGCCGAATATTCCGCTGAACACGGCGTGTAGCAGATCGCATTTTTTCTTTTTGAGAATGCGTTGTATTTCTGGAATAATCCCGATATTCAAAAAGCACATCTGGCAGATTGGCAAACTTCGTCACAGCCATCAGACGGCTCCACAAGGCATAATCTTCCGCCGGACTGAATTCGGCTTCATAAACAATCCCATTATTCTGTAAAACAGACTTGCGTATCATCGTTGCCGGATGACAAAAAGGACTGAAAAAGACAAGAGCTTCCCGAACCGAACAATTGTTTTCCGGCAGTTTTCTGACTTTTGACGTTCCGAGGTAACGAACTGCGCAACCGACCACTCCTGTCTCAGGATGAGTATCAAGAAATGCCGCTTCTTTCTCCAAACGCTCCGGCAAAGAAACATCATCATGATCCATCACGGCCAAATACTCGCCTTTGGCCAAACTTATCAATTTGTTGCGCGTTCCGGAAATTCCCATATTTAGAGGATTGACCCAATATTTAATCCGTTGGTCTTTATAAGATAAAACCACATCTTCAACCCGAACATCGGTAGAGCAATCATTAACAATCAGAAATTCAAAATCCTGATACGTTTGGCCTAAAATACTTTCTATTGCCTGCCTTAAAAATTTTTCATCTGTATTATAAACCGGCATCAATACCGAAATTTTAACCATAAAAAACTCCTGCCCGGCGGAGAATATAAGCGTTATCGGGATGGTGACAAATACCAGCAAATAAAATTGATATAAAAAGGTATCTTCCGGATTTTAGAAATATACATTTCCTGAACATGGCCGAAACACCCCGATAATCATTCGCACCTGCCGCAGATGACGATACCGGACAAACACCTCTGTACACCGTCCGTAATCGCCGCATCCGCAAACCTCTAAATACTCTCCTATACACGTTTTAATGCCCCAAATAACGGACATATAAATTTCTCATAGGCGTTATATTAAATAATAAAAAAAATTATTCAAGCACTATTTATGAAAAGTGACAGTTTTATTGAATAAATTTTAAATGTCTGTTCCAAGATACTCTGTTTTTTGCCCCAAATTTTTTATGAGAAATTTATATGTCCGTTATTTGTTCCCGCTTATCTGTTGTTTTTTAATAAAATTATATAAAGTACGCCGACTGACGTGAAAAGATTGCGCAATTTTCTTTTTTGATATATTTTCTCTGAGCATCTCCGCAACTTTTTCTTCTTTGCCGCTCAACTTGATAAACTTATTGCCGCTGCCTTTCGGACGCCCCAGACGTTTTCCTTCGGCTTTCAATCGAGCCAAAGCCTCTTTGGTACGCTGAGAAATCAGATTTCGCTCAATCTCGGCAGACAATCCGAAAGCAAAAGCCAAAACCTTAGATTGAATATCCGCCCCCAGACGATAATTGTCCTTAATCGTCCAGACCTGAATGTCTTTTATCATGCAAAAATGCAAAATACTCATAACCTGCAACAGATTCCTGCCCAGCCGTGAAAGCTCTGAAGAAATCAAAATGTCTCCTGTTCTCAGCACATTAAGAAGCCTTCCGAGTTTTCTTTTTTCTAAATCTTTAGTTGCGCTGATTGTCTCACTTATCCATTTTTCAATCACAATTCCACTGCTTTCTGCAAAATGCTCAATTTCAAAACGCTGATTCTCTGTCGTCTGTTTATCACTGCTCACGCGAATATATCCATAAATCATCTTTTCTCCAGTCCATAAAAACATTCTTCCCTTTCCGGCAGAATTAAGTAATAATATATTATGTAAACATTATATATTTGCAGAAAAAACAGAACGATTATATAATAAAGTAAAGGAGAAATATAATGGCAAACGGATGGGCAGGCGACGATGCTGTACAGGAACAAATTCAGGATTCGATTAACGACGAAGTTCAACGCGCCCGCAAAAATGTTCCCTGTGGTGAAAGTTTGGAATTTTGTGAAGAATGCGGAGAAGAAATTCCGCCGGCACGCCGACAGGCCTTGTCCGGTGTCCGTTTATGTATTCATTGCCAGAAAGAAGCTGATAAAAAACTAAAAGCCGTCAGCTTGTACAATCGCCGCGGCAGCAAAGACAGCCAGTTGCGTTAAAATTCATAATCAAAATCTTGCGCGGTTTTCTGCCTGATGTTCATTTGCCGCCTTCTCCGACATTAGCGTTCATTTTTCTCCAAATACATCACACAACTCTTGCAACTCGTTAATCAGCAACGCGGCATGAAAACCATCGCAAACCGCATGATGCAGCTGCAAAGCCAGCGGCGCAAAAATTCCGCCGTTCTTTTCAACAAATTTCCCCAGCGTAAAAATCGGCAACAAATAATTATCAGAATGTGGCAAGTCAAGATTGAAAGACGTAAAATTAATCCAAGGCAAACAGGAAATGTTAAAAATATTTTCCGGCAGCTCCGGTTTTGGAGCAAAGCCCTCAATTTCGCCATATTTTTCCCAATCACGAACATAATTAAGATAAAAATCATCAAAATTCTCGGAGAACGGTGTCCATAACGTAGAAAAGCTCTGGGTTTGAGGATGAAAAACCGTATAATTTGGCCAGATTTGTCGCCAATAACCAAGCTCTCCCGACCGGTTAAATGCCATACAAAATTCTTCGTGACGATTGACAATACGACTCAATAAATGAATAAAAACCGGAAAAAACATCAGTCCCTGTTTTTTCACGCTTTGCACCAAACGGGTAACATCAAGCTCAACCGTAAGACTGAAACGGCAGGGAACCTGCCGGTAATAATGCTCAAAAAACTCCTGCCGCTTCCATTCTTTTTTATCAAAAACAATAAAATCAACCATACACAAATTCCAATTCATTAATCCACCGGCGCGTCAGACATACCCAAACGGCCGATAAACGGCAGTTTGATGGCCGGGCGTAGAAAATCTATACCAAAAACCAGTCCCAAAATGTCAATCTCCAGTCCCTCGCCTTTGCCGACAGTCAGACCTAAAAGACCGAATAAAGAAAACTGATAACCTTTCTTACTCTCTGCTTTGGTAAAAAATTTATTGTATCCCAAAAAATCTTTGCCAATAGCAATCGGCGGCAATTCGACCGTCAATTTCGGCGTTTGACGGATAATATAAGAAATAAAAGTATTGCTGTTCGGTCCCGGATATAAAACATATTCAGAGGCAAAAGGATAATTTGCAACCGCTTTTTTGATTCCGGAAATTGCCTTTTCTGCTTCTTCTCCGCGCAAATCCTGTAACAATGTAGGGTTCATGCCATACCATTTTCTGTCCGGCACATCTTCGGAAACATCAACGGCATTGCCTGTCCGCCATTGCTTCCACCCCAAAACCTGATAAACAGTATAATGATCGGCATTTTTCTCTTTGGTTGCAATCCACGGATGCACTGCAAAATACTTGCGCCAATTATAAACTCTGGCAGTATAAACTTGCACGACCGCCCGCTTCTCATCTTTGGGCAATGGCGCAATTCCGGCGCTGCTGCGGTCTGCTGTTCGCCAGTCCACATAATTGTACTTAATGTCATAAGCAAGCACCCCCGCCCCGATAATCAATAATCCGATGATAATATACATTTTCATAATTCTGCTTCTGCCTTTTCTGTTTTCTTATTAAGATTGATTATAACAGGAATAAAAAAAGAAATCAAATTATGAGTTGATGATTAGAAATTTTTTTATAATAACATTTTATGCCTCTGCATTTTAACAATGAGCCATACAATAAAGCCTTACGAACAAGAACAAACTTCTATTAAAGACAAAAAAGCCACCGCAAGGGTGGCTCTTTAATTGGTGGAAGTTGAGGGTTACTCATCGCTTCGCTCGAGTTTCACAGGCGCTCATTCGCCCTGCTCACCGGCGTCTTTTCATCCGCCTTTCGCTGGTAGTCAAACTCCCTTTCTCAGGAGTTCTCACTTCCAACTTCATCCAATTAAAAAACCCGCTTTTATAGCGGGTTTTTTAATTGGTGGGAGTTGAGAGGTTCGAACTCCCGACCCTCTCGGTGTAA
>CAKQRB010000045.1 GCA_934271195.1 uncultured Alphaproteobacteria bacterium | reverse complement strand
ACTTTCAACCCCCAGTAAACTGGGGGTTTTCAGCAAAGCTTGCAATAAGCCCAAGCCCCGTTTTTACGGGGCTTGTACATTAAAAGGACAATAAACGAAGTATCATATAAACCCATTTTGCGGCGGAAAATCAGGGATAGTACACTGTCAGAGAGTTGTTATTTGAGATTGTCGCAAAACGGATTTTTCTTTACCTGCTTTACATGAACCTCATAATCTCGCACGATTTTTTTCGAGCCGAAATCAGCTTCGGCCACAATCACAATTTCTGATTTTCTGAGGTTTTCCAAAACATCTTCATTCAGATAATCCAGTAAGAGCACGTCATCGGGGCGCCGGTATAAGGTAGCATGCCTTCCGCCGTCATAAATCACGCGCGGATTCTCAACGTCGGTCTGGCGGTTTTTGATGACAAATACCAAAATGTCTTCTTCTGTCCGCACAATTTCATAATCTTCGGCGTGCTCCATGCAGGCCTCCTGTTTTTAAAGTTCTTTGATTTTTTTGCTGAGTGATTTAGATATCTTGTTCAGTTCGTCCAAAACGCTGTTTGTGGTCTTCAAAACTACGTCTTTTAGCGGTTTTTTTCCTGAACCGCCTGCAAAAGCATTGGTCATCTCATTTACATATCCGCCCAAAATCGAGTCTGTGGCGTGCAAACCATGCTTAACCAGCACGGCGCTCATTCCGGTAAAAGCAAGGACGCCTCTACCGCCGACTTTGACTGTTTCTTTACAAATTGTGCCTGCTGACATCAAAAAAATCTCCCCAAAAACTTAACATATCGTTAATATATCACAAAATTTTCTATATTACAACAAGTTTTTGTCAAGATTCAGAGCCGTCGACTGTCAGAGTAAAAATTATTTGCAAATTTTTTTATAGAAAAGCTTGACTAATAATTTTAATGCAGTATAAAAGGAACGGTTTTTTCAATTAGTTTAGTTTATTATTAAAGTTTATCACACTGTGGGTTACTTACTATTTCTATCGCCTTTCCATAATGCAGTTAATAATTCTCAAAGGCTAAGTGCGTTTTTTTTGCATATCTTGTCTTGTCAGGGTTGCAAAATGCCAATTTTTTAGATTTTAGTTACTAACACAAAGTGTTATGCCGCATTTGCATCACCTGTTGTCAGGTCGTGCGCGGTTTAAAATCGTCGTCCTTGACGTGGCCTTTTGCAGATGTCTATGTTATCTTTTCTGATCCTCAGAATTCTGCAAAATGGTCGAAAAGCCTCTTTCCTTGAAAAATAGGAAGAGGCTTTTCTTTTTTGCCAAAGTTTAATATAATGCCTTGACTCACCCGCTTTATTGTATTAAATTACATCCGATTTTTATGAAAGATTAACAAAAAGATGAACGTTTTTTACATATCATATATTCCTGCCATTATTATCCCCTAGGGGGATTTGTCTTTTTGCATATATAACACTTTTCAAAATTAATAAATTTTAATCATTAACGGGTATTTGTAACATGAAACATTACGCTGAGGTCAAGGCCAAAGCCGACTTTGTCGGGCTTGAAAAAGAAGTCTTAAAATTCTGGGAAGAAAACCAAACTTTTGAAAAATCTGTACACAACCGTGACGGCGCTGCCGAATTTGTGTTTTATGACGGTCCGCCGTTTGCTAACGGTACGCCGCACTACGGACATATTATGGTGTCTTACGTTAAAGATGTGGTCGCTCGTTTTCAGACCATGAACGGCAAAAAGGTTGAGCGTCGGCTGGGCTGGGACTGCCATGGCCTGCCGGCTGAAATGTCTGCTGAAAAGCAATTGGGCGTTTCCGGTCGTAAGCAGATTGAAGAATATGGCGTTGAAAAATTTAACAATTTCTGCCGCTCCGATGTGCTGAAATATTCCGGTATTTGGGTTGATATGTTCAAGCGTATCGGCCGCTGGGTAGACTTTACGCATGATTACAAAACCATGAACCTGTCTTTTATGGAAAGCGTAATCCACAATTTCAAACAGCTTTATGACAAAGGGCTGGTCTACGAAGACTACCGCGTTCTGCCTTATTCTTGGGCTGCGGAAACCCCGCTCTCAAACTTTGAGGTCAATCAGGGCTATCAGGATAAGACCGACAATGCCATTACCGTTATATTCAGGCTGGAAAACGGTATGAATATGCTGGTATGGACCACCACGCCGTGGACCTTGCCGTCAAACTTAATGTTGGCTGTCGGGCTTGATATTGACTATGCCGTCATGGAAGAGAATGGTCAGAAATACATATTGGCGCAGGCTTTGCTCGGCCGTTATAAAAAACAGCTTGAACATGCCGCGCAGGTCGGAACGATCAAGGGTAAAGATCTTGTCGGTATGAGCTATGAGCCAATGTTCCCGTATTTCAAACATCTGAAAGACAAGGGCGCGTTTAAGGTTTTGAGCGGCGAATTCGTTTCCACCGAGGACGGTACCGGCATTGTCCATATTGCGCCTGGCTTTGGTCAGGACGACTTTGAGGCCTGCCGCGTTTATGACGAAAATTTCCCTGTTGTTTGTCCTGTTGACGAAGCTGGCAAGTTCACCGCCGAAGTGCCTGATTATCAGGGCAAACAGGTTTTTGAGACTAATGAGCCGATTATGCAGTTGCTGAAAGAAAAAGGCATTTTGGTCAAAAAAGAACAATATACCCACTCTTATCCTTTCTGCTGGCGCACCGATACTCCGCTGATTTATAAGGCAATGTCCAGCTGGTTTGTCAAAGTCACCGATTTTCGTGATGAAATGGTCAAAAACAATCAGCAAATCAACTGGGTGCCGGAACATATCAAAGACGGCCGCTTCGGCAAATGGCTGGAAGGCGCCCGCGACTGGTCAATTTCGCGTAACCGTTTCTGGGGAACGCCAATTCCTGTATGGAAATCCGACAATCCTAAATTTCCGCGTGTCGACGTTTTCGGGTCTTTGGAAGAAATCAAACAAAAGACCGGTTTTGAAGTCAAAGATTTGCACAAACCCTATATTGACGACGTGGTTTATCTCAATCCGGATGATCCGTCCGGCAAAACCATGATGCGCCGAGTCGGCGACGTCTTTGACTGCTGGTTTGAATCCGGTTCCATGCCTTATGCCCAGATTCACTATCCTTTTGAAAACAAAGAATGGTTTGAAAATCATTTTCCGGCAGATTTTATTGTCGAGGCCATGGATCAGACCCGTGGCTGGTTTTATACGCTGACTGTGCTGTCCACGGCTTTGCACAACCGTCCGGCTTTCAAAAACTGTATCTGTACCGGCTTGCTGATGGCCGAAGGTGGTCAAAAGCTGTCCAAACGCCTGAAAAATTATCCTGATCCGAACGAGGTTTTGGATACAATCGGCTCCGATGCCCTGCGTTGGTTCTTGGTTTCTTCGCCGGTTTTGAAAGGCGGTAATCTGGCGGTTGACAAAGAAGGCAAAGAAATTGCCAAAGCCGCCCGCGTCGCGCTCATTCCGCTGTGGAACGCTTTTTACTTCTTCACGCTTTATGCCAACGCGGAAGAATACAAGGCCAAAGAAATTTCATCCTCGCCGGAGGCTATTGACAATTATATTATGTCCAAACTCAAACGCCTGCGCGATGTGGTTAAAAACGGTATTGACGGTTATGACGTTGCCGCAGCGACCAATGAAGTTGCCGCTTTTATGGAAGTGCTGAACAACTGGTACATCCGCCGCACCCGCGATCGTTTTTGGGAAGGCGATGCCAATGCTTTTGATACCTTGTACACAGTCTTGGTCAATGTCTGCAAAATTATTGCGCCGTTAATGCCGTTTGTAACGGAATATATCTTCAAAAATCTGACCGGTGAAGAGTCTGTCCACCTGACGGACTATCCGGCTCTGACCGAAATAACCTATGATGCCAAACTGGTTGAGGATATGGATTTTGTGCAGGATTTGTGCTCGACCGGCAAGTTTATCCGTGAAGAAAAGAACCTGCGCAATCGTCTGCCTTTGGCAAGCCTGACGCTGATCGGGGCAGAATTGAGCCGCGAGTATCAGGAAATTGTTAAAGATGAGCTGAATGTTAAAGAAGTGAAATTTGACAACAAACTGGAAAACTATGCCGCTAAAACCGTTTATCTTTATACGCCGCTGCTGGGCAAAGTCCTTGGCAAAGATATGGGGCCGGTAATGGGAGCTTACAAACAGGGCAAATGGGAACTCAATGCCGACGACACGCTGAGTATTGCCGGCAAAACCTTAACGCCGGATTTGTTTGAAGTTCGTCTGGAGATGAAAGACGGTATAGCAGGAAAATCTTTTGCTGATAACAAAGCCGTTGTTACACTTGATACCAATGTGACAGATACGCTTCGCCGCGAGGGAATGGCGCGTGACTTTGTCCGGCTGGTCCAAACTCTGCGCAAAGATAAAGACTTTAATGTTTCTGACCGTATTGAACTTTGCTATGCGACGGCGGATGCCGAACTGGCCAAAGCTCTGGAAGAAAACAAGTCTTATATTGCCGAGCAGGTTTTGGCCGTTAAGCTGAATAACGGCTGCACTGACGGCACACAGGCAGATATTGAAGGCAGCGCAATCAGTTTTGACGCCAAAGTTGCCTAAAATATAAAAGTTGCCAAAATAGAAAAAATATAGTACCCTGTTAAGTAAGAACAGGGTACTTTTTTGGATGGAACAATGTCAGATATAGATAATATCAAGCAGCAGATCGCAGATGTCAAATATGAAATCGGTTTTGTAAAAACAGCTCTGGAAGACTTCAAACGCCGCTATAATCGAGATAAAGACCTGATTTGGGTAGACTATCGTCAAAAATCGTCCGAGTTGGAAAATAAAGTCTCGGACGCCCGTGAGAAAATGAACTATTTTGAAAATGAAATCCAGTGGCGAAAAGACAAAATCAGAGAACTCCAAGGCAACAGCCGCGAACAGGATGATATTTACCGCAATTCCGATCGGGAAATTGACCGGATGCGTTATGACGATATTCCGGACAATGAACAGGCTTATGACTTTATGTCTCGTCGTCGCGAAGCCGAGTTGGCAGACCGCCGCCGCGAAATGAATCAGGATGAAATCCGCCGATACGAAGATGAAATTACCGAATTTAACAACCGTTATTTTTCAACGGAATCTGATATCAGGGATTGCGGTGGCAAAGAAGAGATTTTAAGGCAGGAAAAACGGGACAAATTATATCAGGCCAAAGTCTATTATGATGATTTGGCCGCTGCAAACCGCGATAAAATGCGGGATTTGCTCCACCGCCTTGACGGATTGGAGCAAGATTTGGAGGCCGCATATCAGCAGGAACATCTCCCCAGACCTAAAACAAATGGTGAATATTCATCAGAAAGTTATCAATATTATCTTGATAATAAATTTATTGCCGATGAAAATGACTTTGACACGGATACCGGATCTCAAAAACATGGACCGTCGTATAGTCTGTATGATTTTTCCGGTCGTCCGCAAGAGAAGTATATTGAAGATGATACGGATGACAACGGCTGGAATGGCAAAAAAGTTGATGATTACTATATGCCGGCACAAGGAGCGCTGAAAGACTTTGCTCAGGAAACCGGCCGGATTTTTCACGAGCAGACCGGAAGACAAGGTTACAAAGCATCTGTCGGACATACTGAATATAATTATCAGAGCAAAAACCGCTTGGAAATTATCCGTCGGGAAAAAGAAAATAAAAAAGCCGTTCCGTCAATTGAAGACTTTGTAACGGCGTTGATGGTGGAAAAAAACAATGGCAAAACCGTTGTTAATGTCAGCAAAGCTGATAGTGATGAATATCGGGCGCGCCTGATGATTGCCAGTCAGAAAGTCGGCCTTCGCACCCGTGGTTATACTAAGATTGAGGATGTGAACGGCTTGGACGAGCATACTTGCGAAATGCTGAAAAAAATGCCTGATGTCAAAAAAAATCAGGAATTGCTGGAACGCCTGCGTCAGCGTAAAAGAAAAATGCCGGACAACAACCCCTCCGAAAAAACACCGCCGTCGGTTGCCGATAATAATTTGCTGAATGCCAGACGTAACCGCAGCTATTGATTTTTAGAATGCCGAATTTTAAGTTCGTCCTGTTAAGCAGATACATAAAAGCCCCGAAATTGTTTTCGGGGCTTTGGCTTTTTTTGCCGGAAATTACATGGCTTTAACTTTTCCTTGCAAGTCTTTGATCAGAGCGTCAACACCGCCGGCATTGTTTTTGATAAAACCGGCATATTCGTTGCGTGCTGTAATGGCAAGGCTGACATTTTCAATAATAATGTCAACAATTTTAAATTGATTGCCGTTTTGTTTAACTCTCCAAACTACTTTCGCCGGTTCGCCCTGATCCATCGGAACGGTTGAGTTTACAAAAATTTGGTTAGCAGAGTTGGACGGTGTCGTTCCTTTAAAAATAAAATTTTTGCCTTTGAACTCGTCAAAACGTTTTGACCATGTCTTAATGTTCAGCTCGCGGTAAGTCGCAATAAAGTCTTTGCGCTGCTGCGGCGTTGCCGTTCTCCAGGCGCGGCCGAGAACAAACTTGCCGATAAAATCCAAATCCAGAGCATTATTAAAGAGCTTTTCAAAACGCGTGTCTTTTTCTTTTTGGGAAATATTGGCATTGATGATATTTTCAATGCCGTCATTAGTCACGTTTTTAACAAAATCCTCGGCGCCGGCCACGTCAACGTCGGCACGGACATTCCCTGTCATCAGCAGAACAACGGCAAAAACAGCGGCAAAAATATTTTTTTTCATTTTTGGTTTCTCCAAATTGTCAAAATGTTAAATTATTCGTTTTCCATTTCATTAAAGGCTTCGTCCTCGTCTTCAATGCCAAAGTCAAAATCATAAGTCTGCGCATTGTCATCAGCGCTGCGGCATCCCATGTCTTTGCGGTTTTGCAGATAAGCCGAACGCATTGTCGAATAAAAATCAACAGAACCTCTTTCCAATTCGTTAAGCAAATCAAGCGCTTGCTCGCGGGAGGTCACTGCTTTGACGCCCCAATAAGTATAAGTAATTTTGTCACGGACATTGGCATCATTATAAGTAGCCCAGTAAACAGGATCAAACACAGTCTCTGCAGCCAGTCCGGTAGCGGCGCGCGGTGTGCTCGGACCAATAAAGGGCAATACAAAATACGGTCCGTCGGGAACGCACCAGCTAGCCAGTGTTTCGTCAACGTTTGTCTTCTGCTTTGGAAAACCCCAGCCTTCGGCTACATCAAACAGGCCGCCGATACCAAGTGTAGTATTAACGGCAAAACGATAAACTTCAATTCCGGCCTGCTTAAAATTGCCCTGCAACAAGTGGTTTCCTGCATATAAAGGCTCTTTAATATTGCTTAAAAAGTTGCTGATTCTGTTTCTGACGGATTCTGAAGTAATATCGCGATATCCTTCGGCAATCGGTTTAAGAACATATTTATCAACCTGATAGTTAAATTTAAAGACGGCGCGGTTATAATTTTCCAGAGTGTCATTATCCTCGTGCGGATTGTTGTTTCCGGTAGAAGCACAAGAGGCTGTTGTCAAAACCAGAGCTGATACTGCCGGAAGCAAAATCGACTTTTTAATCACTTCTTCGACCTTTCATATTAGTAATTCTGCCAAAAAATATAACATTAATGTTTAATAATATCAACATTTATTTATGTAAGAATGTATAAAATGGTATAGGAAAAAGATTATAAGATTCAAAAGGTTATATAAAAACGCCTCAGCAAAAAAAATTTTTTTTGCAAAAATCTGTCGGTTTATGTTACAAACAAGAAACCTTTTGTGTTTTGCCTGAAAATATTTTTTGCATTACTATCCTGTTTAGTTAAACAATTTACTTTTAAGGACGAACAAATGACTAATAAACCTTCAAAACCTATAAATCTTTTTGATTGTGCAACTTCGCAGAAAATCATCGGTCAGGAAAAATTTCTCGAGGCATTTAAAAACATCTTAAATCACGGCGCTTATTGTCAGGGGCCGGAAACGCATGAACTGGAAAACAAACTGGCGGAATATTCTAATGCCGGATATTGCGTAACCTGCGCTTCCGGTACTGATGCCCTGATTTTGCCGCTGATGGCTTGGGATGTCAAGCCCGGAGACGCTGTATTTGTATCGTCTTTCACGTTTGTCGCTTCGGCCGAGGCTCCTGTTATCTTGGGCGCAACACCGATTTTTGTAGATTCTGATCCGCATACTTTCAATATGGATCCGGCAGATTTGGAAAGGGCGATTGCCGAAGTTAAAAAAGAAGGAAAACTGAATTTGAAGGCTGTTATTGCCGTAGATATTTTCGGCAACCCGGCTGATTATGACAAGATTATGGAAATTGCTCACAAAAACGGCATGAAAGTCCTGTCTGACTCTGCCCAGAGTTATGGTTCCGTTTACAAAGGTAAAAGAGCCGGCAGCATTGCCGACATGACGGCGACTTCTTTCTATCCGACCAAACCGCTGGCCGGTTACGGTGACGGCGGCGCGTCTTTTGCCAACAGCGAAGAAGAATACGACCTGATGGTTTCCTGCCGTGTTCACGGTATGAGCAAAACAGACCGCTATGACAATATTCGCATGGGCCTGAATTCCCGTATGGATTCTTTCCAAGGCGCCGTTTTGCTGCAAAAACTGACTGTTTTCGAACAGGAATTGAAAGATCGCTATACCATTGCCAAACGTTATGACGACAATTTGAGCGACTACTACGGCAAACAGCAGATTTTGGACGGCAGTAAGTCCGCCTACGCATTGTATACCGTTACCTGCAATGACCGTGACGAGGCTATGGCTTTCCTGAAAGAAAAAGGCATTCCTTGCGGCGCATACTATCCGCGTCCGGTTAATACTCAGACCGCTTATGCCAAATGGAACACCCGCTCTCTGCCGGTTTGCGAGAAATTGTCCAAGACCGTTTTGAGTATTCCGATGCATCCGTATCTGGATCAGGAATCTCAGGATTATATTATCAATTGCATGAATGAATTTGCCTCTAAAAAAAATTCTAAAGCAGCATAATTGATAATATCCCGAAAAACAGCCTGATGCCAATCAGGCTGTTTTTTTTATGTCCGGACAGACGGGGGATTACCTTGCGAAAAAGATTGCAGAAAAAAGCAGACTTGTGTAAGTTTACAAGAAAGATTATATAAAATAAGGTGCGGAAATGATTGCAAAGCTGAAAGGCATAATAGATACAATCGGCGAAGACTGGTGCATAATTGATGTCAACGGCGTTGGCTATCTGGTTTTTGCTTCGTCGAAAACGCTCGGAAAACTGATAAAAGGCGGTGCGGCGGCGTTGCTGATAGAAACCGTCGTCCGCGAAGACAGCATCTCGCTGTATGGTTTTTTTGACGCATGGGAAAAAGAATGGTTTAATACCCTGACAAAAGTTCAGGGTGTCGGAGCCAAGGTCTGTCTAAGCATTTTGTCGGTTTTGAGCCCGTTGCAGCTTTCTCAGGCAGTTTCTGCGCAAGATAAAAATTCTTTCACCCGTGCCAATGGCGTCGGCCCCAAACTGGCGGCGCGGATTGTAACGGAGCTGAAAGACAAGATTGTAACCGTCCCGATAACCGAATTTTCTAAGGAGATTGCTATGAATCCGACCGAAGAAACTGCGAACTATGAGGATAACGTTGCCATATTGAATGCCGCCGAAGATCCCGAAATCGTGGAAGACGCAATATCCGCTCTGATTAACCTCGGCTATCAGCGGCTTGAAGCCTATAAGGCCGTCAACAAAGCCGCGGCCGACAAGCCGGATGCAGGTGTTTCCGAGCTGATTAAACTGGCGTTAAAAGAATTTGCCCAAAAGGATTAATGGATAATGGATGATGAAAGACTGGTCAGCACCAAAAAAACGTCAGAAGACGAAGAGCAGGGGATAAATGCCCCAATAAATTTGCGCCCGACCTCTTTGGCGGATTTTGTCGGGCAGAAACAGGTCTGCGAAAACCTGAAAATATTTATTGAAGCAGCCAAAAAACGCGGCGAGGCGCTGGATCATGTCTTGCTTTTCGGCCCGCCGGGGTTGGGCAAAACCACGCTGGCTTCCATTGTGGCCAAAGAACTGGGCGTAGGCTTTCGCGCCACTTCTGCGCCAATGATTTCCAAGTCCGGAGATTTGGCGGCAATTCTGACCAACCTTGAGCCGAATGATGTCTTGTTTATTGATGAAATCCACCGTCTGAACCCCGCAATTGAAGAAGTGCTCTATTCGGCAATGGAGGATTTTCAGCTTGATTTGATTATCGGCGAAGGCCCGTCGGCGCGCTCTGTGCGGATTGATTTGCAGCCTTTTACGCTGGTTGGCGCAACCACACGCTCCGGCATGCTGTCGACTCCGCTGCGGGAACGTTTCGGCATTCCGCTCCGGCTGGATTTTTATTCTCCGGAAGATTTGAAGAAAATTGTCGCCCGCGGTGCTCATCTGCTGGGAATGTCGTTGTCGGACAAGGGTGCGATGGAGATTGCCAAACGCTCGCGCGGAACGCCGCGCGTGGCCGGAAGGCTTTTGCGCCGCGTACGGGATTTCGGGGCGGTCAGCGAGGCCGCAGAAATTGATAACCGGATTGCCGATACCGCGTTGCGCCGGCTGGACGTTGATAATTACGGCTTAGATGCTTTTGACCGCCGTTACCTGCAATGTATTGTTCAGAATTACGGCGGCGGGCCGGTGGGAGCAGACACTTTGGCGGCGGCTTTGTCGGAGGAACGGGATACTATTGAAGAAGTGATTGAGCCGTTTTTGCTCAAACTCGGATTTTTACAGCGCACGCCGCGCGGCCGTGTTATTTCCGATTTGGGCTGCGAATATCTCGGTGTTGCCAAACTCCGCAAAAACACAAAACAATTTGACTTGTTAGAAACAATAGAGGACTAAAAAAATGCAAGACAATCTGTCCCGTGAAATTTCCGCTGACGGAAGCTATACCATGTTGGTTCGCGTTTATTATGAAGACACGGATGCCGGCGGCATTGTGTATTACGCCAATTACTTAAAATTTGCCGAGCGCGCCCGCAGCGAATATATCCGGACACTGGGTTTTGACCAGCAGGCGGAACTAAGCGCCGAAGACAAATTCGGTTTTGCCGTCCGCCATTGCGACATTGATTACTTAAAACCGGCAGTCTTGGACGATTTGTTAAACGTATCCTGCAAGATTACGGAACTTGGCGGCGCTTCGGCCGTCATGCATCAGGAGATACGCCGCGGCGAAGATCTTCTGGTTGTTCTTGATGTCAAAGTCGCCTGTTTGAATCTTATCAAAAAACGTCCGGTGCGGATGCCGGCATCTTTGGTGCAGAAGATTGAAAAATATATTTAAATTAATTGAATCTTTAACATTTTATGCTAAATTTCCGTACAGATTTTTAGTTTCGGACAGTTCCGTTTTAGAATAAGGTAGAAAATACAATGAATACAGAAACAATGACAGATGTTGCCACCGCCGCTCAGACAATGTCCATGTGGGATTTGGTCTGGGCTTCCGATACCGTTACCAAAGTCGTGATGATCGGCCTGATTGCCGCTTCGGTCTGGTCTTGGGCGATTATTATCGAAAAGCTTGGCACGCTTCGTCAGGTCAAGCAACGTTCCCGCAAATTTGAAGAACGTTTCTGGTCCGGCGGTTCGTTAGACCGGTTGTATGATGCTATCGGCACGCATCCGTCCGACCCGATGTCGGCAATGTTTGTGGCAGCCATGAAGGAATGGAAACGCACCAATATCATGAAGTCCAAAACTGACCGAGGACTGCGCGGCGTTTCGTTGCAGCAGCGTATTGAAAAATCCATGACCGTATCCATGGATAAAGAAGTCGAGGCGTTGGATATGCGCATGGGCTTTTTGGCTTCTACCGGTTCGGTTGCGCCGTTGGTGGGCTTGTTCGGAACGGTATGGGGAATCATTAACAGCTTTAACGCCATTGCCGCCACGCAGAGCAACTCCTTGTCCGCAATGGCCCCTGGTATTGCCGAGGCTCTGTTTACCACGGCTTTCGGCCTGATTGCCGCTATTCCGGCCGTTGTCGCTTATAATAAAATTTCTTCCGATATTGATCGCTATGCCAAACGTCTGGAGAATTTCATGGTCGAGTTTTCAAGCATCTTGTCGCGCGAGATTGATGATACCGCAATCAAAGCCGACATGGCGGGAGAATAAAACATGGCTTTTTACTATCAACAGTCGCAACGTCGTGACGCCCGCTGCAGCCGCCGCAATGCAGATATCAATATGACCAACCTGATGGACGTTATGATGGTCTTGCTGGTGGTCTTTATGGTTGCCGCCCCGTTAATGACGTCGGGAATTGCGCTGGATTTGCCGAAAGTCGGCGGCAAAAACATGGAAGGTGAGGAAACCTCTGTCAATATCAGTGTTGACAAAGAAGGCTACTATTACATTGGCGAAACCGAAATTCCGGCAGACAAGATTGTTGACAAACTCAAGGCCATTCGCGAAGAAAACGCGCAGCTGAGTGTTACCATCTCCGGCGATACCGGCGCGGAGTATGGCCGCGTTATCGGCCTGATGGCCATTTTGAAAGAAGCCGGTTTTGAAAAAGTCGGACTGAAAACGGAACCCAAACCTCGGACTGTAAAGAAAAAATAATCTCAATGAATAAGGCGCTGAAAAAATCAATAGCATTGCATCTGCTGGTCTTTTTCTTGTTTTGGATAGACCTGCCGTTGTTCTGGTCAAATAAAATGACCCTGAATCAGGTGCCGATTATTGTTGATTTACAAGATGTTAAAATCTCCGAGATGACAAACTTGCCGCCCAAGGCCAAAATGGGCAAGGAAGACAAGGCCGCCTCGCAAAAACAGCGCAAGATAGAAGAAAATTTTTCTAAAGATGAACCAAAAGAAGAAGCTCCGGCCGAAAAGACTAAAGATAGCAAACCCGAGCCAGAAACCGTTAAGGAAGAAGCGCCTAAAGAGATAAAAAAAGATTTTCTGGTTGCGCCTCAGCCCCGAAAGCCTAAGGCACCGGTTGCAAAACCAAAACCTGCGAAAGAAAAGCCGAAACCTAAAGCAGAACCCAAAAAGCAACCGACAAAACCGGAAGACAAGTCCAAACCCAAATTGGCTAATCCGTTAAAAAGCCTGCTGGCTTCTGTTGATGCCATGGAAAAGAATCTGGGTGCGGAAGATGAAGAAGCTACCATCAAAGAAGGAACAGAAGTTCAAAACATGGGAGTTGAAGGAGGTATCGGTGGAAACTATTTCAGCGAGCTGAGCATCTCGGAAATGGATGCTCTGGCCGGCCGCTTGCGGGCTTGCTGGAATCTTGACCCCGGCGCCATGGGCATTGAAAATATGATTATTGAAATTCGCGCAACCTTGAATCAGGACGGCAGCGTACGAAAAGTGGATATTCTGGATATGTCGCGCTATAATTCGGACAACTTCTTCCGTTCGGTGGCAGACAGCGCCAGACGAGCTGTCTATATCTGCGAGCCGGCATATAAGATGTTGTCTGAGAAATATCCGGAGAAGTACGATAAATGGAATACTATGTTATTGAAATTTAACCCGTTGAATAAACAAATCAATTAGGCCGTTATAAACGGCCTTTTTTGCTTGCAAAATTCCTGCAATACTTTATGATAATAGCCGCAGTCCGGAGACGGGCTGCGGTGTCTCAAAAACATCTCATAGAAATATCCACTTTGGGTGGAGTGTGGTCAAATAAGCGTGCTTGCACGGCGAATAGCCACGACTGATCTATGCAGTTTTTGAGCTCCACCGCCAGAGGGAAAACTTCCGGCGGTTTTGTTTTAACAAAATAGTGGAGCTAAAAAGAAATGTTATCAAGAAAATATAGAAAAAAGTGGTATAAAACCTTCCGGAGTTATTGCAA